>JBBSPW010000167.1:0-7655 GCA_038258365.1 Burkholderiales bacterium | reverse complement strand
TCTTGATCTCTTTCTTGAACCAGCCCGTCATCTGCACGCCCGTGTTGCCACACGGCATGGCAACCATGCCGAAGGGCCTGTAGACCTCGTTCCACAGATCGATGCCGCCGCCGTCGTACAGCCAGCCGTTGACACCCTGAAAATTGAGACCGAAGGGCACCGCACAGAAGTACTGCGCCGCGGCGGTCTTGCCGGTCCAGAAGTACGAGTTGGCATGGTTCATCTCGACCGTGCCCGCGCGCACCGCATCGAAGCCTTCGAGTGCCGGGATCAACTCACCGGCGCCGAAGACCTGGATCTTCAAGCGCCCGCCCGACATCGCGTCGATGCGTTTGGCCAAGTCGGTGGCCGAGCCCGGGCCTTCCATGTAGAACGGCGAGCCCTTGCCATAGGCCGAGGTCATCTTCCAGGAGAAGCTGCTCGATTGGGCGTGTGCGATGGCCGGCACGGCGAGGGCGCCGGCGATGCCGGCTTTCAGCGCCGAGCGGCGGGAGGAAATTTGTTCAGTCATGGCAACCCTTGCAATTGGCGTTGTGGAAGCGAAAGGAGATCAATAGGATTTGTAGGGCAGAAACTTGCCCGACATCACGATGTTTACGCGGTCGCCATTGGCATGCGCCTCGCGCTGCAGGTCCATCTTGAAATCGATCGCCGACATGATCCCGTCGCCGAACTCTTCATGGATCAATTCCTTGAAGGTGGTGCCGTAGACGCTGACCAGTTCGTAGAAGCGGTAGATCAGCGGGTCGGTGGGCACCGCGGTGGGCAGGCTGCCTTTGTAGGGCACCACAATCAGCCACTGCGTCTCGGCTTCGGTCAGGTCGAAGAGCTTGGCGACGGTGGCGGCCTGCTGGGGGTTGAACTGCATCTGACCCAGGCAGCCCGCGGTGACCCATTCCTTGCTCAAACCGACCTGCCTGGCGATGTCAGACCAGTTCAGGCCCTTGCTGACCTTGGCGGTGATGATCTTCTCGGTGACTTCGATGCGGCTCATGCAATTCTCCTGAATGGGATGGCTGGAACGGGGATCGGTTGAACAAGGGCGGGCGGGTCCGGCTGCAACCCCGGGCTGACCTCCAACGGCTGCGCAGGGGCTCGGCCATGGGACAGGTCCTTCGAACGAGCGACGAGGAAGTCGACCAGGTGGTTGCGGATCGGGTAGTAGCGCGGGTCGTGGTGAAGGCTCGCGCGGGTGCGGTCACGCGGCATCGTGTTCTTCACGATCTCGGCCACGCGTGCTTGCGGACCGTTGCTCATCAAGAGGATGCGGTCGGCCAGCAGCATGGCTTCGTCGACATCGTGGGTGATCATGAACACGGTCTGGTGCGTCTCGTGGCAAATGCGCAGCAGCTCGTCCTGGATCGTGCCGCGCGTCAAGGCATCGAGCGCACCGAAGGGCTCGTCCAGCAACAGCATGCGCGGCTGGATCGCAAAGGCGCGCGCAATGCCCACGCGCTGCTTCATGCCACCCGAGAGCGCCGATGGTTTCTGGTCGATCGCTGCGGTCAGCCCCACCATCTGCACATAGCGTTGGACATGCTCACGCACCTGCGCGGCCGACCACTGCGGCCACTTGCTGCGCACCGCAAAGGCGATGTTCCCGCGCACCGTCAGCCAAGGCATCAGCGCATGGCCCTGAAACACCACGCCGCGTTCCAGGCTGGGGCCGGCGATTTCGCGGTTGTCCATGAACACATGGCCGCTGCTGGCCGATTCCAGCCCCGCCAGCACATTCAGGATGGTGGTCTTGCCGCAGCCACTGTGGCCGACGATGCAAACGAATTCGCCTTGTTCGATGACGAAGTTGATGCCGTCGAAAACCGGCTCGGCCGCGCCGGGGAAACGTTTGCTGAGACCTTCGATCTTCAGGAACGCCTTCTGATCAGTCGGCATAGGTCACCGCCTTCTGCAACCTGGCGAAGATCAGGTCCAGCAACATGCCCACCACCCCGATCACCAGGATCGCGAAGATCACGTTCGGCAGGCTCAGGTTGTTCCACTCGTTCCAGACGAAGTAGCCGATGCCGGTACCACCCACCAGCATCTCGGCGGCCACGATCACCAGCCAGGCGATGCTCATGCTGATGCGCATGCCCGTCAGGATGGTGGGCGCAGCGGCGGGCAGGATCACCAGGAAGGCCTTGCGCAGCGGCGAGACTTCCAGGGTGCGTGCCACGTTGAGCCATTCACGCCGCACGCCGGCCACGCCGAAAGCGGTGTTGATCAGCATCGGCCACACGCTGCAGATGAAGATCACGAAGATGCCGCTCGCGTTGCTGTCCTTGATCGTGTACAGCGCCAACGGCATCCACGCCAAAGGCGAGATCGGCTTCAAGACCTGGATGAACGGGTCGAGTGCGCGGTAGATGAGTGGGCTCATGCCGATCACGAAACCGAGCGGGATCGCCACCAGCGCGGCCAGCAGATAGCCCAGCGCCACGCGACCGAGCGAGTACAGCAACTGCAAGCCCACGCCCTTGTCGTTGGGGCCGTTGTCATAGAACGGTGCCGACAGGTTCTTGACCGCCACCGCAGCCATCTGCGACAGCGTGGGGAAGCCCGACTTGGCCGCGCCGTCGTTGCCGTTGGACACACCAGGGTCCTTGCCCAGCAACCTGGCGTACTCGATCTGCTCGGCTGTCAACGGTGGCCCGGTGCGCGCCACCGACGCCTGCGGCAGCGTGGCCACATGCCAGATCGCCAGCACGCAAGCCAGGATCGCCAGCGACAGCAAGCCCGAGCGCAGCCGGGGCGAATGTGCCTTCACGCGTTCAGGCCCGGCCGATGTCGAAGCTGCCCGCGTACGCCTTGGCCTTGTCGGCGTCGAACTCCTTGCCCATGATCGTGAACTTGGGATAGGCCCCGGGCGGCACCGGCATGCCCAACTGCTTCATCTGCCTTTTGGCGTCGGTCAAGAGGAACACCCGCTCGGCGATCTGCTTGTAATTGACATCGCCCTTCACATAGCCCCAGCGCTGCATCTGGGTCAACATCCACACCGCCATGCTCTGCCAGGGCATGGGGTCGAAGTCGGCGCGGTCGGGCACGTTCTTGACATTGCCCAGGCCGTCGGCGAACTTGCCGGTCAGCACCTGCGCCACCACGGTCTCGGGCTGGTTCAGGTAGGCCGCGGGCGAGATCACCTTCGCGATCAGTTCGCGGTTCTCGGCCTTGCGCGCCATCGCCGCCGCGTTCAGCACCGCGCGGTACAGCGCCGCGAAGGTGTTCGGGTTCTGCTGGATGAATTCGGTGCTGGTGCCGAACGCGCAGCAGGGGTGTCCGTTCCAGAGGTCCTTGGTCAGCAGGTGCAGAAAGCCTATTTCCTCGTACACCGCGCGCTGGTTGAACGGATCCGGGCCCAGGTAGCCGTCGATGTTGCCGGCACGCAGGTTGGCCACCATCTCGGGCGGCGGCACCACGCGGATCTGGATGTCGCGGTCGGGGTCGATGCCGGACTCCGCCACGTAGTAGCGCAGCAGAAAGTTGTGCATCGAATACTCGAAGGGCACCGCGAACTTGAAGCCCTTCCACTGCTTCGGGTCGCGCTTGTCCTTGTGCTTGTTGGCCAGCGTGATCGCCTGCCCGTTGGTGTTCTGGATCGTGGCCACGTTCATCGGCGTGGCGACACTGCCCACCCCCATGCTGATGGCCAGCGGCATCGGGCTCAGGAAGTGCGTGGCGTCGTACTCCTTGTTGAGCATCTTGTCGCGGATCAGCGCCCAACCGGCCGTCTTGACCACCTGCACGTCGAGCCCCTGCTTTTGGTAGAAGCCCAGCGGCGCGGCCATGATCAACGGCGTGGCACAGGTGATGGGGATGAAGCCGATCTTCAACGACTTCTTCTCGAGCGTGCCCGGCTTGCCCGCTTCTTGCGCCATGGCTTGCAGGCTGGCAATCGGCACGACGCTGCCAATGGCAGCCATCGCGCCACCGCGGCCCACCGCCTGCAGGAAGCGACGGCGCACGCTGTCTTGCGGGAACAGCGCCTTGACCAATGTGGCTTCGACGAAGTTGTTGGAAGTGGCCTCGAATTCGGCGCTTTCGCTGCGGCTGCGAAGTTCGGCCACGGCATGTTCGCTGGCCGATGCATGCGCTCCGCAACTGCAGCGCATCGTCAGCGGGCGGTCGGCGTCATACGGGTCGAACGGCGTCATGGCGGGGTCCCTTGAAGACAGTCAATCGATGCTAGGCAGGACCGGTCCCATGCAACATCGGGGCCAGGGGGAAGTTGCTGTAGTGCTGGCACTACAAGCGCCCGGACTACGATCCCGGCATGGACGATGCGCCGAGCTTTCTGTACTTTGCCTATGGCTCGAACCTGCTGTCGAGCCGGCTGCGGGAGCGAACGCCGTCGGCGTCCGTGGTGGGCACCGGCGTGTTGCGCCAGCACGCGCTGCGCTGGCACAAGGCCGCCACCGATGGGTCGGGCAAGTGCGATGTGGTGCCTTGCGGCGACAGCGCATCAGACAGCCAGGTGCACGGCGTTGTTTGGCACATCCACCTGAGCGACAAGCCGGCGCTGGATGCTGCCGAAACCCTGGGCGTGGGCTACGCCGAGCGACAGGTCACGATCGAGATGAGCGACCGACGCACGCTGCAGGCCTGGGCCTACATCGCCCTCAAGACCGACCCGGATTCGGTGCCCTACGACTGGTACCACGCTCTGGTGCTGACGGGCGCGCGCGAACACGCGCTACCGCACGCCTACCTGAAAACCCTTGAAGCGGTGCTGACCAAGGCCGATGCCGATGCGCAACGTGCGGCCCGGCATTTCGGGTTGTTGCCGAGTCCACACCCGAAGCCGGAACCGAAGCCCACCCAGCCCGATTGACGGGGCTCACGCCATCAGACGATTTGCTGCCGCACCGCATACAACGCCAGCTCGACATCGTTGCGCACCCCTGTCTTGTCCAGAATCCGGGCCCGGTAGGTGCTGACGGTGTTGGCCGCCAGCACCAGCTGTTCGGCGATCTCGCCCACACTGCGGCCGGCCGCCAGCAGGCGAAAGACCTGGTATTCGCGGTGCGACAGTCCCTCGTGCAACGGCCGGTTCTCGCCATCGGCGCCCAGGGCTCTGGCGAGCGGCGCATTCAGCGCAGCCGCCAACAGTTCGGCCACCACTGGGGTGATGAAGAGCTTGCCGGTGGCGACATGGCGGATCGCGTCGATCAACTGCTCGGCGCCGGCGCTCTTGTTCAGATAGCCGGCCGCGCCCAGCTTCAGGCTGCGCACCGCGTACTGGCGGTCGGGATAGGTCGACAGCATCACCACCGGCAGCTTCGGGAATTCGCTCTTCAGCTGGCGCAGCACATCGAGCCCGTCGCGCTGCGGCATCGCAATGTCCAGCAGCACCACGTCGATGCCACCTTCGCGCACCCGCGCCAAGGCGTCGGGGCCGGTGGCGGCCTCGCCAGCCAGGCTCAGATCGGGCGCATCGGCGAGGATTTGCTGGATGCCCTGGCGCACGATCTGGTGGTCGTCACAGATCAGCACGCGGATCATGGCAGTGGCCTTGCGCCGCTTTTCTGCAGCGGCATCGCCAGGCGCACCCGCGTGCCCTGTCCGGGCGCGCTGTCGATCGTCAGCCTGCCGCCGAAATGGCCGGCGCGTTCACGCATGCCGATCACACCCCAGGCGTGTGGCGCCGCCAACGCTTGCGCCGGCGCGTCGATGCCGTCGTCTCGCACATCGATGTACAGCACGGGGTCGGGCGGGTCGTCGACGGTGACCTGCATGCGAACACAGCGCGCCATGGCATGCCGCGCGACATTGCTCAGCATCTCCTGAAAGATGCGAAACACCGCAATCGCCTGCCCGCCTTCGGGCGGCGCCACGCCGGCCGCCACATGCACCTGCAGCGTGGCGTCGAGTTCGCTGCTGTCGATGAATTCCTGCGCCTGCCATTCCAAGGCCGCCCACAAACCCTGGTGGTCGAGGATGCTGGGCCGCAGGTCGGTGATGATGCGGCCGACGTTGTCGACCGCGGTGTCGATCAAGCGCCCCATGCGGTGGCATTTGGCCCGCAGGCCGGGCCGCTCCGGGTGGCCGGGGTGGTCGGGCAGACGCCCGCTGAGCCAGTGGGTGTCCATCTTCAACGCCACCAGCAGCGATCCCAGTTCGTCGTGGATGTCGCGCGCGATGCGCTTGCGCTCGGCTTCGCGCACCGTCTCCAGGTGGTTGGCCAGATCGCGCAATTGCTGGGTGCGGTCGGCCACCCGGCGTTCCAGGCGGTCGTTGGCCTGCGCCAGCGCGGCGTTGGCCGTTGCCAGCTCGTCGTTCGTGCGGCGCAGCAATTCTTCGCTGCGCTTGCGCTCGGTGATGTCGACGAAGGTGACCACGGCGCCCTGCACCTGCCCACCCTCGATCACCGGGTAGCTGCTGTATTCGGCGGCAAAGGGGCTCTTGTCCTTGCGCCACAGCACCTCGTCGTCGATGCGGCAGGGCAAGCCGCGGCGAAAGGCGTTGAAGATCGGGCAGTCGGCTTCGGGGTAATGGCTGTGGTCGCCATGCGAGTGGTGGATCAGCGCATGCATGTTCTGACCCAGCACCTCTTCGGTGCGCCAGCCGAGCATCTGCGCGGCGGCGCGGTTCACGAAGGTGCATTGCCCACCCAAGTCGATGCCGAAGATGCCCTCGCCGGTGCTTTGCAGCAGCAGCGTCAGGCGGTCTGATGCCGGCGGGTCGCAGGCTGCAGTCGAAGTCATGCGCGCTTCGGCCGCAAAGGCCGTGCCATGCGTACCTGCTCAGGCCGTCAATCGCGCAGAAATGGCTCCGGGTTCTGCATCGCCGCTTCGAAGGCCTGGATGTAGCGCCCCACGTGCAGCCCGTCCATCAGCGCGTGGTGCACCTCCACCGACAGCGGCATCCACAAGCGTTCGTCTCCGGTGCGGGCACGTTCGGCATCCACCCGGCCGAAGGCGATCTTCGGGATCGAGTCGGTGGGTCGCCCGCTGCGGCGCCAGTTGCGGGCATGCGAGAAGCTCGTGAAATGGATCCACGGCAGGGTCGTGAAATGGATCACCGCCACATCGTCCAGGCGCGGGTCGAACCGGGCCCGCGGGTCTTTCGCCGCGGCGATGGCCGCCGCGCCGTGGGTGGCGAAGTCCACATAGCTCGCATGCGGCTCCAGATAGGCGAAGCCGAAGCTGTCGTCGTTGCGCAGCACCGTCATCCCGCCGCGCAGGCGGTCGTGGATGCGCACCCGCGGCGCGCCGCCGCCCGGGTCGCCTGCATCGTCGGCGTCCTCGATGCGGTAGCGAAAAGGCTCGATCCTGTTTGCCAACAGCAAGGCAATGCGGTGGCAGGCCAGCGAGAAGCTGCCGCCGGCGAATGCTTTGGCAGCCCCCTTGAGCCGAGTCACATCCAGGCGTGTGCAAACATTGAAAAACGGTTTATCGAAGTCGCGAAAGTAGGCGTAGGCGTCGCGCCGCGGCCAGGTTTGCAGGTCCAGGTAGAGCGGGGTCGACGGCATCGCAAACAGGCTCGCTGAAACGGGTCGGGTCAGCATATCGCGCGACCCACGCACCCTTCCCGCTCACGCTTACAGTGCCGCCATGCGAATCCAGATCGAGACCGGCGTGCACCTGTACATCGACATCGAAGGCTGCGGCCTGGTGCCCGACGGCACATCGATGCGAGAAAAGCCCACCTTGATC
>JBBSPW010000166.1:0-7764 GCA_038258365.1 Burkholderiales bacterium | reverse complement strand
CCGGCCAACCCGCCCAGCCGATGCGGATAGCGCAGGCCCGCACCCAGCGTCACCGCACAACCCTGCGAGAACCCGGCCAGCACGATGCGACCGGCCGGCACGCCGCGCGCCACTTCGGCGTTCAACAGTTGCTGCACATCTGCGATCGATTCGCGCAAGCCGGCTTCGTCCTCGCGCTTGACCAGGTCGGCTCCCAGGATGTCGTACCAGGCCCGCATCCGGTAGCCGCCGTTGATGGTCACGGCGCGCTGCGGCGCGCGCGGAAACACCCATCGAACCGGACCGATCGCCGACAGGTCGAGCTGGTCGGCAAACGGCAGAAAGTCGGTGCCGTCGGCACCCAGGCCGTGCAGCACGATGATCGTGGCCGCCGGCGTGCCGATCGGGTTCAAGTCGATGGTCTGAAGGCTCATGTTCTGGTCTGCAGGAATCAGTAGTTCAAGCCCATCGCACCGCGCACATCCTTCATCGTCTGCCGGGCCACGGTGCGCGCGCGCTCGGTGCCCATCTCGACGATCCAGTGCACCTGCTTGGGGTTGGCAAGGTAGGCCTCGGCGCGCTCGCGCCAGGGGGTCTGCTCGGCCACGATGGCATCGATCACCGGCTGTTTGCAGTCCAGGCAGCCGATGCCTGCAGTCGTGCATCCTTGCACCACCCAGTCCTGCGTGGCGGCGTTGCTGTAGACCTTGTGAAACTGCCAGACCGGACATTTTTGCGGGTCGCCGGGGTCGGTGCGCCGCACGCGCGCCGGGTCGGTGACCATGCCGCGGATTTTCTTCGTCACCACCTCGGGCGGGTCGCGCATCAGCACCGTGTTGCCGACACTCTTGCTCATCTTGCCGCCGTCCAAACCGGGCAGGGTGGTCACTTCGGTGTGCAAGGCTTGCGGCTCAGTCAGGATGGTCTTGCCGCTGCCTTTCAGGTGGCCGTGCAGCAGTTCGCTGTCGGATTCGGTCCAGTCGGGCACGCTGGTTGCGGCCTTGCGCACCATGCCTTCGCCTTTGGCCAGCGCCTCGGCGCTGCCGGTTTCGCCGAAGGCCTTTCGTTGCTTCTCGAAATACCGCGCGTCGTCCTTCGGCAATTTGGCAAGCGCCGCGGCCACTTTCGCCTCGAAACCGGAACCGCGCCCGTACAGGTGGTTGAAACGGCGGGCGACCTCCCGCGTCAGTTCCACATGGGCGCTCTGGTCACCGCCCACCGGCACCTGCGATGCGCGGTAGATCAGGATGTCGGCAGCCTGCAGCAGCGGATAACCCAGGAATCCGTAGGTGGCCAGGTCGCGGTCCTTCAGCTTCTCGATCTGGTCCTTGTAGGTCGGCACGCGTTCCAGCCACCCCAGCGGCGTGCCCATCGCCAGCAGCGTGAAAAGCTCGGCGTGTTCGGGCAGGCGGCTCTGGATGAAGATCGTGCTGCGCTCGGGGTCCAGCCCGGCAGCGATCCAGTCGATCACCATGTCGTAGACATAGCGCTCCATCACCTCGGGCTCTTCGTAGTGCGTGGTCAGTGCATGCCAGTCGGCGACGAAGAAGAAGCACTCGTGCTGGTCCTGCAACCGCACCCAGTTCTTCAAGGCGCCGTGGTAGTGACCCAAATGCAAAGCGCCGGTGGGGCGCATGCCGGAAAGCACGCGAGACCGAAGCGAAGGCGGCATCGGCGTCGTGGACTCTGCAGTCGCGATGGAAACAGTGGAAGCGGGTGGCGGTTGCATGAACAGGCCGGCTGCGGGAACGGCGCGCATTGTCTCAGGTCGACCGGCGTGCGCTGGTCACCGCATCGCGTCGCTAAACTGCCGCGCCAATGACCAAACGCATCGTGATCCTGATCTCGGGACGCGGCTCCAACATGGAAGCCGTGGTGCGGCGCTGCGCGCAGGAAGGCTGGTCCGCGCAGGTGGTGGCGGTGGTATCGAGCCGCGCCGACGCAGCGGGCCTGCGCTTTGCGGCGGCGCAGGGCATCGCAACCGCCGTCGTCGACCACCGTGCGCATGCAGACCGAGAGGCCTTCGATGCCGAGCTGGCATGCCAGCTCGATGCTTTCGAGCCCGACCTGCTGGTGCTGGCCGGTTTCATGCGCATCCTGGGCCCGGCCTTCGTCGAACGCTACGAAGGCCGCATGCTCAACATCCACCCGTCGCTGCTGCCGGCATTCCCCGGTTTGCACACCCACCGCCGCGCCCTGGCTGCCGGCTGCAAGGTGGTGGGTGCCACGGTGCATGTGGTCACCGCTGCGCTGGATCACGGCCCGATCGTGATGCAATCTGCTGTGGCGGTGCTGCCGGGCGACGACGAAGCCGCACTGGCGGCCCGTGTGCTGGCCACCGAGCACCGCATCTACCCGCTGTCGGTGCGCTGGTTCGTCGAAGGGCGGCTGGCCATCGAAGCAGGCTGCGTGCGCCACACCGGTGGTGCATCGCAGGTGCTGATCTGAAAGCCTGAATCGCCCATGCATCCTGCCGCCCTTTTGGACCTGAGCACCGAGCTGCTGCGCGCGGTGCTGGCTTTCGACAAGCCGGCCGACATGGTGCTGACGGGTTTCTTCAAGGCCCACCGCGACCTGGCTTCGCGCGAGCGTCAGGCGCTGGCCGAAACCGCGGTGGCGGTGCTGCGGCGCCGGCTGCTCTATGCGCATCTGGCGCAGAGCGGTCACGGCCCGCTGGAACGGCGCTTGTCGATGCTCGCTTGGCAGGGCAACGAAGCCTTTCTCAAAGCCGCGCTGACGGTCGATGAGCAAGCCTGGCTGGCGCAGGTGCAAGCCATCGACCAGGCCACGCTGCCGGAGAAGCTGCGCCACAACCTGCCGGACTGGATCGCTGCGCCGCTCAAAGCGCAGTTGGGCGATCGGTTCTGGGAGCTGGTCGAGGCGCTGGCCGTGCCGGCACCGCTGGACCTGCGCGTGAATGCGCAGAAGGCCAAGCGAGAAGAGGTGCAGGCCGAACTGGCTGCGGCTGGCGTCACGGCCACGCCCACGCCGCATGCCCCACTCGGCCTGCGCATCGAAGGCCGGCCGTCGCTCAGCAAGCTCGATCTGTACACCCAGGGCCGGGTCGAAGTGCAGGACGAAGGCAGCCAACTGCTCGCCGCCATCACCGATGCCCGGCGTGGCGAGATGGTGGTGGACTTCTGCGCCGGCGCCGGCGGCAAGACCCTGGCGTTGGGCGCGGCGATGCGCAACACCGGGCGGCTCTATGCCTTCGACACCTCGGGCCACCGGCTCGATTCGCTGAAGCCGCGGCTGGCGCGCAGCGGCTTGTCCAATGTGCACCCGGCGCAGATCGCCCACGAGCGCGACGACCGCATCAAGCGGCTGGCCGGCAAGATCGACCGCGTGCTGGTCGACGCGCCTTGCTCGGGGCTCGGCACGTTGCGCCGCCATCCGGACCTGAAATGGCGCCAGTCACCGCAGATCGTCAAGGAGATGGCTGCCACGCAGGCAGCGATCCTGGCGGGCGCGGCGCGGCTGTTGAAACCCGGCGGGCGGCTGGTCTATGCCACCTGCAGCCTGCTGGTGGCGGAGAACGAGTCGGTGGCGGACGCGTTCACCGCCGGCCATGCGCAGACATTCGAGCCGGTGCCAGCGCTGCAGGCGTTGGAAGGGGCGCGGGTCGACGCGGCATCCGGGCTGGTCGCCGGTGCGTACATGAGACTGTGGCCTCACATGCAACGCGGTGACGGGTTTTTCGCCGCGGTGTGGCAACGCCATTGAAATCGCCTTCAATTGGCGCCATCTGACGTCAATGTTCGCAGTCCCTCTGCTGGTTTGAAAGCAGGCACTGACGCACACACGGTGATCAGCCGCGCAGGTTTTGTGGAGTTTCTTCCACCATCGCCTGCTGAACCCGCACCCCTTACAATGCGGGGTTGATTCAATCACGCCCGACCCGAGGAACCCCTTGATGGAACAGATGTGGCTTGCGCACGACGCGGTGGTGGACTGGCTGGCCAATGGCCTGCTGGCGGCCTCGTGGTGGCAATTGGTGGTGGTGGCTCTGGTGTTCACCCACATCACGATCGCTGCGGTGACGATCTATTTGCACCGTTCCCAGGCGCACCGCTCGCTGGAGCTGCATCCGGTGATTTCGCATTTCTTCCGCGGATGGCTTTGGCTGACCACCGGCATGGTGACCAAGGAATGGGTGGCCATCCACCGCAAGCACCACGCCAAGTGCGAAACCGAAGAAGACCCGCACAGCCCGCAAACGCGGGGCATCAAGACCGTGCTGCTGACCGGCGCCGAGCTCTATCGCGCCGAGTCCCGTGTGGCCGAAACCATGACCAAGTATGGGCACAACACGCCTGACGACTGGGTCGAGCGCAACCTCTACACCCGTTTCAGCTGGCAAGGCGTGGGCTTGATGTTGGTGGTTAACATGGTGCTGTTCGGTGCAGCCGGGGCCGCTATCTGGGCCTTGCAGATGGCCTGGATTCCGATCACCGCCGCCGGCATCATCAATGGCCTCGGCCACTGGTGGGGCTACCGCAACTTCGAGGCGGCCGACGCGTCGACCAACCTGTCGCCCTGGGGCATCCTGATCGGCGGCGAAGAGTTGCACAACAACCACCACACCTTTCCGACATCGGCCAAGATGTCGGTGAAACCCTATGAGTTCGACATCGGCTGGCTCTACATCCGCAGCCTGGAACTGATGGGCCTGGCCACCGTTCGCAAGACCGTGCCGCGCCTGGCGATGGGCGATGTCAAGCCGCTGGCCGATGGCAAGACGCTGGAAGCGATCATTGCCAACCGCTATGAAGTGATGGCGCGCTATGCCTCCAGCGTCAAGGCTGCCGTGAGAAGCGAGACGGCTCGGCTGAAAGCACAGGCTGCAGCAGGGGGTTCCGCCGAAGGGCACACCGTGCACCTGCGCAACCTGCAGGCGGCCAAGGCCTGGCTGCACCGCGACGACGACAAGATTCCGCATGGTGTCAAGCCGAGCCTGGCGCAAGCCTTGCGCAACAGCCCGCAGTTGGCCAAGCTGGTCGCGATGCGCGAAGAGTTGCGTGCTCTGTGGACGCGCACCGGTGTGTCGGCCGATCAATTGGTCGCCGATCTGCAGGCCTGGTGCCGCAAGGCCGAGGAAAGCGGTATTGCTGCGTTGCAGGAGTTCTCAGTCAGGTTGCGCGCAGCCACTGCCTGATTCGTCCGCTGCTCCTCAAGAAGCCCGCCGCGTGCGGGTTTCTTGCTTTTTGAGGCGTGTCACTCAAGTGCGACGGCAATCGGACGATCTACAAGACCATGCCTTCGATGCCGTGATCTGCGCCGATGTCTGCCGCGGCTCCGGCGCCCGCCTGCCTGCAATCTGCAGGGTCCGTATCGCGGCTGGACAATGGCCGCCGGCTGAATCGCGGCCGGCTCCTACGGCTGCTGCAGAACGCGATTGCCGTTTCCGCAACCGTTGGCCTTCTGGCACCCGCACTGGCCTGGGATGCCGCCCGCATGTCTTCAGCCGCCGCGCTCCGCGGCCCGGCGGCGGTGGCAGCCGTGCCGGCGCTGCAGGCCCTGCTGAAGGAGGCCGCTCTGCTGGACGACCCCGCCCGCTTGAAGCTGGTCAACGACTTCTACAACCGCCGCATCGCCTTCCAGACCGATCAGCAGGTCTGGGGCCAGGAGGACTACTGGGCCAGCCCGCTGGAATTGCTGCAGCAGGGAAGCGGCGATTGCGAGGACTATGCGATCGCCAAGTACGCGACCCTGCTGGCCGCCGGCGTGGCGCCGCAGCGCCTGCAACTGGTGTATGTGCGGGCGCGGTTGCCGGGGCTGGCAGCAGCGCAGCCGCACATGGTGCTGGCCTACCACGGCCCTGGCGTTGCAGGCGTCGCAAGCGATTCGGGCGCTGCCAGCCGATCTCCCAAACCGACACCGGGCCCGGCTGCCACCCAACTGGCCGACGACCCCATTAGCGCCGACCCACTGGTGCTGGACAATTTGCGAGCGGACATGCTGCCCGCTTCGAAGCGGCTCGACCTCACACCCGTCTTCAGCTTCAACGCCGAAGGTTTGTGGCAGGGCAGCCAGCCTGCCGGCGACCCGCTCGTGCGACTGTCGCGCTGGCGCGAGGTCTGGCTCCGAACTCGAGAGGAAGGCTTTCCATGACCCACGGTGGCCCGCAATGACGCTGACCCGGAGGCTCGCCCTGTTGGTCGTGGCCATGCTGCTGCTGGCCCTGCTGGGCAGCTTGTCGATTCACAGCGTGGGCGCGCGCGACGTGTTGCTGCGCCAGTTGGAGCTGCGCAACCGCGACGCCGCTGCCGCGCTGGCACTCGCGCTGTCGCAGCAGGGCGGCGATCTGGCTGCGCTGCGAACCGTGGCCGCTGCGCAATTCGACCTGGGTCATTACCGGCGCATCACGATGCAGACGGCCGACGGCCGCACCCTGATCGACCTTCAGCAGCCGCCCCAGCCGGGGCGAGCGCCGGCTTGGTTCAGCACAGCCTTGCCGCTGGATGCCGAGGCCGGGCAGGCGCAGGTCAGCGCCGGCTGGCAGCCGCTGGGCAGCGTGCGGGTGCTGTCGCAAACCCACGGGTCGCAAGACGCGCTGTGGGACGCAATGCAGCGCACCGCGGGCTTGATGCTGGTGTTGGCGGTGGTGGCTGCACTGGTGGTGTTCGCCATGCTGCGGCTGTGGTTGCAGCCGCTGCAGGCCACGGTGCAGCAGGCCGAAGCGCTGGGCCAGGGACGGTTCGTCGAGGCCCATGAGCCGCGCCTGCCGGAATTGCGGGGCCTGACGCGCAGCATGAACAGCCTGGTGCGACGCATGCGCGACGTGTTCGCCGCCCAGGCCGAACAGGTCGCGCTGCTGCAGCAGCAGGCTCAGCAGGACGCAGTCACAGGGTTGCCGCTGCGCACCCACTTCATCGCCCAACTTCAGCAGGGCCTGGCAGAGTCGGGCGGCCCGGGAGTGGCGTTGATCCTGGTGCGTGTGCCGCAGCTGGAATCGCTCAACCTTCGGCTGGGCCATACCGCCACCGACCAAGTGCTGCGCGCCGTGGCCGATGTACTGCTGACCTATGTCGACCGCGTGCCGGGCACCTTCGCTGGCCGTCTGAACGGCTCGGATTTCGCGCTCTGCTTGCCCGTACCCGGAGTGGCCGACGAAACTGCCGAGTCGCTTCGCACCACACTCGCTGCATCGTCAGCGTTGCGAGCCGCCAGTGCCGAAACCGCGGTCGGCGCGGCCGATGGCTTGCGTGACCTCGACAGCGGCGACGCGCTGGCGCTGGCCGATGTGGCGCTGGCCCACGCCGAAGCTTTGGCCGACTCGACATTGGCGGCACCAACCCCACAAGCCACCGTCGATGGGCCCAGCGCTGCAGCGCTCGACACCGGTGCATCTGCGCGTGCCGGCGCCCGTGCGTGGCGCCAGCAGATCGCTGCTGCGCTGGGCGAAGGGCGCGTGCGCCTGGCGCAGTTCCGCATGGTCGACCGCGAGTCTGGGTTGATCCATCTGGAGTGCCCGCTTCGGGTGCAGTTGCAGGTCGACGGCGACTACCAGCCGGCTGCGCGCTGGCTGGCGCTGGCGCACCGCAGCCGACTGCTGCCGCAGGTCGACTTGGCGGCGCTGTCTTTGGCGTTGGAGGCCTGCACCGCCGACGGCCAGGCGCGTTCGGTGCATGCAGCCTGGGCTTCGATGTCCGAGCCGGGATTCATCCGCGAAGTGGCGCTCAGGCTGCAATCTGCGCCGCAAGCAGCGCGGCTGTTGTCGATCGAATGCATCGAGGGTCTGCGCGCTGGCGAGCTGGCACCGCTGGCAGCCGCTGCAGCCGCCTG
>JBBSPW010000165.1:0-7870 GCA_038258365.1 Burkholderiales bacterium | reverse complement strand
GTTGCGCTGCAGGACGGCTGCAGGGCGTGGTGCTGCGAGCCGGCGATTTTTACGGCGCAGGTCGGGGGTCCTGGCTCGACCAGGCGATCGTCAAGAACGCCGCACGCGGCAAACTCGTCTACCCCGGCCCGCTGGACCGCATGCATGCATGGGCTTATCTGCCCGACCTGGCGCGGGTTTTCGTTGCATTGGCCTCGGCGCCGCAACGGTCCGCTTTCGAGCAGCTGCACTTCGAGGGCCACAGCCTGGACGGCCGCGCCTTGCTCGCGTTGCTCGAGGGTGAGCTTGGCGCTGGCGGCATCCACCCGCAGCGGGGATGGCAGCGCAGCAGCCTGCCATGGGGGCTGATCCGTGCCGTCGGCGTGGTGCATCCGATGTGGCGCGAGCTGGCACGCATGCGCTATTTGTGGAGCGTGTCGCATGCGCTCGATGACCATGGTCTCGCTGCCATCACCGGCCCGCTGCAGACCACACCCCCTGCCGATGCCCTGCGCGCCGCATTGCAGGCTTTGGGCTTGATCGCGCCAGGCGATGTCGGGAAAACGCAGCGCACGAACGGTGCCACGCACGGCGTCGCCGGCGCACACCGGATGGAGGCATCGGGATGAGCGCTGCGCGGTGCTTCGCAGATCGGCGCGATGTGGCACATGCTGTGCATCGCCACCCGCGCCAAAGGCATGGCGCACTGGAAGCTCGATGTCAGCGGCATCACCGACCACCGTGCCCATTGGGAAGCGCACTACCTGTTCTCGGCCACCGGGCGCATCGTCCACAACATCATCGATGCCGAGTTCGACTTCGACGCGGCGGGCCTGATCACTCGCCACCGCGACCGTTTCGATTTCTGGCGCTGGTCGCGCCAAGCGCTGGGGCCGCCGGGCGTGTTGCTCGGTTGGTCGGCCTGGCTGCGCCACAGGGTGCGTGCGCAAGCCGCGACCAACTTGCAGCGGTCGATGGCCGCCAGCCGCTGAAGCAACAGGCTGCCCTTCTTTCGGCGTTGGCCAAAGCGGTCACAGCAGCGCGCTACATTCGGCCCATGTCATTCCCCGATGTCCGCGGCAACCCCTGCGGCAGCAACCAGCCCGCGGCACTGCACGCAGCGGAGTCGGCGCTGTGGCGAATGATGTCGTTCTACGACACACCGCTGGCCGATCTGGATGCAGCCATCGCGGCCGATCCGGACTGGTGCCTGCCGCATGTGATGAAGGCCGCGGCGCTGCTGGGTCAAACCGAAGCCACGCTGTTGCCACAAGCGCAGCAGCACATCGCGTGCGCCGACGCCCGCGCCGACACCGCAGCGCCGCGCGAGCGCGCGCATCTGAAGGCGGTGGTGCTGCTGGCCGAGGGCCGCTGGCAGGCCGCGTGTTGCGTGTGGGACGGTCTCTTGATGGAGCACCCCTGCGACGCGTTGGCGCTGCATTCGGCGCAACTGTGGGACTTCTACCGCGGCGACCTGCAAAGCCTCTGGCAGCGCCCGGCGCGGGCCCTGCCGGCCTGGGACGAATCCGACCCGCTGCACCCGCATGTGCTGTCGCTGGTGGCATTCGGTCTGGAAGAGAACCACTTCCACGCCCAGGCCGAAGAAGCCGGGCGCCGCGCGCTGGCGGCTGAACCCCGCGCGCCGTGGGCGATCCATGCGGTGGCCCATGTGATGGAGATGCAGGGTCGCTACGAGGAAGGCGCGGTGTGGTTGCGCCAGCACCAGTCGGCATGGGCAGAGGGGAACGGATTCGCAGCCCATTTGTGGTGGCACAAGTGCCTCTTCAGGCTGGAAGCGATGGACACCGCCGGCGTGCTGCGTCTGGTCGACGCGCACCTCAGCGGTGAGGCGCTGCAGGCAACTGCGCAGCGCATCGACGCGGTCTCGATGCTGTGGCGCCTGCATCTGCTCTCCAACGACATGAGCGCGCAGTTTCGGGCGGTGTTGAACGGCTGGGGCCTTGATCCTTGCGAAGCGGGCCACTACGCTTTCAACGACCTGCATGTGGTGCTGGCGATGCTGGGTGCCGATGAGGTTCAGGACGCCGAAGCCTGGGTGGCACGCTGCGCCGAACGCGCGCTGGAAGCCGAAGACGCGCGCCGCAGCAACCACCTGGTGTCGCGCGAGGTCGGCATGCCGCTGATGCGCGGTTTGCTGGCGTTTGCGCGCGGCGACGCCGACAGCGCGGTCGACCTGATCTATCCGGTGCGCAACGCCGCGCAACGCCTGGGCGGCAGCCATGCCCAACGCGATCTCATCGACCACACCTTGCTGGCCGCCGCAGCGCTGGGAAACCGCCGATCGCTCGGCCAGGCACTGCTGAACGAGCGGCAGTTGGCACGGCCGGTGACCCCGCTGACCCGGCACTGGACCCGACAGTTGGCCGCGACAGCAGACCTTCGGGCCTAGGCTCGACAGCCGGAGCAGCCGCCGACCTGCAGGAGCCCACATGACCGCTGATCCGCCACCTGAAGTCGACCCCAACCAGCGCCGCGAACAGCGCTTGCGAATGCTCGAAGACGACATCGGCCGCAAGCTGGCCGAATCCGAAGCCAATGGCGAGTTGCGAAGTGCCAAGGGCTTCGGCAAGCCAATGAACCTGCAAGACGGCTACGAGCAAACGCCAGCCGAATTGCGCATGGGCTACAAGTTGCTGAAGGACGCGGGCGTGTTCCCGCCCGAGGTTGAGCTGATGCGCGACATCGAAGCGCTGCGTGAACGCATCGAGCAGGGAGAACGGGGTGAGCTGGGTGGACGCGGTGGGGCTAGCGAAATCGATCTGGCCACCGCCCGGTCGCAGCTTCTGTCACTGCGCCAACAGCTGGCACTGCGGCTGGAGCGGCTGCGCATCGGCGGCTCGTTGTGAGGCTGTACGCGTTGCCCCTGAGCTGCTAGAGCACTGGCGTCGGCAGCTTCTCGGTCGCGACTGTTTTTGCCACTGCATCGCGCGCCATCATGCGCTGCAGATAAGGGGCGATGTGCGGGTAGTCGCGGGCAGGCTTCGACGCGAAGCCACGGGTCCAGCGGCACAGCATCAGGGCATACGCATCGGCCACGGTGTAGGTCTTGCCAATCAGCCACGGGCCGTCATGGCTGGCCAGTTGTTGGTCCAGCTGCGTGAGGCATTGCCCGACACGCGCTTCGCAATGCGCCTTGACCTGTGCCGCGCCTTCGGTGTTGCCAGCATCGACCAGACGGTCGGGGTAGAAATAGTGGATCAACGTGGCCTGCAGCGTGTTGGTGAGCCACATCAACCATTTGGTGGCTTCGGCGCGCTCGGCGCTGCCGATGGCGGGCATCAGCTCGGAGCCGGGGTGGGTGTCGGCCAGATGCAGACAGATCGCCGCGGCTTCGTACAGCACCAGGTCGCCGTCCTGCAGCACCGGGATCAAGCCATTGGGATTGAGCTTGAGATAGCCGGCCGACTTCTGCGCGCTCTGCGTGCGGTCGACCAGGGCCAACTCGAACCCGGCGCCGATCTCGTTGAGCAGCACATGCGGTGCGAAGCTGGCGTTGCCGGGGTAGTAGTGAAGGATCATCATGGTTTGGATGTTCGCATGCTCTTGCGAGCCCATCGGAGCGCCATCGATGTCCCAAACGAAGTCCGACCACCTGGCCACCGTCCACTGGCAGCGCGACTCGGCTGCATCCGCTGCCGACTTCAAGGCCCAGCGCTACAGCCGCCAGCATGTGCTGCATTTCGATGGCGGCGCCACGGTGCAGGCATCGGCATCGCCGTCGAACGTGCCGCTGCCGTGGGCCGATGCCGCAGCGGTCGATCCGGAGGAGTTGTTCGTCGCTGCGCTGTCCAGCTGCCACATGCTGTGGTTCCTGTCGCTGGCCGCTGCGGCTGGCTGGTGCGTGGACGACTATCGCGATGCGGCCGTCGGCTCCCTGGCGCGCAACGCGCGTGGCGATCTGGCGATTACCGCGGTGCGCTTGCGCCCTGCGGTGCGGTTCGAAGGCGAGCGACAGCCCGACCCAGACCAGCTCAAGCGGTTGCATGAAGACGCACACCGGCGCTGCTACATCGCCCATTCGGTCACAGCCGAGTTGACAGTCGAGCCGACGCAACTGGTGCAATCGGTGCAATCCGTGAACCCGGCAGACGTCCCCTGATCCGCGGGACTTGAAAGGCCGGGCTGCGGGGCCAGATCAGCCGAGTGACCACGCTGACGATGCTGACGCCGCTCTGGGCCCTGCTGTTCTTCGCTGCCCTTGGCGGTGTGGTCTGGGCTTGGTTGTGGGGGCCTGCCACCGCCACTGCGCGGCGCCGGCGGCGCGTCACTGCGCAGCCGTTTCCGGCACCGTGGCGCGAGATCCTGCGTCGCCGCATGCCTGCCTTCGCTCGCCTGCCTGCCGATCTGCAACTGCAGCTGAAGAAGCATGTGCAGATCCTGCTGGCCGAAAAGCCCGTGATCGGGTGCGCCGGGCTCGTTGTCACCGACGAGATGCGCGTGCTGATCGCCGCGCAGGCTGCGCTCTTGCTGCTCAACCGCGGTGCCGATGCCTATGCCGGGTTGCGACAGGTCCTGCTGTATCCCGACGCCTTTGTGGTCGAGCGTTCGGCGGTCGACGGCGCGGGTCTGGCGCACGAGTCGCGCCGTGCGCTGTCGGGTGAGTCGTGGCAGCAGGGGCAGGTGTTGCTGTCGTGGGGCGGTGTGCTGGCCGGTGCTGCCGACCCGGAAGACGGCCGCAACGTGGTGATCCACGAGTTCGCGCACCAGCTCGATCAAGCCAGCGGCAGGGCCAACGGCGCGCCCTGGCTCGGCCGTTGGGACCGCTATGCGCGCTGGTCGGCGGTGCTGGGCGCCGAGTTCAACGCGCTGCAAACCAGGCTGGCGCGCGGTGAAAGCGGCGTGATCCACCCGTATGGCGCCACCGACCCAGCCGAGTTCTTCGCCGTGGTCAGTGAACACTTCTTCGAGCAACCGGCGTTGCTGGCGGCCGCGCACCCAGCGCTGTACGGCGAGTTGTCGCGCTACTTCCGGGTCGATCCGCAAGGGTGGTAAGCCGGCAGCGCGTTGGGCGTCGGGTCCGGCCCCGGAACCGGCTTGGTCATCCGCATCGTTCCAGAATCACCGCATGTCCGACCCGAAGTCCCAGGCCTTCAAAGGCAACAAGCGCGCACTGCCGAGCAAACCCTGCCTGACCTGCGGCCGGCCGATGAGCTGGCGCAAAGCCTGGGCGAAGAATTGGGACGCGGTGCGCCACTGCTCGGAAGCCTGCCGCCGCAACAAGCGCCGGGAGCCTGAACCCGCATGAGCGAGACCGCGCGCGGACGGGCTTCGATCCGCCACCTGGTGTTGGTGCTGGGCGACCAACTCGACCGCGAAAGCGCAGCCTTCGATGGTTTCGATGCCGCGCACGACCGCGTCTGGATGTGCGAAGCCGGCGAAGAATCGACCCATGTCTGGACCAGCAAGCAACGCATCGCGATGTTCCTGGCGGCGATGCGCCATTTCGCACAGGGCTTGCGCGACGACGGCTTGCCGCTGCTGTACCGCGAGATGGCCGATGGCAGCCTGGCGCAGGCCTTGACGCGCACGCTGCGCGACTTCGACGTGCAGCGCATCGTGGCGGTGGACGCGGGTGAATGGCGCGTCAAGCAAGCCCTGCAGCAAGCCGCCGATGGCATCGGTATGCCATTGGAATGGCGCGAAGACCGGCACTTCATCTGCAGCCATTCCCAGTTCGCCGGCCATGTCCGCGGCCGCAAGCAATTGCGCATGGAGTATTTCTACCGCGAGATGCGGCGCCGCCATCGCGTGTTGATGGACCCGGACCCGCAGGCGAAGCCCGCCGCCGATGCCGAAGACGCGCTCGCGCCATCGGGCGGCCAGTGGAACTACGACAAGGAGAACCGCAAAGGCTTCGGCAGCAAGGGTCCAGGCATGGTCCCGGCGCCGCTGCGTTTCGAGCCCGACGCCCTCACCCGCTCGGCCATCGACACCGTCAACCTCCGCTTCGCCTCGCACCCCGGCACGCTCGACTCGTTCGGCTGGCCGGTGACGCGCCAGCAAGCGCTGCAGGTGCTGCACACCTTCATCGACGAGCGGCTGCCCGACTTCGGCCATTGGCAAGACGCGATGTGGGAAGGTGAGCCCTGGCTCTACCACGCACATCTGTCGATGGCATTGAACCTGAAACTGCTGAATCCGCGCGAGGTGATCGCTGCGGCCGAAGCCGCCTGGCGCGCCGGCCGGGTGCCACTGCCGGCCGCCGAAGGTTTCATCCGTCAGATCCTCGGTTGGCGCGAATATGTGCGCGGGGTCTATTGGTTGCTGATGCCGGACTACATCGATCGCAATGCGCTCGATGCCCAGGCCGATCTGCCACAGTGGTATTGGAGTGGCGACGTGCCGATGCGTTGCCTGTCGGAGACCATCAAGCAAACGCTGGAGTTGGGTTATGCCCACCACATTCAGCGGCTGATGGTCACCGGTCTGTATGCCCTGTTGCATGGGGTGCATCCGCAACAGGTGCATGGCTGGTATTTGAGCGTCTATGTGGACGCGGTCGAGTGGGTCGAATTGCCCAATACGCTCGGCATGAGCCAGTATGCCGACGGCGGGGTGATGGGCAGCAAGCCTTATGCGGCCAGCGGCAATTACATCCAGCGCATGAGCAACCATTGCAGCCAGTGCCGCTTCGACCCTGGCCAACGCACCGGCGCCAATGCTTGCCCTTTCACCACGCTGTATTGGGATTTCTTGTCGCGCCACGAAACCGCGCTGGCCAGCCACCCGCGCATGGCATTGCAAGTGCGCAACCTGCAGCGCATCGACACGGTCGAACGCAAGGCCATCGCCATTCGGGCCACAGCGGTTCGCGAGGGGCAATGGGATTCGGGATGAATGCCGGTCTGAAATGGTCATTCGGGCATTGCCATTTCGGAATCGCAATATGCTAGCGTCGACGCGCCAATCCATTGGCGAACCCGACAGCCCACACAGAGAAAGCATCCCACCGAATGAGCAAGTCCTACATTCAGATCATGAAGCAGATCGAGGCGCTGAAAAGCGAAGCCGAGACCTTGCGTCTGGCGGAAATCGACGGTGTCAAAGCGCGCATTCGCGAAGCCATCGAGTTCTATGGGCTGACCGCTGCCGATCTGGGATTGACTGCTGCCCGCGGTGGCAAACGCAAGACGGCCGGAGCAGCCGCCGGTGTCACTCCGACGACCCGCAAACTGCGCCGCCCACGCAAGCTCTCGCAAGTCGCCAAGTACCGCGACGACGTCACCGGCGGCAGCTGGGTCGGGCGCGGCAAGCGCCCGCAATGGCTGCGCGATGCGCTGGCATCTGGAAAGTCGCTGGATTCGTTTCTGGTGAAGTGAGCCGGGTTCGCGCCCCACGCGCTGCATCCGCTGCAGCCGTTTCGTGATCCCGCAAACCGAGCAGCCGGCCGGCAAGTTGCTGGTCGGTACGGCGTTTGCGCTGGCCGCCGGGCTGATGTGGGGGCTGGTGTTCGTGGCGCCGTTGTTGCTGCCGGAATACCCGCCCGCCATGCTTGCCTTCGGCCGCTATCTGGCCTTCGGCTTGATTGCATTGCCGCTGGCGCTGCTGGACCGCAGCCGAATCGCGCTGTTGTCGAAGGCCGACTGGCGCGACGCGCTGCTGCTCGGTCTGGTCGGCAACATCGCCTACTACCTGCTGCTATCGGCGGCCATCCAGCGCGCCGGCGGACCGCTGCCGACGATGATCATCGGCACCCTGCCGGTGGTGATCGCGATCACCGTCAAGCTGCGCGGCACCCGACCCGGTGCAGTGGCCGAAGCGGCATGGACCTGGCGCCGGATGCTGCCTTCGCTGTTGTTGATCGGCGCCGGCATCGCCTTCGTCAACCGGGCCGAGTTGCAGTGGCTGGCCGGCCACATCAACAGCATCG
>JBBSPW010000164.1:0-7875 GCA_038258365.1 Burkholderiales bacterium | reverse complement strand
GAACTACCACTCCTTGGGACAACGTTGGGTGCAGCCTGAGCTGCAACAACCGTCGCCTGACTATCAAATCCTGCCAGCCCGGCTGTGCGGACTGGCGTCCCCTAGGGGATTCGAACCCCTGTAATCACCGTGAAAGGGTGGTGTCCTAGGCCTCTAGACGAAGGGGACGTGTTCCTGACAATCCTGAACGCTGATCGGCGTTGTTGGTGGAGGTAAGCGGGATCGAACCGCTGACCTCTTGCATGCCATGCAAGCGCTCTCCCAGCTGAGCTATACCCCCGCGCAATCCGCACAATCCTTGATCAGCATTCCTCAAACCATTTGCCTGACGTGTGCTTTGCGCCTGGGACGCGTCTGCTGTCAAGCAAGCCCGCGACTATAAACGATTCGTCAGAACCGCTGCAATCTGGCGAGCACCGTCTCACGCGGGAACAATGCCAGCACGGCATCGATCGCAGGGGTTTGCGCACGGCCGCACACCAGCACGCGCAAGGCCGGTGCCAACTGCGGCATCTTCAGCCCGTGTGCGCTTAGAACTGCCTTGATCTCGGCTGCGATCGAGCCCTTGTCCCAGGACTCGACCGCCGCCAGCCGGTCCCGCAACTGACCGATCGCAGGCTGCAATGTCTCGCTCAGATGCGCCGCCACATCGTCGGCCGAAGGTGCCGGTGCCACGAACAGCATCTGCAACCAGTCGGCCAGTTCGACCGTGGTGCTGCAGCGGTCCTTGAAGAGTGCGCAGCCGCGGACCAGCAAGCCGAGATCGCTGGCGTCGATGTGGCGGCTGCGCAATTCGGCCTGAACCAGCACGGCCAGACGCGAGTCGTCCGCTTGGCGCAGATGGTGGGCATTCACCCAGGCCAGCTTGGCTGGGTCCCACTGCGCCGGGCTCTTCGCCATGTGCGTGCCGTCGAACCAGCCCACCATCTGGGTCAGCGAGAACAGTTCTTCGTCGCCGTGGCTCCAGCCCAGGCGCGCCAGGTAGTTCAGCATGCCTTCGGGCAGGTAGCCGGCATCGCGGTAGGCGGTGACACTGACCGCACCGCGGCGCTTGGACAGCTTCTGCCCGTCATCGCCCAGGATCACCGGGCAGTGGCCGTAGTGCGGCAGCGCCGCGGCCGCCCCCCCGTTTGCCGAAGCCCGCAAGGCCAGCATCGCGCGGGCGATGTTGATCTGCCACGGCGTGTTGTTGATGTGCTCGTCACCGCGAAAGACATGGGTGATGGCCATGTCCAGGTCGTCGACCACCACCGCGAAGTTGTAGGTCGGCACACCGAGAGAACCGCTGTCGCCTGAGGCGTCGGCTGGCCTCAGGATGATCAGGTCGTCGATCTCGGCGTTCGAGATGCTGATCGGTCCCTTGACCAGGTCGTCCCAGGCCACATGGCCGTCGACCGGGTTTGCGAAGCGCACCACAGGCGAGACATCCGCGGGCGGCTGCGGCAGGGTCCTGCCAGGCTCGGGGCGCCAGCGTCGGTCGTAATGGGTTTTCTCGCCGCGCGCCCGCTGGGCTTCGCGCATCGCGTCCAGCTCGGCCGGGCTGCACCAGCAGCGGTAGGCCTGGCCCGCCGCGATCAGTAGTTCGGCCACCTCGTGGTAACGCGCCAGGCGCTGCATCTGGTAGAACGGGCCTTCGTCGCAGGTCAATCCCAGCCATTGCATCGAAGCCAGAATCTGCTCGACCGAATCCTGCGTCGATCGCTCGACATCGGTGTCCTCGATGCGCAGCACGAAGGTGCCGCCGAAGTGGCGCGCAAAGGCCCACGAATACAACGCGGTGCGAGCGGTACCCAGGTGCAGAAAGCCGGTGGGTGACGGCGCGATGCGGGTGCGAACCGGCGGCTGGGCGCTCATTGCGCAGCGCTTCCGGCCAACACCGCAAACCCGCGCTGCAGATCGGTTTTCAGGTCCTCGACATCCTCCAGACCCACCGCCAGCCGAATCAGCCCCTGGCCGATGCCCGCGGCTTGGCGCTGCGATTCGCTCAACCGCCCATGCGAGGTGCTGGACGGATGCGTGATCGTGGTCTTGGTGTCGCCCAGGTTGGCGGTGATGCTGCAGATGCGCGTGGCGTCGATGACCGCGAAAGCCGCAGCGCGCTCACCCCGCACCGCGAACGACAGCACTGCGCCGCCGACCCCGCCCTGCTGCGCCATCGCCAGACGGTGTTGCGGATGAGATTCCAGACCCGGGTGGTAGACGCGTTCGACCATCGGCTGCGATTGCAGCCACTGCGCCACTTGCAGACACCGTGCGCTTTGCGCCTGCATCCGGATCGACAGTGTCTCCAACCCCTTCAACACCACCCAGGCATTGAAGGGCGACAGGCTCATGCCGGCGCTGCGCATCACCGGCACCAGCTTGGCATCGATCAACTCGGCTGTGCCACACACCGCGCCGGCAATCACGCGGCCCTGCCCGTCCAGGTACTTGGTGCCCGAATGGATCACCAGATCGGCGCCCATCGACACCGGCCGCTGCAAGGCCGGCGAACAAAAGCAGTTGTCGACCGCCAGCCAGGCGCCACCGCGGTGTGCCACCTCGGCCAAGGCCGCCACATCGCAAACCTCGGTCAGCGGGTTGCTGGGGGTTTCGGCAAACAACAGCTTGGTCGCGGGGCGCATGGCGTCGCGCCACGCCGCCACATCGGTCTGCGACACGAAGGTGGTGGCCACGCCGAACTTGGCGAAATCCTGGAACAGCTTGATGGTCGAGCCGAACACGCTCTGCGAACACACCACATGGTCGCCGCTCTTCAGCAAGCCCATCAACAGCAGCGTGATCGCAGCCATGCCGCTGGCGGTGCCGATGCAGGCTTCGGTGCCTTCCATCGCCGCCAGCCGGCGCTCCATCATCATCACCGTGGGGTTCGAGAAACGGCTGTAGACAAACGCTTCTTCCTCATTCGCGAAGCGCCGTGCCGCGGTTTCGGCGTCGGGGTGCACGAAGGAACTGCTGAGAAACAGCGCTTCGGAATTCTCACCCCAGGCCGACGGCGGCAGGCCCTGGCGCACCGCCAGAGTGTCGGGCCGCGCATCGGCCGGCAAATCGACCTTCGGAATCACGCGCCCTGCTCCTGCTCTTGATCGTGGTCACGGCTTTGCAGCGCCAGCCTGGAGCGGGGCTCGCCACGGGCGGTGTCCTCTTCCTCGCTGCCGAACTGCAATTGCCGCTGCGCCTGCAGCGACGCGAACTCGGCTTCGCTGACATCGCCGGTGATGTAGTGGCCATCGAAGCAACTGGCCTCGAAGCCGGCCAGCTTCGGGTTTAGCGCACCCACCACACGCTTCATCGCCGCGATGTCCTGGTAGATCAGCTCGTCGGCACCGATGAACTGGCGAATCTCTTCGATGCTGCGGTTGTGGGCAATCAGCTCTTCGGCTGTCGGCATGTCGATGCCGTAAACATTGGGGTGGCGCACCGGCGGCGCCGCCGATGCCATGTAGACCTTGCGGGCGCCGGCTTCACGCGCCATCTGCACGATCTCCTTGCTGGTGGTGCCACGAACGATGCTGTCGTCCACCAGCAGCACGTTGCGGCCCTTGAATTCCATGTCGATGGCGTTGAGCTTCTGCCGCACGCTCTTCTTGCGCACGGCCTGCCCCGGCATGATGAAGGTGCGCCCCACATAGCGGTTCTTCACGAAGCCTTCGCGGTACGGCTTGCCGAGTCGATGGGCCAGCTGCATTGCACTCGGCCGGCTCGATTCCGGAATCGGAATCACCACATCGATCTCGGATGGTGGCAAGGTCGAGATCACACGTTGGGCCAGCGTTTCACCGAGGTTGAGCCGCGCGTGGTAGACCGAGATGCCGTCCATCACCGAGTCGGGTCGCGCCAGGTACACATATTCGAAGATGCATGGGTACAGCGCGGCCTGCTCGGCGCATTGGCGACTGTGGATGTGGCCCCGCAGATCGACGAAGATGGCTTCGCCTGGCACCACATCGCGCGTCAGTTTGTGGCCGGTGCCTTCCAGCGCCACCGATTCGCTCGCCACCATCACGTCGCCGAGTTGGGCCCCGGGTGTGTCGCCGGTACCTTCGCCGAAGCACAGCGGGCGGATACCGAAGGGATCGCGGAATGCGAGCAGACCATGGCCGGCGATCAGCACGATCACCGCATACGAGCCGCGGATGCGGCGGTGCACCGCGCCCACGGCCTTGAAAATGTGGTCCGGGGTCAGCGGCAAGTCGCGCGCCACCAGTTCCAGCTCGTGCGCCAGCACGTTGATCAGCACCTCGGTGTCGCTTTCGGTGTTGATGTGGCGGCGGTCGATGCTGAACAGCTCGGCCTTCAGTGCTTGTGCATTGGTCAGGTTGCCGTTGTGCACCAGCACGACGCCGTAGGGCGCGTTGACATAGAACGGCTGCGCTTCTTCTTCGCTGTAGGCGTTGCCGGCGGTCGGGTAGCGGCATTGGCCCAGGCCCACGGTGCCGGGCAGACTGCGCATGTTGCGGGTGCGAAAGACATCGCGCACCATGCCGCGCCCCTTGTGCATGAAGCACTTGGTGCCCTGCATCGTGACGATGCCGGCGGCGTCCTGCCCGCGGTGCTGCAGCAGCAGCAAGGCGTCGTAGATCAGCTGGTTGACGGGCGCCTGGGAGATCGCGCCGACGATGCCGCACATGGTGGGGGGGGTCCGGGTGGGAGAAGCTGAAAGGGAAATCAGGCGGGGATCAGTTCCGACGCCGCTTGCGGCAGCATCGGCTTGACCGCCTGCAACGCCAGACCCAGCCAACGCGCGCCTTGCGAACTGCGCCAGGTTTGCGATTGTGCAGCCGGGGTCATCGTCACCACGGTGGCCAACACCAACAACAGCACAGCACCGCGCAGCATGCCGAAACCGCCGCCCAGCAGCCGGTCCAGCAGCGAAAGCGGCGTGGCGTGGATCGCCATGCGCACCAGCTTGGCGAGCAGGCTCCATACGATCAACACCGCGATGAACACCAGCACGAAGGCAGCCAGGAAGTTCAGCGACGACCCGGGTGTGCCGATGGGCAGGTGAGGCGCCAGCGCAGGCGCTGCGAACTGGGCGCCGAACCAGGCAGCCACCCAACCGGCCAGTGACAAGCATTCGAAGACAAAGCCGCGCACCAGGCCGATCACCACCGATGCGAACAACACCAGCAGCAGCAGCCAGTCGATCCACGACAACGACGGCAGCGCAGGCAGCGCCGACAGCGAATC
Organism: Burkholderiales bacterium; assembly: GCA_038258365.1. GTDB lineage: Bacteria > Pseudomonadota > Gammaproteobacteria > Burkholderiales > Burkholderiaceae_C > Rubrivivax. The sequence goes on along the minus strand of JBBSPW010000164.1, from coordinate 2,685 downwards.
GCCGGTCACGGCATCACAAGGTCAGCACAGCCGCAGGCAGTCCGGCTGCGCGCAGTTTGGCTGCTGCTGCATCGGCTTCATCGCGCCCCGAGAACGGCCCGACCCGCACGCGGGTGCGGCGGCTGCCCTGGCTGTCGACCACCTGCGTGTAGGTCTTGAGTCCCAGCTTCTCGACCTTGGCGCGCACATCGCGCAGGGCAGCGGCTTCGGCATAGGCGCCAACCTGCACCACATGCCGGCCGGCGATCTGCACCGGCGGGGTCGCTGCACCTTGCAGCAGTGCCAGGGCGCGGGCGCCGTCTTCGTTGCGCGGGGTGGCGGTCTGCTTCGGTGGCGGTGGCTGGACCTGGGCCGGGGCGGCCGGCGGCGCAACTGCGGGTTCGGCGGGCGCTGGCTTCGGTTTGACAGCCGGCCCATCGCCAGCAGCCGTTGCAGCGGCTGCCTGCGTCTGGCCTGGTTCCGGATTCGGATTCGGATTCGGATTCGCCGGTGGTGAGAACGGCCCCGTGGCGGAGGTGGCGGAGGCAGAGTCGGCCACCGCAGGCTCGGTCGTGACCGGCAATGTGGCCATTCGACTGCCAGAGGGCTGCGCTTCAGCATCGCGCTGCGACACCTGGAACGGGATGTCTCCAGCGATCGGCCGCGGCTGGGTCTCGAACAGCATCGGGAAGGCGACGATGCCGACCGCCAGCAGCACCACCGCACCGATCAGCCGCCGCCGGGCGCGCGTGCGCGCGGCCATCACCGCGGCGGACTCGGTTCGAGGGGCATCCGGCGCGCGGCTGCGTTTGGACATCGGCGTGGCCTCGGCGGCGTCCGGGGGAGCTGTTCGCTGAAATGGCAGGCGCATGCGGGGTGGGTGAGCAACTTCCGGTTCTCAGGCACCCGACCAGGGTGCGCGGGATCAGCCCAGGTGCGCGGCGCCCAGACGGGGCAAGCCTTCCCGCAGCACCTGGCCCACTGTGTGGAAAGAGCCGAAGACCACGATTCTATCGGCGGGGTCTGCACTGGCCACCGCTGCCGCCAGGGCGGCGCTCGGGTCGGCGTGGCACTGCAGCACCGGGGCGCTGCTGCGCACGGTGCTGCCGCTGTCGATGGCCGCTTGCACCATTGCAGCCAACTCGGCGGCGGTGGCTGCACGAGGCAGCGGCAGGTCGCAGCAATGCCAGGCGTCGACCAGCGGCTCGATCCGCGCCAGCAAGGCGGGGATGTCCTTGTCACGCATGCAGCCGAACACCGCCTGGGTGCGCGGGTAGAAACCCATCGCGTCCAGGTTCAATGCCAGGGCGCCCACGGCTTGCGGGTTGTGCGCCACATCCAGCACCAGCGCCGGCTGCCCGGGCACGATCTGGAACCGGCCGGGCAACTCGACCAGCGCCAGCCCGGTGCGAATGGCCTGCGCGCTGACCGGCAGCTGCGGCCGCAAGGCTTCCAGCGCAGCGATCGCTGCCGATGCGTTCAACAGCTGGTTCGCGCCACGCAGCGCCGGATACGACATGCCGTGATAGCGCCGGCTGCGGCCGCTCCAGCCCCATTGCTGGCGATCGCCGGCATGGTTGAAGTCACGTCCGACAAGCCACAGGTCGGCACCAATCGATTCCGCATGGTCGATGACGCTTTGCGGTGGCAACGGGTCGCCGACGATCGCCGGCTTGCCGGGCCGCATGATCTGGGCCTTTTCGGCTCCGATCGATTCGCGGTCGGGCCCCAGGAATTCCATGTGGTCGAGCGCGATGCTGGTCAGCACGGCGCAGTCGGTGTCGAAGGCGTTGATCGAGTCGTAGCGGCCGCCGAGTCCGACTTCGAGAATCACCAGGTCCAGCTCGGCCATCGACAACAAGCGGGCGATCGCCAGGGTGCTGAACTCGTAGGTAGTCAGCAGAATGTCGCCGCGCGCAGCCTCGACCGCGGCGAAATGCGGCACCAGCGCGTCTGCGGTGACAGCGGCACCCGCGACCCGGCAGCGCTCTTCGAAGTGCACCAGTTCCGGCTTCTGATACAGCCCGACGCGGTAGCCTGCGTGGTGGGCGATCGACTCCAGCATCGCGCAGGTCGAACCCTTGCCGTTGGTGCCGGCCACCGTGATCAGCGGCACCGCGAACTGGATACCGAGCCGCCGCGCCACCTCCACGGTGCGTTCCAGCGACAGGTCCATCGTCTTCGGATGCAACGCCGCGCTGTGGGCGAGCCAGTCGGCGAGGGTGGTGGGTGGGCTCATGGCCTGAATGCTGCCCTGCCGAAACGCTGGCAGATCGCTAGGCGACCGCGTCGGCACTCTGGCGTTGCAGCATCGCCAACTGGCGCGCAATCATCGGCCGCAATTGCCGGCGGTCGCAGATCATGTCCAGCGCACCGGTGCCGAGCAGGAACTCGCTGCGCTGAAAGCCTTCCGGCAGCTTCTCTCGCACGGTGTTCTCGATCACCCGCGGGCCGGCGAAACCGATCAACGCCTTGGGCTCCGCGATCACGACATCGCCGACGAACGCGAAGCTGGCGGAGACACCACCCATCGTCGGGTCGGTCAGCACACTGATGAAGGGCAGCCGCGCTTTCGACAGCCGCGTCAGCGCGGCATTGGTCTTGGCCATCTGCATCAACGACAGCAAGCCTTCCTGCATGCGTGCACCACCCGTCGCGGTGAAGCAGACAAACGGAATCTTTCTCTCGATCGCCGTCTCGACCCCG
>JBBSPW010000163.1:0-7905 GCA_038258365.1 Burkholderiales bacterium | reverse complement strand
GCGACCACCTGGTGCTCCAGGTGCTCGAACACCGCGAGTTCGCGGATCAGCCCTGCAATGGCGGGCACGTCGCCGGGTTCGGCTGCGCGAAGGGTGAACGTTGCGGAGGTCATGGGCTTCCTTGTCGGTCAGCGGCGTGTGCAGCTGCTGATTGTCCAGCGCACCGGATCGAAATCCGCTGGTGTCGCCCCCTACAGTTCAGCCATGACACAGCCTTATGTTGCAGCGCACCCTTCCCAATCCCGTTTCCTGCCGATCCGGGGTCTGAACTACCACCTGCTGTCCTGGGACGGGTCGGAACCAGCTGTCTCGAAGGCGCTGCCTCTGGTGCTGTTGCACGGCTGGATGGACGTGGCGGCTTCATTCCAGTTCATGGTCGACGCTCTGACCGAAGCCGATGGTCCCGCGCGCCGCATCTTCGCCCCCGACTGGCGCGGCTTCGGCCTGACTGAGGCACGCGGCGCCGATACCTTCTGGCTGCCGGACTACCTGGGTGATCTGGACGCCCTGCTCGACGCGTTGGTGCCCCAAGGCCAAGTCGACCTGCTGGGCCACAGCATGGGCGGCAACGTGGCGATGATCTATGCCGGAACGCGCCCTGAGCGCATCCGCCGGCTCGTGAACCTGGAAGGCTTCGGCCTGCCCGCCACCGAACCTTCGCAGGCGCCGGCTCGGCTTGTGAAATGGCTGGATGAGCTGAAGACCCCGATGTCCTTGCGCAGTTACGGCAGCCTGGACGAAGTGGCCGAGCGTTTGTCGAAGAACAACCCGCTCCTGAGCGCCGACAAGGCGGCCTGGCTGGCGCCGCACTGGTCCGCGAAACGCGACGACGGCCGTTTTCACATTCTGGGCGACCCGGCGCACAAGCGCGCCAACCCGGTGCTGTACCGGCGCGACGAAGTGCTGGAATCCTGGAAGCGCATCACGGCGCCGGTGCTGTGGGCCGAAGGCGACCGGACCGACATCGCCAAGTGGTGGGGCGACCGCTACCCGCGCAGCGACTTCGAAGCGCGGCTGCAGTGTGTGTCGACACTTGAACGGGTGAAGCTGTCACCCTGCGGCCACATGCTGCACCACGACCAACCGCAGGCGCTGGCCGAGCACCTGCACCGCTTCCTGGGGTGAGCCGACAGCCGGACCCCCGCAGGCGTCGTCCCCTGATCGCGGGGGTCCATCGTTCGAGAAGGAAGCAGAACATCGCCCTCCCCTTCTCGTTCATCCGGAGCCCCTGCATGCACATCGCACTTCCCGTCATCGGCGCCCTGGCGCTGATCGCCAGCCTGCCGGCTGCCGCTGTCACCACCGTCTACACCTCGCAAGCCAGTTTCAGCGCAGCCGTGGCACCCGGGTCCTACTTCGAGGACTTCACCCGGCCGACCTTCGCGATTGCGCCCGCTCTGTTCTTCAACGGACCCGGCTTCACTTATGCGGCCCGCGCTTCGACCCAGACCGGGGCGCCGAGTCAGGTCTACCTCAGCGGCAGTTTCCTTGGCAACGCCTTCGGCAACGAACCGCTGACCCTCACTTTCACATCCGGCAACCCGACCGCGGTCGGTGGCAACTTCTACCTCAGCAATTCCGACGACGAGTTTGCTGTCGGGCCGGTCACCATCACGCTCAGCGACGGCACCGTCACCACGTTCTCCCCCACCAGCGCCGCCGACAGCTACCGCGGCTTCATCTCGACCGTGCCGATCGCGGCATTGAGCTTCGCCGCTCCCGGCAGCCTGCGTTTCAACACCATCGACAACCTGACCGTGGGCGTGGGGGTGGTGCCCGAGCCATCGACCTGGTTGCTGATGGCATTCGGCGTTGCCGGCTTGCTGCACGTGCGCAGAGGTCTTCGGCTTCGGAGCGCATGACAAAATCGCGCTTTGCCAGCGCAACCCCCGACCCCACCATGGACACCGAACAAATCAACGCCATCGGCACGCTGCTCGCCGATTTGAGCGATCGCACCCAGCAGCTCCGGGGGTATCTTTGACTACGACCGCAAATCACTGCGGCTGAACGAGGTCAACGCCGCGCTCGAGAACCCCACGGTCTGGAACGAGCCGAAGCGCGCGCAAGAGCTGGGTCGGGAAAAGAAACTGCTGGAAACCACAGTCGCAACCATCGACCATCTCAGCAGCAACCTGTCGGACAACACCGAGCTCTACGAGATGAGCAAGGCAGAAGGCGATGTCGACGGCATCCAGGCGATCGAAGCCGAAGCGCGCACCTTGCAGACCACCGTCGAGCAGATGGAATTCCGGCGCATGTTCAGCAACCCGGCCGACCCGCTGAACTGCTTCATCGACATCCAGGCCGGCGCGGGCGGCACCGAGGCTTGCGACTGGGCGCAGATGCTGTTGCGTCAGTACCTGAAGTACTGTGAGCGCAAAGGTTTCAAAGCCGAAGTGATGGAAGAAACCGAGGGCGATGTGGCCGGCATCCGCAGTGCCACCTTGAAAGTCGAGGGCGACTACGCGTTCGGCCAGCTGCGCACCGAAACAGGGGTCCACCGCCTGGTGCGCAAGAGTCCCTTCGACAGCGCGGGCGGGCGCCACACCAGTTTCGCGAGCCTGTTCGTCTACCCCGAGGTCGACGACACGATCGAGATCGACATCAACCCGGCCGATGTGCGGGTCGACACTTTTCGCGCCAGCGGTGCGGGCGGCCAGCACATCAACAAGACCGACTCGGCGGTGCGGCTGACGCACATCCCCACCAACATCGTGGTGCAGTGCCAGAACGACCGCAGCCAGCACCGAAACCGCGACGAAGCCTGGCAGATGCTGCGCAGCCGGCTGTACGAACACGAGATGCGCATCCAGCGCGAAGCGCAGCAGAAGCTCGAAGACACCAAGACCGATGTGGGCTGGGGCCACCAGATCCGCAGCTATGTGCTGGACCAGAGCCGCATCAAGGACCTGCGCACCAATGTCGAGGTCAGCAACACCCAGAAGGTGCTGGACGGCGACCTCGACAGCTTCATCGAAGCGAGCCTGAAGCAAGGCCTGTAGCGGCTCCCGCTCGGCCCGGAAGGCCTGAAGAGCGGCCACAAGCGCCGGCCTGATTTCCAGTCGCAAGCGCCATCCACCGATCCATCCAGACAACCGGAGAACACGCCGCATGCGTGAAGCCACCACCACCCAGGTTCGGCGCGAGGATTACCTGGCGCCCGCCTACACCATCCGCAGCGTCGATTTGAGTTTCGACCTGGACCCGACCAAGACCCTGGTCGCGAGCCGCATGCAGGTCGAGCGCGCAGCCGGCGCGCCGCTGCAACCGCTGCGCCTGCATGGCGAAGGCCTGACCCCACTGCGCGTGTTGGCCGATGGCCAGAGCGTGGCCTTCCGCAACGACGGCGGCGATCTGGTGATCGACTCCCCGCCCGATGCAGCGCATTTCACGCTCGAGATCCGCAACACCGTCGCGCCCGACAAGAACACCGCGCTGGCGGGGCTGTACACCAGCAGCGGCGGCTTGTTCACCCAGTGCGAGGCCGAGGGCTTTCGCCGCATCACCTACTTTCTGGATCGTCCGGATGTGATGGCGGTCTACACCGTGACCCTGCGCGCCGACAAAGCGCGCTTTCCGGTGTTGCTGTCGAACGGCAACCTGGTCGAGCAAGCCGATCTGGACAACGGCCGCCACCTGGCCAAGTGGCACGACCCGTTTCCGAAGCCCAGCTACCTGTTCGCCCTGGTGGCCGGCAATCTGGTGGCGCGAGAGCAGCGAATCACCACCCGCGCCGGCAAGGAGCACCTGCTGCAGATCTATGTGCGGCCCGGCGACCTGGGCAAAACCGACCATGCGATGCAGTCGCTGGTGGCTTCGGTGATCTGGGACGAAGCCACCTTCGGCCTGGCGCTGGACCTGGAGCGCTTCATGGTCGTGGCGGTGGAGGACTACAACGGCGGCGCGATGGAAAACAAGGGGCTCAACCTCTTCAACACCGCCTATGTGCTGGCCACGCCGGAAACCGCCACCGATGCCAATTTCGCAGCCATCGAAAGCGTGATCGCGCACGAGTACTTTCACAACTGGACCGGCAACCGCATCACCTGCCGCGACTGGTTTCAGCTGTCGCTGAAAGAGGGCTTGACGGTGTTTCGCGACCAGCAATTCAGCATGGACATGGCGGGCTCGGCGTCGGCGCGCGCAGTCAAGCGCATCGAAGACGTGCGCAGGTTGCGGGCGTCGCAGTTCCCGGAAGACGCCGGCCCGATGGCGCACCCGGTACGCCCCGACGCCTACTTCGAGATCAACAACTTCTACACCGCCACCGTCTACGAAAAAGGTGCCGAGGTGGTGCGCATGATGCACACCCTGGTGGGCGACCCGGGCTTCAAGAAAGGCATCACGCTGTACTTCGAGCGCCACGACGGCCAAGCGGTGACCTGCGACGATTTCGCGCAGGCCATCGCCGATGCCAACCCGGGCAGCGAACTCAGCAGCAGGCTCGACGCCTTCAAGCGCTGGTATGCGCAAGCCGGCACACCGGTGCTGACAGCGAGTGGCCGGTTCGATGCCGAGGCCGGCCGCTACACGTTGACGTTGAGCCAGAACTGCAAGCCCACCCCCGGGCAGCCCGACAAGCAAACCTTTGTAATCCCGGTGCGCATGGGCCTGTTGGCGGCCGATGGCACCGAACTGTTGGCCGACCGCCTGCTGGTGCTGGACGAAGCCGAGCACAGCTGGCACTTCGACGGCTTGCCTACCGACTTGAGCACGGCACCGGTGCCATCGCTGCTGCGGGGCTTCACAGCGCCGGTGCGGCTGGTCGACAACCTGTCGGATGCCGACCGCCTGGTGCTGCTGGCCCACGACCGCGACGCGTTCAACCGCTGGGAATCGGCGCAACGGCTGATGCTGTCGAAGTTGCTGGTGGCGGTACAAGACGGTGGCGAGCCGTTGCTGGACGCAGCGCTCGAATCCGCCCTGCGCGCCCTGCTGCAGGACACCGGGCTGGACCCCGCTTTCAAGACCCTGGCCCTGACAGCACCGAGCGAAACCTACATTGCCGAGCAACTGAGCACGGTCGACCCGCAACGCATCCATGCGGTTGCCGAACACTGGCGCGTGGCGCTCGCCGACCGCTTGCATGGCGACTGGGAAGCAGCGCTGGCCGACAACGAGATCACAGCCGGCTACAGCCCCCTGCCGCAGCAAGCCGGCAAGCGCGCGTTGGCCAATCTGGCGCTGGCCATGTTGTGCTTGCACGGCGAGCGCCACGACGACCCGGTCTGGCCCGGCCGCGCCTACCAGCGCGTCAAGGATGCCGGCAACATGACCGACCGGCTGGGCGCGCTGGTGGCGTTGACCGACTCCCACTCGCCACTTGCCGAGCAAGCGCTGGCCCGCTTTCATGCCCGCGCCGGTGGCGACGCCTTGCTGCTGGACAAGTGGTTCATGCTGCAGGCTCGGACACCGGAGCCGGTTCAAGCCTTGTCGTCCGCAAAGCCCGGCAGCAGCTTCGAGCGCGCCGTGGCGCTGCTGAAGCACCCCGACTTCAAGCTGCGCAACCCGAACCGCGCCCGCAGCCTGATCTTCACGCTCTGCGCCGCCAACCCGGCTGCCTTCCACCGCGACGACGGTGCCGGTTATTCGTTCTGGGCCGATCAGGTGCTGGCGCTGAACGCCATCAATCCGCAAACAGCGGGGCGCCTGGCGCGAACGATGGACCGCTGGGCCATGCTGGCCGAGCCGTACCGATCAGCGGCGCATGCGGCGGTGCAGCGCGTGGCCGATCGCTCCGACCTCTGCAACGACGTGCGCGAAATCGTCACCCGTTCGCTGGAAAGCGCATGAAGAAGAACATCAGCCTGACCCAGTTCCTGGTCGAGCAGCAGCGCGAACACGGCCGCATTCCGGCCGAGCTGCGTTTGTTGATCGAGGTCGTCGCCAGGGCTTGCAAAAGGATTGCGATTGCGGTCAACAAGGGCGCCTTGGGCGACGTGCTCGGCAGCGCGCACAGCGAAAACGTGCAGGGTGAGATCCAGAAAAAGCTGGATGTCATCAGCAACGAAGTGCTGATCGAAGCCAACGAATGGGGCGGCCACCTGGCGGCAATGGCCAGCGAGGAGATGGACTCGATCCATGTCGTGCCGAACCGCTACCCTCAAGGCGAGTACCTGCTGCTGTTCGACCCCCTGGACGGCAGCAGCAACATCGATGTAAATGTCTCGATCGGCACCATCTTCAGCGTCCTGCGCAAGGTGGGCCACACCCGCGGGGTCAGCGAAGAGGACTTTCTGCAGCCCGGCAAGCATCAGGCGGCTGCGGGCTATTGCGTCTACGGGCCGCAAACGATGCTGGTGCTGACCCTGGGCAACGGCGTGGCCAGCTTCACGCTGGACCGCGAAACCGGGTCATGGGTGCAAACCGAAGCAGGCGTGACGATCCCGGCGGACACCAAGGAGTTCGCGATCAACATGTCGAACCAGCGCCACTGGGACGAGCCGGTGCGCCGCTACATCGACGAGTGCCTGGCCGGCAAGACGGGGGTGCGCGAGAAGGACTTCAACATGCGCTGGGTGGCCAGCATGGTGGCCGACGTACACCGCATCGTCACCCGCGGTGGCATCTTCCTGTACCCGTGGGACCGGCGTGAACCCGACAAGCCCGGCAAGTTGCGGCTGATGTATGAAGCCAACCCGATGGCGTTCATCATCGAGCAGGCCGGGGGCATGGCCACCAACGGCAGCGAGCGCATTCTGGACCTCGTGCCGACGAAGCTGCACGAGCGGGTCAGCGTGCTGTTGGGCTCGAAGAACGAGGTGGAGCGGGTGACCGGGTATCACCAGCAGACACACCGCCGATCCTGAGGCAACCCTGCCGCCAGGCGCGCGACGGGGAAAATCGGCCGATGCGCAGTGCATCGGCCTCTTCTCTTCGTGTGGTGGAACCGGGGGGAATCGAACCCCCGTCCGCGAGCCATCACCGGACGGTTCTACATGCGTAGCTGTCTGATTTGGATTTAAGGGCGCCGGTCGCGCAGCAGCACGCTACCGATTCCCCGAGTCATTTGGTTTTAGGCCCACAACGAATGACACGCTGCAGGACGAGCCAATGTGAATGACCTCGCAGCTTTTAGGTTTTATCCCTCAAGCCCAGCCCATCGGCCAACTGTTGCGAGGCTCACCGGTTTTAAGCGGCGAGGGCGTACGAAGTATCGTTCGCAGTTACTTTTGTTTCCAGATGGATTAACGAGCTGACTGGTGCTCGGCATGCCCCGTGTCGACTTTGAACCCACGTCGAAGCCAGGTCGGTCCCAAGCAACGTATCTTAGGCCAGATCGAGCCACTGCAAGAGCTGCTCCGGTCGGTCCAGCACCGCGTCCGCTTGCCAGGTCGCGATGTCGGCATCCGGGCCCAGATAGCCCCAGCCGGCCGCGAAGGTCGCCATGCCGGCCGCACGCCCGGCGCGCATGTCGCGTTCGTCATCGCCCACATAGACGCAGGATGAGGGCGCCCTGCCTGCTTGATGCGCAGCGGCCAGCAGCGGCTCGGGGTGTGGTTTGGTGTGCGGGGTGCTGTCGCCACCAATCAGAACCTTCGCCCGGTGCAACAGCCCCAGTTCGCGGGTCAGGGGCGTGGCGAAGCGCAGCGCCTTGTTGGTGACGATGCCCCAGCCCACGCCCGCGGCATCCAAGGCTTCCAGCATCGGCAATGTGAAATCGAAGAGCCGCGTCAGCTGCAGCATGCGCTGCTCATAGCGGTCCAGGAACTCATCGCGAAGTGCCTCGTAGCCCGGCTGTCGGGGGTTGGTCTGAAACGCGCAACCCAGCATGCCTCTGGCGCCGGACCCGGAGTGCACCCGCAGCATCTCGTACGACACCGGTGGCCGCCCACGTGCGCAGAGCATGTCGTTGGCGGTACCCGCAAGATCAGGTGCACTGTCGACCAAGGTGCCGTCCAG
>JBBSPW010000162.1:0-7905 GCA_038258365.1 Burkholderiales bacterium | reverse complement strand
TCCAGGGTGTAGTGCACCAGCAGGCGCTGGCCTTGCAACGCGCCCGACACCAGCAGCAGGTTGTCGGGCCCTCGCACCCTGGCGCCAGGTGCCAGCCGTGCCGGTGCGCCGTTCAGCAGGAGCTCGGGCGGCAGCGTGACCGCCACCTGGCCGCGCAACGCGGTGGCCGGGAAGTTGCGGGCGATCTGGGCTGCCGCTGGACCTGCCGTGAGCACAGCCGCGGCAGTCAGGGCAGTCAACATGGCACAGCGGGTCATGGTTGAAATCCAGGGGCTGTGGCGCAGTGCCAGATGGGAAAACGCCAAGTGGAACGATCACCCGACGGGGAAGCCACAAACACAACGGGCCCGAGGGTTGAAGCTCGAGCCCGCGGGAGTCCTGGTGGCGCTTCAGGGATTTGAACCCCGGACCTGCGGATTATGAGTCCGTCGCTCTAACCAGCTGAGCTAAAGCGCCTGAGCCCTTGATTATATCGGCTCGACCGGCCCCGCGCAGTCCTGCGCCGACCATCAGGCGGGCAGGGCAGCAGAACCCGCGCGACGCCAGCGCCACACCCACACGATGTTCAGTTTCTTCAAGAAGAAGGTCCCCGCGCCGCTGCCGCCAACGCTCGCTGCGCCTGCGGCGGTGCCTGGGGTGGTTCCGTTGGTGGTGCCGTTGGTGGTGCCTGCAGTGACGTCAGCGCCAAGAGCCGAGCCGGCGCTTGCATCGCGTCCGGCGCCTGCACCGACTCCGGCGGCCGCGACCCCGCCCACTCTGGCGGCCCCCGGAACCTGGATGGCGCGCCTGCAGCAAGGCCTGCGCAAGTCCGGCGCGGGCCTCGCAACCGCATTCGGTGCTGCCCGCATCGACGACGCCTTGTACGAGGACATCGAGTCGGCACTGCTGATGGCCGATACCGGCGTGCCCGCCGCCGAATGGCTGATGGAAGCACTGAAGCGCCGGGTGCGATTCGGCAAGATCACCGACCCAGCAGCGGTGCGCCCGCAACTGGTGGCGTCGTTGTCCGATTTGTTGCGCCCGCTGGAAGGCGAGTTGACGATCGGCGAGTCCACCCCGACCGTGATCATGGTGGCCGGGGTCAACGGCGCGGGCAAGACCACCAGCATCGGCAAGTTGACTCGTCACCTGGCCGCATCCGACTGCAAGGTGCTGCTGGCCGCAGCCGACACCTTCAGAGCCGCTGCGCGCGAACAGTTGGTGGTCTGGGCCGATCGCAACCAGGTCGAAGTGATCGCGCAGGAAGGCGGCGACCCGGCTGCGGTCAGCTTCGACGCAGTCACAGCTGGCAAGGCCCGTGGCTGCGATGTGGTGATCGCCGACACCGCCGGCCGCCTGCCGACCCAGCTGCACCTGATGGACGAGTTGAAGAAGATCCACCGCACGATCGGCAAGGCGATGCCCGGAGCGCCGCACGAGGTGCTGCTGGTGGTGGACGGCAACACCGGCCAGAACGCGTTGGCGCAGCTGAAGGCCTTCGATGCGGCGCTGACCGTCACCGGATTGATCGTCACCAAGCTCGACGGCACCGCCAAGGGCGGCGTGCTGGCCGCCATCGCGCGCTGGGGCGCCGATCAAGGCCGTGTGGTGCCGGTGTACTTCATCGGCCTGGGGGAGAAGCTCGAAGACCTGCAGCGCTTCGACGCCGACGATTTCGCCAAAGCGCTGGTGGGCTGAAGCTTCGGCGCGCCCGCTTACCGTGGGTGCTTGCGCCAGTGGCCGAGCGCGGCGTCAGGCTTCAGGCGGTTGGTGCCGGGTGAACATCCAGGTCGTCGAAAAACGCCGATGGCACCGGTTCCATGTCGGTGTCGTAGAGGCTGTCTCCGGCGGCCAGCAGCTCGGCAATGTCCGGTACCGGCAGCATGGGGTCGGCGGGGTCGGCGTCGAATGCCCCGGCGTTTTCATCGACTTCGGCTGCCGTCAGCCGCTGCAATTGCAACCGCAGCTGCTGCAGGCTCGGCAACGCGCCCGGCGCCCAGGTCAGCACCTCGATGCCGCAGGTCTTCAGCACCCGCGCCATGCGTTCGTGGCGACGGCGGCTGCGGGTGCTTTCTCCCGGGCTGCGGATGTCGATGACCGCGATCACGCGCGAGCCGGCGTCGCACAGCAGCAGGTCGGCGCTGATCGATCCCACGCGCTGCAGCCATTCGGCATGAGAGCGGCGCAGCGGCACCCGCACGAAGCGAGACAGCGGCACCTGCGCCAGCACCAGCAGTTGCGGCATGGCGCGGCGCAACAGGTCGTAGCCGTGGCGTTCGTCGATCGTCATCACGCGCAGCGCTTGCGGCGGCCAGTCGGCCACGGTGTCCAAGGCTTCGTGGTGCGAATCTGCACTGCGGCGCGGCGTGCGGTGGCGCCAACGAAAGGCCAGCAGCATCAGCAGCAGCGCCGCCGTGGCCGGCAAGGCGAAGGTGGCGAGCAGAGAGCTCATTTCCATGTCGCAGGGCTCCGGTCGAAGTGAAGCAAGCCTGGACTTCGGCACGGCAGCCGGACGATGAATGACGCTTGAGGACGATTCGTGTCCAGGTGTTTCAAACTTCCCGGTGACAGATGCAATTCGTGACACCGATCACAGCTGAGCCGCGCTTCAGCGCATGCCCGGGAAGCCGCCCCCACCCGCGCCCCCACCCGCGCCCCCACCTCCGCCCATGCCCCCCATGCCTCCACCCATGCGGCGCATCATCTTCATCAACCCGCCGCCTTTCATCTTCTTCATCATTGCCTGCATCTGCTCGAACTGCTTGAGCATGCGGTTGACCTCTTGCACCGGGACCCCGGCTCCGGCGGCAATGCGGCGCTTGCGGCTGGCCTTGATCAACTCGGGTTTGCGACGTTCCAGCGCGGTCATCGAGCAGACGATGCCTTCCATGCGCTGCACGTCCTTGTCGGCCTTGCCCATGTCGGCGCCGGCAGCCCTGGCAGTCAGTTGGCTCGGCAGCTTGTCCATCAGCGACGCCATGCCGCCCATCTTCTTCATCTGCGAGATCTGGGCGAGGAAATCGTTCAGATCGAAACCGCCACCCGACTTCATCTTTTCGGCGAATTTCTGCGCCGCGCCCAGATCCACGCCTTTTTGCACTTCTTCGACCAGGGCCACGATGTCGCCCATGCCCAGCACGCGACCGGCATGGCGTTCGGCGTCGAAGACTTCGAGCCCGTCGATCTTCTCGGACACGCCTGCAAACTTGATCGGTGCGCCGGTGATCTGCCGCACCGACAGCGCCGCACCGCCGCGCGAATCGCCGTCGAGCTTGGTCAGGATCACGCCGGTCAGTGGCAGCGCGTCCTTGAAGGCCTTGGCGGTGTTGACCGCGTCCTGACCCTGCATCGCATCGACGATGAAGAGCGTCTCCACCGGATTCAGCACCGCATGCAGCTCGCTGATCTCGGCCATCAGCGCTTCGTCGATGCCGAGCCGGCCGGCCGTGTCGACCAGCAGCACATCGAAAAAATGCCGGCGGGCGTGATCGAGCGCAGCCAGTGCGATCTCGCGCGGCTTCTGCTCGCCAGTCGAAGGAAACCATTCCGCGCCGGCTTGCGCGGTGACGGTCTTCAATTGCTCGATCGCAGCCGGCCGGTAGACGTCGGCCGACACCGTCAGCACCTTCTTCTTGCGCTTGTTGATCAGATGCCGCGCCAGCTTGGCGGTGGTGGTGGTCTTGCCCGCACCCTGCAAGCCGGCCATCAGGATCACTGCCGGCGGCTGTGCCGCCAGATTCAGATCCGACACCCCGGCGCCCATCGTCGCCGTGAGTTCGCGGTGCACCACCCCCACCAGCGCCTGCCCCGGGTTCAGCGATCCGACCACGTCCTGCCCCAATGCCTGGTCCTTGACGCGGGCCACGAAGTCGCGCACCACAGGCAGTGCCACGTCGGCTTCCAGAAGGGCCATGCGCACCTCGCGCAGCATGTCCTGGACATTGCTTTCGGTGATGCGGGCCTGGCCGCGCATGGTCTTGACCAGCCCGGTCAGGCGGTCGGAAAGGGCAGAGGCCATCGGCGCTTCGAGCCGCCTTCACAAGCGGCCGCGGTCATTACACTGTGGCGATGATTCTATCGACGCCGACAGCCGCATTGGCTTCGCCGATGCTGGCGCCCGGCGGGGTGTTGCTGCTCGACGGCGCGGCCTTGCTGCTGTATTTGATTGCGGCCTTGCCGATGTTGGCGCTGCGGCGTTTCGCGACGGTTGCTTTGTTCGGCGCCTGGGTGCTGCACGCCTTGCTGCTGGTGATCGACATTGCCGGCTTCGGGCAGACCGGCTCTGGCGCCAGGCTCGGTTTCGGGCCGGTGCTGTCGATGACGGTGTGGCTCGTGATCGGGGTCTACGGCATCGAAAGCCGCTTGGTGCCGCTGCCCACGGTGCGGCAGTGGTTGGCAGCCGCGGGGCTGTTGGTGGTGTTGCTGGTGGCGGTATTTCCCGGTGAGATGCGGCCGCTGTCGTCGCCGCTGGCGCCATTGCATTTCGCGCTCGGTGTCGGCGCCTACGGGTTGTTCGGCGCGGCGGTGTTGCACGGCGTGATGCTGGATGCCGCCGAGCGCAGGCTGCGCGACGGCCGCGCGATGATGTTGCGCGGTGCCGGCGGCGGCATCTCTGCGTCCGCTTCACCAGCCAATCCATCCGATTCGGCAGTGCCGGGCCGGCCGCCGTTGCTGCAGCTGGAACGCATCACCTTCCGCTTCGTCGAAGCCGGCTTCGTGGTGCTGACGGCCACGTTGGTGCTGGGATTCGTCAGCACCGTGCACTGGCGCTGGACCGACCACAAGGCGGTGTTTTCGATTCTGGCCTGGGCGGTGTTTGCCGCGCTGCTGCTGGGCCGGCGTCTGCGCGGCTGGCGCGGCCGCCAGGCCACGCGCTGGCTCTACGCCGGCACCGCCTTGCTGCTGCTCGGCTATGTGGGCTCGCGCTTCGTGCTGGAAGTGGTGCTGACCCGGCCCGTGGGCTGAAGTGGCCGCGACATGGCGCTGAAAATCCTGCTTCTGGTGCTGCTGGTGGTCATCGTCGCGGTGGTGATCGGCAAGCGCCGGCCGCGTTCCACCTCAAGCGCTGATTCGGCGGAACGGTCACGCCGAAGCGCGGCTGTGCCGCCGCCTGCAGCGATGTGGGTCTGCGCCCATTGCGGAGTGCACCTGCCGCAGAGCGAAGCCACCGTCGGCCGCGACGGTCTCAGCTACTGCAGCGACCTGCACCGCATCGCCGGCGCCCGTTGACGGCTGACGACAGACCACCTGCCATGAACCCGCCGGGCCCGTCCGAGGCCGATCGGCGCGGTCGCAACCGTCGCCGCGGCGACCGCCGCAGCGGCGCGCTGGATGCAGTCGATGCAGCCGACCAACGGCGGGGCGCCCGTCGCAAGGGCGACTCGCTGCTGGGCGCTTTCGGGGGCAGCGACGCAGATGACGCTGCCACCGATGCTTCACTCGGCGCCGAATCGTTCTTCGATGCCGGCTGGCTGGCTGCCGGCGATGTGCCGCACGACAGCCGCTTCCTGCTGCGCCATGCACGCCGCCTGGTGCAGGCCCAGGAAGGTGCCCTGGTCCGCGTCTATCGCACCTATGGCGCGGCGCGTGCGGCTGTCGGCGTGGGTCTGGTGTTTGCGCAGGCGCTCGGCAACCTGCTGGGCGGGCGCTTGTCGGAGTGGACCGCCATCGTTTCGCTGTTGTATGCGGTGCAGGCGATCACGTTGTGGCTGCTGCCGCGTTTCGGCGCACTGGCCGAGGTGCCGGCCAGACCCTCGCAACGCCGCCGGCAATGGTTGGCGACGATCGGGGTCGACCTGTTGGCGTTTTCGTCGCTGTACCTGCTGGAAGCCGGCTCCCCCTTCAACTATGCGGCACTGCTGGTCTTGCCGGTGCTGATGGCCGGTGTGCTGACCTCGCGCTTGCTGGCGCTCGGCACCGCAGCGGCGGTGGCGCTGCTGTTCCTGCTGGCGGCATGGCGCGCCGCGCTTGGGGGCTCCGACGCCCCGGCTTTGATGCTGCAAGCAGGCCTGGCTGGCATCGGCATGTTTGCGATCGTGCTGATGGCCGCCGAATTGGCCGGCAGGCTGGCGCGCGAGGAAGTGTCCGCACGCGGCAGCTTCGAGCTGGCGCGGCAGCAGGCGCAGCTGAACCGGGTGGTGATCGAGGAGATGGCGGATGGCGTGCTGGTGGTCGACCGGCGCCTGCGGGTGCGTGCAGCCAACCCGGCCGCGCGCGCGCTGCTGGTGACGCAAGGCCTGGCGCCACCGGCACCCTTTGCGGTCGATGACCGGCCGGACTGGTCGGCCCTGTGTGCGGCGGTCGAATTGGCGCTGCGCGAAGGGCAGTGGCCCGAAGCCGGGCGCGATGTGACCTTGGCATTCGACGACGGCCACCGCCGCACGCTGCGGATGCGCGTGCGCTTCATGCGAGCCAGCAGCCTGGCGCCAGTGGACAGTCAACTGACCCCAGGCGCCGCCGATCTGGCAGCCGAACCCTTTGCGGTGCTGCTGCTGGAAGACGTGCGCACCTTGCAGGCCCGAATCCGGCAGGAGAAGCTGGCAGCGATGGGGCGCGTGTCGGCCGGCATCGCGCACGAAATTCGCAACCCTCTGGCGGCCATCACGCAGGCCAATGCCTTGTTGTTGGAAGATTTAAGCGACGCCCCGTTGCTGCGGCTGGCGAAGATCGTGGCCGACAACGCCGAACGCTTGAAGCGCCTGGTCGACGATGTGATGGAGCTGTCGCCGGGGGACGACCTGCCGCAGCGCTGCATCGACGCCACCGAAGCGGTTGCCCACGGGGTGGCCGACTGGGCGCAGACCGCAGGCGTGGTTCTGCAGGCCGAAGGTCGGCTGCGACTGGAACTGCCCGACCGGCCGCTGGGGGTGGCGTTCGACCCCGATCACCTGCGCCGAGTGCTGGTCAACCTGCTGGACAACGCCCACCGTCACGCCCCGCCCACCGCCGGGTCGATCTTCCTGCGTCTGGCGGCTCGGGACGACCACCTGGCAAGCCTGGCGGTGTTCAGCGAAGGCGCCTTGATCGGGCCCGAGACCGAGCGTTTGCTGTTCGAGCCCTTCTTCTCGACCCGCAGCCGCGGCTCCGGACTCGGCTTGTATATTTGCCGCGAGCTGTGCGAACGCCATGGCGCCAGCATCGACTACCGGCCACGCCCGGCAGCTGAACGGTTGCGCAACGAGTTCGTGGTCAGCCTGCGCAGGCTGCCTTGGTCGGCTCCAGGTCCGATGTCGTCCCTGTCGCCGCCGTTGACCGCACCGGGCTCTCCGACATGACCGCTGCCAGTTCCAACCCATCCAACCCGCCTCGTTTGCTGGTCGTCGACGACGAGCCCGATCTGCGCACGCTGTACGAGCTGACGCTGCTGCGAGAGGGCTACGACGTCGAGAGCGCCGGCTCGGTCGAGGAGGGCTGGGCGTTGCTGGCCCAGGGTGGAGCGCTGCGCTTTCAACTCGTCATCACCGACATGCGGCTGCCCGATGGCACCGGGCTCGATCTGCTGCGGCGGCTGGAAGAAGCCGGGCGGAACGAAAAAGCCATCGTCATCACCGCCTACGGCTCGCCGGAAAACGCGGTCGAAGCGCTGAAGGCCGGGGCCTACGACTACCTCACCAAACCGGTCGATCTGCGTCAGTTTCGGGCGGCAGTGGCGTCGGCGTTGGGGCGCAGTGCCGAGCCGCCTCCAAAGCGCGTGCCGCCAGCGTCGGCTCCTCGCAGCGCCGTGCATCCGGCATTGCGGCGCATGGTGGGCGGGTCCGCAGCGATGCAGCAAGTGCGGGCACTGGTCGAGAAGGTCGCGCGCAGCATGGCGCCGGTGCTGGTGCAGGGCGAATCGGGCACCGGCAAGGAGCTGGTGGCGCGTGGCATCCACGAGATCTCGCCGCGCGGCGCGCAGCCCTTCGTCGCGGTGAACTGCGGCGCCATCCC
>JBBSPW010000161.1:0-7942 GCA_038258365.1 Burkholderiales bacterium | reverse complement strand
GCCAAGCCGGGCCCCAGGTCGAGCTGCGCCGTGCGCTTGAGCAGCGTTTCGTAGACCTGCCCGTTCATGCTGTTGGTCAGGCCTTCGTTCTGGGCATGCGGGTCCATCGTCAGCGGGTCGCCTTGACTGGCCCAGCGCAGGGTTTGGGCCTGCGCGGCCGGCAGTGCCGACAGGGCGGCTACGAGCCCCAGGAGAAAGGCGAATCGGGACATGCGGACTCCTGCGGCTGCGGTGGACGCAGTCTACGCAGCTCACGGGTGCTGCAGGGCGGTGCCACAGGGCGATGTGCCGCCAGGCGAAATCGCTAAGCCGGCTGGCGCATGCGCCGCAGCGTGTCGGGGTCGACCCAAAGGTCGTCGAGCCTTGCGAATTCACCGGCTGAGCCTTCCTTGCGCTCGTGGCGCGCCACGATCCGGTCGCTGCAGCCGGGTCTGGACAGGTCCAGCAGCACCGGCGTGATCGGCATCTGGCTGCGCAGCGAATAGAACACTTTCACCAGCGGCGCCACCAGGGTCTGCGGGTTCTGCTCGACCACCACCGCCAGCTTCTGCGATTCCAGCCGCACCAGCGAGCCGGTGGGGTAGATGCCCAGGCTGCGCACGAAGGCCGCGAGCATGGCCGGGTCGAAATGTCCTTGCCAGGCGGACATGCGCTCGATCGATTCGGCCGGGTCCCAGCCGGTCTTGTATGGACGGTTCGAGGTGATGGCGTCGTAGACATCGCAGATCGCGCCCATGCGGGCATAGACGCTCAACGCGTCACCCGACACCCGGTGCGGATAGCCGCAGCCGTCGATGCGTTCATGGTGGTGCAGCACCACATCCAGCGTGTGCGCGGACACCGACCCGGCATCCTGCAGCAGCGCATGGCCGCGCTCGGGATGGGTCTTGATGGTGGCGAATTCGTCGTCGGTCAGCTTGCCGGGTTTGTTCAGCACCGCCAGCGGCATCACCGCCTTGCCGATGTCGTGCATCAACCCGGCGATGCCCGCCTCGCGGCATTCGTCGTCGCTGCGGCCGAGCTGGCGCGACAGCGCCACCATCAACGCGCACACCGCCACCGAATGCATGAAGCTGTAGTCGTCGGTGGACTTCAGGCGCGCCAGGCTGACCAGCGCACCGGGGTTGCGTGCCACCGAAGCCGAAATGTCTTCCACCAGCGGCAGGCAGCGTTCGGCCTGAACCGCGCGGCCCATGCGGGCTTCGGCGAACATCGCCAGCACCACCTCGCGTCCGCCCTGGCAGATCGCTGCGGCCTTCTTCAACTCGTCGGCCATCGGGCGCGACTTGCGCTGCGCAGCGCGTGGCGGCGAAGGCGGCGCAGCGGATGGGGGCGGGGACTCCGGCGCTGTCGTGGTCGCGGTCGTGAACGCTGACGCCGATGCCACTTCCGGCAAGGCTGGCAGCGCCACGGCCGCCACCGTCGCAAGCACTGCCGTGACAACAGGCGCCGCCACATCGAGACCGCGCGCCGTGTCGATCCAGCAGTCGACCACGCCGCAATCGCGGATTTTCTGCAGATCGGCCGGCTCGGCGAGAACGAACTTGGCGCGCCAGAACGGGTGCGACAGCCACGAGCCTTCCAGCTTGTGCAGGTGCATGCCCAGTTGCAGGTCTTTGACGGGAATCTTTTTGAGCATCGGGTCCAGCGCTGGGTGCCCCGCTGGATTGCCAGGGTCGTGCCCGGGCTATCGGCAGGGCGCAGTCGAGACTTGAGGCTGGCGCGCCTGGCCTGCAAAGGCGCAACACCGAGTCGACGCGCTACATCTGCCCGTCCCAGTGGCGCTGCGCCAGATCGAAGGCTTGCGCTCCGCATCGACGACCCAACTCCAGCCCGGCCACATTGCCTTCGTAGAAATGGATGCCGCCGTACAGGCGCGACTCGCCCGCTTCCTGCGCGGCTTCGCTGAAGGTGGACCAGTGCAGCTCGGTGCCGGTGGCCGCCGCCAAGCCGGGTTCGACCCGCAGCGGGCCGGGTTGAATGTAGGTGTCGCCGAAGGCATCGCTGCCGGTGAAGCGTTTCAGCGCTTCGGCTGCAGCCATCGAGAACGCGCTGTGGCCCGAGGTGTATTCCGGGAACGGCGGGGTCGGGAAGGTGCTGACCTGGTAGGGCCGCCAGGCGGCGCCGTCCAGCGTCGCCATCGTCGCGCCGTCCCAGCCCTGCAGCGACTTGCCGCGGCACAGGTGGCGGATCGTCGTCACCGGCCGCGCATAGTCGTAGGTGCGCTTGCATTCCCAGGTGGCGATCGCCGCATCGTGGATCGCGTTGGCCACCGCGAAGAACATCCGCGCGTCGTCGTGCAGGGTGTGGGAATCGCGCTGGGACACATAGGCCGCGAACAACTCCCAATGGCCGGGTGGCAGTTCGCTGCTGGGGCCGTCGGCCCAGTACTCGGCGATCACCTTCTGTTTCGTGCTCAGCTGCTGCTGCACCTCGACCACATGGCGGGCCTGGTCCAGGAAGGCTTGCGAATTCAATGCAGCCGGTGGGCCGGGCCTGAACTGTGCTGCCGATGTCAGTGCAAAGGGCCGCACGTTCTGCCATTGCGGGCCGATGAAGCCGGGGATGCGCACCACCCCACCGCCATCGGCATAGCCGAGCGGTTGCCAGCGGGCGGGGGCGGCGATGTCAGCCGGGCTGGCGGCCACCGTCACCAGCATCGGCGGGTTGTGCGGTCCATAGCCGGTGGTGTCGCCATACACCGGCCCGGCCTTGCCGTTGTAGACCACCCCGTTCTGGTTGGACCCATCGCTGTGTCGGTCTTCGAGGATGGCAGCCGCAGCCAGGTTGCCGATGCCATCCGGCTGGGTGCCGTTCGTCGATTCGCTTTGCAGATAGCCGAGGTCCTTGAACAGCTCGTCGAAGCCCACCGACTCGCTCGGGAACTGGTCCTTCAAGACCACCAGTGCGGCTTGGCTCATCGCATGGATGCGCTCGGCGTCGGTGCCGCTGCTGCGGCGCAGGACCCGCAAGCGGGTGGGCAAGGCGGTGGCGTCGTAGACCGCCCAGGCGTCGTAGATGGCGGTGTGCAGGATGGCCAGTGACCGCGCCACCATCGGCGGGCCGATGCGCGGGCGGTCTGCGGGTGCGCCGGCAGCGCCCAGGTGACGGATGGCGTCCAAAGCCGCTTTCGTCCAGGTGACCGAGATGGTGTCCATGAGGTGTCTCCGTGATCGGTGGCGACACCCCAGGGGTGGGACATCGTGGCACCCACTCTAGGAATCAACCTCCGATCGCGCGTCCCCAATCGTGGGGTGCTGTGCAGATTCACGGCCGATTCGCTGGCCGGCTATATAAACGCACCTGACAGGAACCAACGACCAGCCCAACGCAAGCCACCGGAGACCGACCATGAAACTGACCGCCGACCAGCACGCGCAGTTCGACCGCGAAGGCTATCTGTTCTTCCCCGGGTTGTTCAGTCCCGAAGAGACCCGGACCCTGACCCAGGCGGTGCCCGAGCTCTACAGCCGGCGCGAGGCCTACAACGTGCGTGAGAAAGGCTCGGATGCGGTGCGCACCAACTTCGCCGCCCACCTGTACAGCGAACCCTTCGCCAAGCTGGCCCGCCACCCGCGCATGATCGAGCCGGTGCGCGAGTTGTTCGACGAAGAGCTGTACATGCACCAGTTCAAGATCAACGGCAAGATGGCCTTCGAAGGCGATGTCTGGCAGTGGCACCAGGACTACGGCACCTGGCTCAACGACGACCAGATGCCCACCGAACGCGCCATGAACATCGCCATCTTCCTGGACGAGGTGAACCCCTTCAACGGCCCGTTGATGTTCATCCCGGGCAGCCACAAGCGCGGGGTGGTCGATGCCAGGCACGACCTCACCACCACCAGTTATCCGCTGTGGACGGTCGACCCTGCATTGATCTCACAACTGGTGGAACGCGCGGGCGGCAAGCAAGGTGGCATCGTCTCGCCCACCGGCCCGGCCGGCTCGATGATCCTGTTCCATTCGTGTCTGGTGCACGCATCCGGCAGCAACCTGTCACCGTGGAACCGGGTCAGCGTCTACCTGAGCCTGTGCGCTGTCTCCAACCACATCCGGCGCTTCAAGCGGCCGGAATACATCGCCCACCGCGACTTCAGCCCCATCCGGTGTCTGGCCGACGACTGCCTGTTGAGCGATGTGCCGGTGGACTTGCCGTGGAAATGCGGCATGCCGGGCAGCGCGCTGGTCACCAGCACCGAACCCTTCGCACAAACCCGAAAGGCAGCCTGAGATGTCCCTTCACCACCAACTCCAGCAGCGGCAAGCCGATGGCAAGCCGATCCGCATCGGCCTGATCGGTGCCGGCAAGTTCGGCTCGATGTACCTGGCGCAGATCCCGCGCACACCGGGGGTGCATCTGGTCGGCATCGCCGACCTGTCGCCCGATGCAGCACGCAGCAACCTGGCTCGCGTCGGCTGGGCCGACGACCGCACGCGCGCGGCCTCGCTGGACGATGCGTTGGAGCATGGCCACACCCATATCGGCGACAACTGGGAAGCGTTGGTGCGGCACCCGGCCATCGATGTGATCGTCGAATGCACCGGCCACCCGATCGCGGCGGTCGACCATTGCCTGGAAGCCTTCGCACACCGGAAGCATGTGGTCAACGTGACCGTCGAAGCAGACGCTTTCTGCGGTCCGCTGCTGGCGCAGAGCGCGGCCGAAGCCGGCGTGGTGTATTCGCTGGCTTTCGGCGACCAGCCAGCCTTGATCTGCGATCTGGTCGACTGGGCTCGCACCTGCGGATTCCCGGTGGTGGCAGCCGGGCGCGGCCACAAGTGGTTGCCTCATTTCAGTCAATCGACACCCGAGACGGTCTGGGGCCACTATGGCCTGACCCCCGAGCAGGCCACGCGAGGCGGGCTCAACCCGAAGATGTTCAACAGCTTTCTCGATGGCTCGAAGCCTTCCATCGAATGCACCGCGGTGTCGAATGCGACCGGGCTCACGGTGCCGTCGAACGGCTTGCTGTATCCGCCGGCCAGTGTCGAAGACATCCCCTTTGTCACGCGGCCGATCGCAGAAGGCGGGGTGCTGGAACGCAAGGGCATGGTCGAGGTGATCTCGTCGCTGGAAAAGGACGGGCGCAGCATTCCCTACGACATCCGGATGGGCGTGTGGGTCACGGTCGAAGCCGAAACCGACTACATCAAGCACTGCTTCGAGGAGTACAACGCCCACACCGATCCGAGCGGGCGCTACTTCACGCTTTACAAGCGCTGGCACCTGATCGGGCTGGAAGTGGGTCTGTCGGTGGCGAGTGTGGCGTTGCGAGGCGAGCCCACCGGGGTGGCAAGCGCCTGGAATGCCGATGTGGTGGCCACTGCCAAGCGCGACCTGCGGGTCGGCGAGATGCTGGACGGCGAAGGCGGCTACACGGTCTGGGGCAAGCTGCTGCCGGCGCACACCTCGCTGGCCATGGGCGGTCTGCCGCTGGGGCTGGCGCACGATGTGAAGGTGATCCGCCCCGTCAAGCAAGGCCAGAGCCTGTCGTGGTCCGATGTGGCGATGGACACCACCACCAAGGCCTGGCAAACGCGCAAGTCGATGGAAGAAGCCTTCGGCAGCCGCCATCTCAAGGCCGCATGACATCACGCACGGAACCCCGATGGACGACTTGCTGATTCGCCACGCGCTGCTTTGCGACGGCACCGGCGCCGACCCCGTCACCGCCGACCTGGCGGTGCGCGGCGGCCGCATCCGAGCGATCGGTGCGTCGCTGCCGGTCGATGCGCGCGAGGTCATCGATGCCGATGGCCTGGTGCTGATGCCCGGCATCATCGACAGCCACACCCACTTCGACGCGCAGGTGACGTGGGACCCCTATCTGCGGCCGTCACCAACGCTGGGTGTCACCACCGCGGTGATCGGCAACTGTGGCTTCACGATCGCGCCTTGCAAGCCGGCCGACCGCGAGTTGACGATGCGGAACCTGACCCAGGTCGAAGGCATGTCGCTGGAGGTGCTGCGCCAAGGCATCCGCTGGGGCTTCGAGAGTTTTTCGGAGTACCTTGAGATGCTCCGCAGGGGCGGCAGCGCAGTCAACCTGGCAGCGTATGTGGGCCATTCGTCGCTGCGCACCTGGGTCATGGGCAGCGATGCAGCGCAGCGCGCAGCCACGGCGGACGAGGTGGCACAGATGGCCGTGCTGGTGCGGGCAGCGATGGACGCCGGCGCGGTCGGCCTGGCCAGCTCGACGAGCCCGGCGCACAACGGCGAAGGCGGGCGGCCGATGCCGTCGCGGCTGGCGGATGACGCAGAGCACCTGGCCTTGATCGAAGCGATGGCGCACCGCGGCGGCGGGGTCTACATGGTGACCAAGGGCGGGCAGATGCCGGTGTCGCTGCTGGAACAGATGGCCGCGCAATCAGGCCGGCCGGTGATGATCGCCGCGCTGCTGCACAACAGCACCAATCCCGGCGCGGTGTTCGCCGATCTGGATGCGATCAGCGCGGCCAACCGCCGCGGTCACCGACTCATCGGGCAGGTGTCTTGCTGCCCGTTGACGATGGACTTCACGTTGGCATCGCCGTATCCAGTCGAAGGCTTGCAGAGCTGGAAACCGGCGCTCGGTCAGCAAGGCGACGCCCTGCAAGCCGTGCTGGCCGACCGATCGTTTCGCGATGGGGTGCGCGCCGAGCTGGCCTCACCCGCCACCTTCAGGCTCTTCAACGGCGAATGGGAGAAGGTGCATGTGGTGGAGGTGGTCGACCCCAAACACCGCGCGATGGAGCAGCGCAGCATCGCCGAGCTGGCACGTGAGCAGGGGAAAGACCCGCTCGATGCGATGCTCGACCTGGCGTTGTCGGAGCAGCTGCAAACGGTGTTCGTCGCCCAGTTGCTCAACAGCGACGAAGCTGCAGTGGCGCGGCTCTTGAACCATCCGCACAGCCTGGTCTCGCTGTCCGATGCCGGTGCCCACCTGACCTTTTTCACCGATGCCGGCTTCGGTCTGCACCTGATGGGCCATTGGGTGCGAAACCGCGGCGCCATGGCACTGCCAGAAGCCGTGCGCCGGCTGACGCAGCAGAGTGCGCGCTTGTTCGGCTTGCCGGACCGGGGTGAGTTGCGCGAAGGTTTTGCGGCCGACCTGCTGTTGTTCGATGCAGCAACCGTTGGCCGCGGGCCCAAGCGCCGCGTCCACGACCTGCCGGGCGGCGCCCCGCGCCTGACCACCGACGCGATCGGCGTCCACGGGGTGTGGGTCAATGGCACGCGGGTGGCCGATGGCAGCGGGCTGTGCGAAGCTGCGGCTTTGAAGGGTGAGCTGATCACCGCTTTCGACAACCATTGACGTTTTGCCGGTCCCGCCGTTGCGGGCGTTTCCACAAAACCCGAAACCAACCGATGCCATGACACCCGAACAATTGCTGGCCCACATCGACAGTGGCGAACCCTGGCCCGCCGATCTGCCAGCGAGCACTTTCGGCGACAGCGCCGCAGCCTGCCAGACCGCGCTGCAAGTGCGCCAGTTGCGCATCGCCCGCGGCGAGGTGCCGTGCGGCTACAAGATCGGCTTCACCAACCGCGGCTTGTGGGAGCGGTACGGCGTGCATGCGCCGATCTGGGGCACGGTGTGGGACACCACGCTGACTTTGATCGAATCCGGGCCGAATTCCGCGGTGGATGCGGATGCGGCCGTGACGCTGCCGCTGGCGGGCCTGTGCCAACCCCGCATCGAGCCCGAAGCGGTTTTCGGCTTGAAGGCGGTGCCGCCGCAGGGCGCAGGTCTGGCCGAGCTGTTCGCGGCCATCGACTGGGTCGCGCCCGGCTTCGAGATCGTGCAGTCGCACCGGCCTGACTGGCGATTCGATGCGGCCGACACGATGGCCGACAGCGGCTTGCATGGCCGCTTGCTGGTCGGCCGCCGCGTGCCGGTGCAGAGCCTCGTCGACGATGCCGACGGGTTGGTGCGGATGCTGGCCACCGCCACCGTCG
>JBBSPW010000160.1:0-7953 GCA_038258365.1 Burkholderiales bacterium | reverse complement strand
GAGCGCATGCCCGGGCGCGCGCGAGCCGCGGTGATGGAGATTCTGCGGTTTGCGCTGCGCCCGGGCAGGATGCTTTTTCTGGGATCGTCGGAGTCGGCCAATGCCTCCGACGACGGCTTCGGCAGGTTCGACAAGCGCCTACGTCTGCTGCGATCGGCCACCGAAGAGCTGGAAACCAGCCGCGAGGAGCCGCAGCCCACCAACGAGAAACTGACCACGGTCGATGTGCAAGTCGCGATGAAGGTGGACGAAACCAGCCGCATCAACGACGACCTGCAGAACCTGATCAATTCGCACGACATCGCAACCGTGTTCGTCGACAGCGCGATGCGCATCAAGCGTTACACCCCGCGCGCACTGGACCTGTTCAACCTGATTCCGGCCGATATGGGACGCTTGCTGACCGACATCACCCACCGACTCGACTATCCGGAACTGGTGCAGGACGTGCACGCCGCGTTCCAAAGCCTGCGACTGGTCGAGCGTGAGGTTCGCGGACTCGACGATCGCCAGTACGTGGCCCGCATGCTGCCCTACCGCACCGCCGACAACAAGATCGAAGGCGCGATCCTCGCCTTGGTCGATGTGACCGCGCTGCGGCGGTCGCAAACCGCGTTGCGTGCCAGCGCCGAGCGCTTGCGGCTTGCTGCCGAAAGCACACAGGACTTCGCGATCATGACCACCGACGGGGCGGGCGTGGTGAGCGGCTGGAACCGCGGTGCCGAACGCCTGTTCGGCTATGCCGAAGCCGAGATGCTCGGCCGGTCGATGTCGACCCTGTTCACCAAAGCAGACCGCGAAGCGGGCGTTTTCGAAGCCGAACTGGAAACGGCCCGCATCCAGGGCCGCGCCGATGACGACCGCTGGTTTCGGCGCAAGGACGGCAGCGTGTTCTTCGCCAGTGGGGTCACATCCGTGCTCGACGGCGGCCTGGGTTTCTCGAAGATCGCGCGCGATCTCACCGGCAGTCAGCAAACCGGTCTGGCGCGCGAACGCAAGCTGAGCCGCGAAACCGCGGGCCGCCAGCAAGCCGAAGCGATGATGGGCGCCAAGGAAATGTTCCTGGCGGTGATGTCGCACGAGCTGAAACACCCGCTGAACCTGATCCATGTCAACGCCGAGCTGCTGGCGCGCATGCCGGAAATCCAGGCGATCGCCAGCGCCGCTCGGGCCGCCCGAATCATCCAGAACACGGTCGCCGGTCAGGCGCGCATCATCGACGACCTGCTGGACCTGTCACGCGCACGAACCGGCAAGTTGCGGCTGGTCGCGGAGCCGGTCGACTGGGGCGCATTGGCCCGGCGCATCGTCGACGCCATGCAGCCGCAGGCCGCGGCCAACGATGTGCGGCTGAGCGCCGATCTGAGCGACCCCCCACCTTTCGCAATGTTCGATCCGGTGCGCGCAGAACAGGTGGTCTGGAACCTGCTGACGAATGCGCTCAAGTTCACCCCCGACGGGGGCGCAGTGCGGGTGACGGTGGAGGTGGTAGGCGACGCGATGCGGCTGCGTGTGGCCGACACCGGCCGCGGCATCACCCCGGCCTTTCTGGACAGCATGTTCGACATGTTCAGCCAGGACGGGCCGGTGCGCGGCGCTCAAGCGCTGAGCAGCCACGAGCGCGACGGAAGAGACAACGAAGCCAGCGCCGGCCTGGGCATCGGCCTGGCACTGGTGCGCGAACTGGTGCAGGCGCATGGCGGACGCGTGCAGGCGCACAGCGATGGCCCCGGGCGCGGCGCCGAGTTGACCGTGACGATGCCGCTGTGCGCATCGCCTGGCGCGCTCACTGACCCGTCGGCTGCGTCGGTGTCGCCGCTGGCCGGCAAACAGGTGCTGGTGGTGGACGATTCGGTCGATTCGGCAGAGTCGTTCGGCATGCTGCTGCGGCTCACGGGTGCCGAGGTGCGCACCGCCATCAGCGGCGACCAGGCGCTGACCCTGCTGGACCACGCACGCTGCGATGTGCTGATCTCCGATGTCAGCATGCCCGGCATGAGCGGGCTGGAGCTGGTGCGGGCCTTGCGTCTAAGCCCGGGCGGGCAGGAGGTCATCGCACTGGCATGCAGCGGCTACAGCCGGGCGCAGGACGAAGAAGAAGCCATTGCCGCCGGATTCGACGCGCTGATCCCGAAACCCACTTCGCTCGAACACCTGGAGTTGGTGCTTCAGCGGTTGCTTCAGAACCGCAGCGGCGGCTGACCCGCCAGGGGCCCCTACCCTGCCGATGCCTGACCGCCCGACTGGTTCTTGTCGTCTTCCAGATTCGTTCCGGGCTTCGGATCGGCGGTGAAGCCCATGCCGATGTCCTGGGAAGGGCTGTCGGCCCCGAGAAACTCGGGCTGGGGCTGGGACCCGCTGGCGTTGGACGCCGCCGCAGCGCGGGTCACAAACCGGTCCAGCGTTGCCGTGCCCTGGGCCGCCAATTCCGCTTCCAGCGGCAGCATGTCCTGCGCGATCCGGTCGATCAGCGCAGGATCCAACGGGCGCGCCGCATAGGCCGCTTCGAGTTGGATGCGCAGCTGCCGGTACAGACAGTGCAGATCTTCGGCTTGCATGGATTCGACCTTTGCTTGGTACAAAAAAGGAGGGCGGCAGCGACCCCGGTGGCTGCCGGAACCCGCCCTTGAGCAAGCCGCATGCCTGAAACCCTTCAGCGGGTTGTGCCTCTTGTTACCTGCGGCCGGTGGGAGCCTCTGAATGCAACCTGCCTGGGTTCCTACACGCGCAGCCGTTGCCGTCTGCCCCCGGCGCCGGCCCGGCCCCCGCAGCATCCCTTCACCGAAACCAATCGAATCCAGGAGAAGTGACATGGGCAAGTATCTGTTTGCATGGCTGTTGGGCGTGCCGGCTTTCGTGTTGGCAATTGTCTATTTCCTGTTCTGACCCCGAAGACAAGCGGGCTTGGTTCTTAGAGCCTGAGCTCACGGCATAGGTTCGGCGTGTGGCGCGCTGGATGGCGCCTGCAAAGTCATGGCCAGTAGTGTGCAATCGGCGCGTGTCGCCGATTGACGCTGCGGCCAACCCCCTCAAACAGGCGGGCAGGTGTGCAGCTTCTTACACCTGAGGCCATTCGCGGCGCTAGGCTCGGGGTTCGCCGGCACGGCAGGCACGGGATTCTCGCCCGTCGGTTTGTCGCAGCTGTCGCAATCGGCCCGAAGCCAAGGGCCCCACAGGAGAAATGACCGATGACCGAGTTCACACCTGCGCTGCCTTCGCGAAGCTGGAGTCGCTGGCCTGCCCAACACGGTGCAGCGCTGTTGTTTGCCGCTGCGGCGCTCGCAGCGCCGTTCGCCTCCAGCGCCCAGATGCTGGACACGCGCTTGATCGCCAGTGGGCTGAACCAGCCGCTGTTCGCCACCGCGCCCCTGGCAGACGGGCGCATCTTCGTGGTCGAGAAAGGCGGCGACATCAAGGTCACTCAGGGCGGGATCAGCAGCAATTTCCTGAGCATCACGGTGGCCACCAGCGGTGAGCGCGGCTTGCTGGGCCTGGCTTTCGACCCGGGGTACGCGGACGCCACATCGGCAGGCTACCGTCGCTTCTTCGTCAACTACATCGACCCCACCAGCCTGAACACCGTGGTCGCCAGCTACCGCACCAGCTCAGGCAATGCGTCGATCGCCGATCCGGCGAGCCGGGTCGAGATCCTGCGGGTGGCGCAGCCAGCGGGTTTGAACAACCACAAGGGGGGCTGGCTCGGCTTCAAACCGGGCGATGCCAACAACCTGTACATCGCCACCGGTGATGGAGGCAGCGGCAACGACCCGTTCAACAACGCGCAGAACACCAATGTGTTGTTGGGCAAGATGTTGCGGGTGGACATCAACCGCGATGACTTCGCCGACCCGAACCTGAATTACGCCATTCCGCTCAACAACCCGTTCTTCGGCAACGCCGGTGCGCGCCAGGAAATCTACGCGTACGGACTTCGCAATCCGTTCCGCAACAGCTTCGACCGCCAGAACGGCAACCTCTGGATCGCCGATGTGGGCCAGAACACGCGCGAAGAGATCGACTTCATCTCGGCTGCCAGCAGCGGCGGCCAAAACTTCGGCTGGCGCATCCGCGAGGGCAACATCGCCACCCCCGGAATCAGCGATCCGCCGGTGGCGGGGTTGATCGACCCGCTGCTGGACTACAACCACAGCTTCGGCGCTTCGATCACCGGCGGTTATGTGGTGCGAGAGGTCGGCTCGCCGCTGTTTGGCCAGTATGTGTTCGGCGATTTCGTCAGTGGCCGAGTGTTTGCGATCGCAGGCGATGGCAGCACCCAGACGATGGCCCAGTCCACCGAGCTGACGGCCATGCTCAATGCCGGGGCGGCGGGCAGCTTCGACAGCATCTCGTCGTTCGGCGAAGGCGCCAACGGCGAGCTCTACATCATCGACTTCGGCGGTCGCCTGATTCAGGTCGTGCCAGAACCGGGTACGTTCATGTTGATGATCGCCGGCGCGGCAGTCCTGTTGTCGGTGGCCACCCGCCGCCGGCAGCGTTCACAACCGGACCCCGGCCGGGGCACGGTTCGGGCCTAGGCGGAAGGGGCAGCGGCTGCGAACGCAGCCCGCTCCGACAGCGGCGCGTCGATGCGGCCCGAGGGCCGCTCGTAGGTGCCGATCAGGCAGCCGCTGGCCAGCCCACGCTCGATGATGGCGCTTCGCACCGCATCGCGCCCGGGATTCTCCGGCAGCGGATGGCCGGCTTCGAGCGCGAAGATCTGAAACGCGAAATGGTGCACCCCATGTCCGGGCGGCGGGTCGGGCGGCAGCCATTCGGCTTGCAGCAGCGAGTTGCGCCCCATGGTGGCAGCCGTATCGGCGCCGTCAATGCGACTCATAGCGCCCTCGGCGAGCGCACCGTCTCCCCGAACATCCACCGCCAAGTTCGAGGGAGCCTTGCTGATGTCCTCAGGCGCCGCGTCTGCAGCAGCCGGGCCGACTGCGACGACGATCGCATGGACCACCGGATGCGGTGTCGGCGAATCGGCGTCTTCCACCACCAGCACCACCTCGGTGGCTTGGGGCGGCACACCGCTCCAATGCAGCGGCGGCGATGCGCCGTGCCCATCGGCGGTGTATCGCTGGGGGATCGGTCCATGGGCCACGAAGGCCAGGCTTTGCAGCGTGATGGCCGCCATGCCATGGTGCAGGTCGATCGAGTGAAACAGCGTCTGGTCCATTCCGGCGCGTACGCGGTCGAGCGCTTCGCCCAGGGAATCCGGCAGTTGCTCCAGCATGGGTGCGGCCCGCTAGTTGCTTCAGTGCTTCGCTGTCTCAGCGTCTCGTTTGCCTCAGTTCCTGGGGCCGTTCACAGCGGGCCTTGCAACAGAGGACGCCAGCATGCTGTTGCGCCCTGCCGCCGGCTTGCGGCCGTCAAAGGCCACGCCCGCCCGCTGCTGCGCGCGCAGGCTCTCACCCCGTTGCAGTTGCGCGTTCAGCAACTGCACATACCACGTCAGCATGCCAGCCATCAGCAGCACGGCGATGCCGATTGACGCGAATGCAACCCCGCTTGCGGCGTTCGGGCTCGCATGCGCCACTTGTCGCGGCCAGACTCGCAACGGATTCAGGATCCGTGGTGGTGCTGCTGCCATCCATGAACCGGGCAAAGGCAGGGGAGAATTCGGCATGTCGAAGGCTTTCAGGAAACGCACCTGGTGCGACAGCTGAACTTTGAATTGCCGTCCTGCATCTCCGGGTCGGCGGGATCAGGGAGTGCCTGTAGGACGCCGCCGATCGAGCAGTCCCGTCAGCGCTTGTCTGTCTTGGCAGCCGCTCTGCTGCTGGCCGCCGCCGACGGCTTGGTGACCGCAGCGCAGGGGTCGACCTTGGCGTCGTTGTCGCCGAACTCCACGAAGGGCAGCAAAGCGGCCACTGGCCCGACCACCGCACCCAGCACCGCCGCACCGACCACCTTCGAGGTCAGTTCCTTGACGTCGATCCCGACCTTCGGCGACTTTAGCTTGCCGGTGATGGTGACGGTGGAGTTGAGCGACAACGGCGAAAAATCCTTCGGCCGCGCTGCCGCCATCAGGGCCAGCGACTCTTCCTGCAGATTGATCCGACCTGCTGCGCGAATCGTGCTGTCGGCGTTGTCGATCACCAGCCGCTCGATCTTCACCGTGCCATCGGTGACGCCGAAGGCCGCGCGGGCACACCGCAGCGGCAGCGACTCGTCGCCCTTGACGAACACCCCGAGCGCTTGCGCCAGATCCAGCCCTGCGGCTTCGGTCAGCAGATGCGAGATGCGGCCGCCGTCCATTCGCATGTTGATGGCACCGCTCAGGTTGCCGACGATCGCGGCCGTGGAATTGCCGGCTCCGGCCACATCCAGGTCGCCGTTCAGGCTGCCGCTGAGGTAGGCGGTGTTGGTTGGCTTGGCGCCGGCCGTCGCCGAGGCGGCCTTGGCCTTCTGCAGCACCTGCAACCAACGCTCGATCTCGACCTTGTTGAACTTGATCTTCAAGGCCCACCGGGCCGACGACCCGTCACGCGAATCGAGTGTGCTGCTGCCGGCAAAGTCACCACCCGCGACTTCGGCGCTCAGATCCTGCAGTTGCAACACGCCATCACTCAGCGTCAGGTGCGACTTGAGCCCGCTCAGCGGCGTGATGATGTCCGAGCCCAGATCGAGTTCGTCGATCGCCACCTGCACATCGGCGTCCATCGCACGCAACGAAGGCAGGTCGAAGCGGCGGTCGGGCAGCACCCGGTCGGAGGCTGCGGTGACCGGTGCTTCGGCGGCGGTGCTGGGCGTGCCGACCGCGGGTCCCAGATCGGCCAGTGCCAGCCGCTTTCCGCCCAGCCGACCGGTGAGCCGCGGCGGCGTGGTGGTGCTGTCGAACACGAACTCGCCATTCAACTGGCTGCTCCCGATGACCGCGCGGTCGGCCTTCAGCCGCCACACGCCGTTGTCGAGCGCCAGCGCACCCTGCAACTCGAACGGCGGCGTGCGTGGCAAGGTCATGCCCAGCGGCTCTCCAACCTGGGCCAGCGACGGCCCGCTGAACTGCAGCGTGCCGGACAACTGCCGCGCACCCAGCACTGCAGCGGCCCGGCCCTCGAAGCCGATGCGGGCCGCGCCTGCGGTTCCTTTGACGCTGAAGTCGACCCCGGCGTCGGGCGCTGCAGGCCCGGCGCTGTCGGCATCCACCAACAGCGGCAATACCGCACCGCTGGTCAGCTTCAGGTCCAGCGGCAGCTTCTGCCACCGACCCTGGACCCGAGCGCGATAGCCACCCGCTGCATCGCCTGCTTCCACCGCTTCTCCGCCGTCGATCTGCACCTTCAGATCGGTGTCGGTAATCTGGTCGGTCAGCACCAGCAACCCTTTGCCGACCTGCAGCGAGCCGATCCATGGCAGGGTCTCCGAGATCGGCTTGCCGGCCTCCGCAACGGGCTTGGGCGCGGGGCCGATCTGCCAGGTCGCATGGCCCTCCGCATCGCGCAGCAACCGGCCGTCGAGCGTTGCCGCATGGAGCTGTTTCAGGCGCAGCGCCTCGCCACCGCGCCAGCGCCAGATGTCGAGCCAGCTCCATCTCAGATCGACCGCGGTGGCATCGAGCAGATGGGCCCGATCCGGCTCCTGCAAACCTTCGACGCCCGGTGCGGCGGCAACATTGAGGTGGCCCACCTGCAACATTGGGCGCCAAATGAAACGGGTGCGAAACTCGCCTTCCAGCTTGACAGGCACCTTGGCCGCAGAAGACAACGCCGATTGCAGCGGGCTCCGCAAGAAGGGCCAGCCGCTGATTTCTCCGGCTGACAGAAGCACTGCCAGCACGCCGATCGCTGCCACCGCGAATCGCACCCCTCGATGCCGCGACCACCCGCTCATGGGCGCCCGGTGTGCGCGAGTCGGCCGACTCGCGCTGTTGGCTCGAATGCCTTGCTTCGCCCCATTCCCGCTCCAGTGTTGCCGACCCCTTCTGCGATTCTGCGTTCTGCGGGGCCG
>JBBSPW010000159.1:0-7955 GCA_038258365.1 Burkholderiales bacterium | reverse complement strand
TCGATGCCCTCGCTGCCGCCGCCGGTGTTGCGCAGCACCAGGTCGGGTTCGCCATTGGCGCTGCGCACCGCGGACGAGAACTCGGCCAGCGCCGAGCTGTTGATCAGGTGCACCGAGTAGGCGAGCGCGACGCCGAGCGCCACCGCCAGCAGGGCCACGCCATGGCGCCACGGGTGGTGCCGCCATTCGCGGCGCATCAAGAGGCCGATCACGCGGGATGGGGCAGGGTGGGGTGGCGCATTCCGTGGTGGTCTGCTGGGGGGTCCGAATCGGCCCCGGCGGCGCCCTGGCGGTCGTTTTCGACCCCATCGGCGCGCAAGCGCAGCACGCGGTCGGCCTGCGCAGCAGCGGCTTTCGAATGCGTCACCAGCAAACAGGCAGCGCCGGCTTCGCGAACCTGTTTGCGCAACACCGCCAGCACGCGGTCGGCGGTGACCGGGTCGAGGTTGCCGGTGGGCTCGTCGGCCAGGATCAAACCGGGTGCGTGGACCACCGCGCGGGCAATCGCCACCCGTTGCAGCTGGCCGCCCGACAGTTGCGACGGCAACCGGTCGCCCAAGCCGTCGAGGCCCACTGCGTCCAGCAGACTCTGTACACGCGCTGTGTCGAGGCGGTGCAGCAGTCGCAAGGGCAGGCTGATGTTCTCGGCCACGCTCAGGTGCGGCAGCACATGAAAAGCCTGGAACACGAAGCCCAGGTGCTGGCGGCGCAATCGCGCGCAGGCGTCGTCGTCGAGCATCGACAAGTCTTGCCCCGCAATCGTCACGCTGCCGCTGTCGGCCCGGTCGAGCCCTGCGATGCAGTTCAGCAGCGTCGACTTGCCGACCCCGGATTCGCCCAGCAGCGCCACGAACTCGCCGCTGTTCAACTGCAGGTTCACGTTTTGAAAGACCGGGGTGGCGCCGAAGCGCTTGGACAGCGAATGGATCGTCAACATGGCAGCTGCCGATGATGCCGCAGGCCCGGCTGCGGGCGGGGTGCGTGCTATCGTTTCCAGCGGCATTCAGCGGCTATTCGGGATCGGCACGCGGTTGCGCGAGCCGCCCGGATCGCGTCAACAGTGGAGGATTCAAAGGCATGGCCTACGAGATCGATCTGTCGGGCCGCGTGGCCTTTGTCACCGGTGCTTCCAGCGGCCTCGGTGCCCAGTTCGCGAAGACCTTGGCCGCGGCAGGCGCGGGGGTGGTGCTGGCGGCGCGACGCATCGAACGGCTGAAGTCGCTGCGTGCCGAAATCGAAGCCGAAGGCGGCGATGCGCATGTGGTGGGGCTGGATGTGACCGATCCGGTGAGCATCCGCGCTGCGGTGGCGCATGCCGAAACCGAGATGGGTGCGATCGACATCCTCGTCAACAACTCGGGTGTCGGCGGCACCCACAAGCTGACCGATGTCACGCCAGAGGACTACGACCAGATCATGGGCACCAACACCCGTGGTGCTTTCTTCGTGGCGCAAGAAGTGGCCAAGCGGATGATCGCGCGCAGCAAGGGCGAAGCACCTGGCACTTTCACTGGCGGGCGCATCGTCAACATCGCATCGATGGCAGGGCTGAAGGTGTTGCCGCAGATCGGCGTCTATTGCATGAGCAAGGCTGCGGTGGTGCACATGACCCGCGCGATGGCGCTGGAGTGGGGTCGCTACGACATCAATGTCAACGCCATCTGTCCGGGCTACATCGACACCGAGATCAACCACCGCCACTGGCAGACCGATGCCGGCAAGAAGCTGATCCAGATGCTGCCGCGCAAGCGTGTCGGCACGGCGAAGGATCTGGATGCGGTGCTGATGATGTTGTGTGCGAAGGAAAGCGGGTTTGTCAACGGCGCAATCATTGCCGCCGACGACGGCTTCGGAGTCTGAATGTTGGCCCCAAGACGCCTTGCGGCGTCGCCCCCCAGGGGGATGTCATCAGCGGCCCGGCAAGGCCGGTTCCGCGACGACGGCTTGAGCGGTTGCGACGCCGTGTTTTCGCGAGCCGTGTGACAGCTTGAGAGCGCTGTCTCCGCTCGAAGCCCGGGTGCTCGGTGTGCTGGTCGAGAAGCAGGCCACTGTGCCCGACACCTATCCGCTGTCGCTGAATGCGCTGGTGGCGGGCTGCAACCAGAAGACCGCGCGAATGCCGGTGATGGAAGCCACCGACTCCGAGGTCATGCATGCCGCCGACGGGCTGAAGAATTTGAACCTGGTGTTCGAAGGCAGTGGCAGCCGCGTGGTGCGTTTCGAGCAGAACTTTGCGCGTGCGCTGCAGCTGCCCTCGCAATCGGTGGCGTTGTTGACCGTGCTGCTGCTGCGTGGGCCGCAAACGGCAGCCGAATTGCGCCTGAACTCCGACCGGCTGCACCGTTTCGCCGACATCTCGTCGGTCGAAGGCTTTCTGGACGAATTGGCGCAGAAGTCGCCGCCGATGGTCGTGAAGCTCGCCAGGGCGCCGGGCGCTCGCGAAGCACGCTGGGCGCACCTGCTGTGCGGCGAGGTGACGGGGGCGGTGTCGCAGAACGAAGCCGATAGCGGCGGGGATATCGGTGCCAGTGGCGACAGGCGCGTGGACCTCGAAGAAATCATTGCGCTTCGGGCCGAGCACTCCCGCATGACCGCCGAGCTGGCTGATCTGAAGGCACTGGTGACGCGGATCGCCCGCGAGCTGGGAATGGTCTGAGGTCTGGCGATGCGATTCGAGCTGCCCGCCGAGAAAAAACTGGTGCACCAGATGACGGTTCCGATGCGGTGGGGCGACATGGACACCATGGGCCACATCAACAACACGCTCTATTTCCGTTTCATGGAAATCGTGCGCATGGACTGGGTGCTGGGCATGGGCGTCAGCACCGACTTGGCTGGCGAAGGCATCGTGATCGTCAACGCCTTCTGCAACTTCCTGCAGCAGGTCGAGTACCCCGGCGACCTGGACATCAAGCTCTATGTCGCCGACCCCGGCCGCAGCAGCTTCATGACCTACCACACGATGGCGCGCAGCGATTGGCCTGAGGTGGTCTGTGCGGAAGGCGGTGCCCGAACCGTGTGGACCGATTTCCGCAGCCGCAAGTCGGCGCCATTGCCCGATTGGTTGCGCGCGAAGATCAGCTGATGAGCGCCGACCCGGCAGGCCGCTCACAGCACCGTGCCTGGCTGCAAGAGGCGGTGCGCCGCATCGAAGCCGATTTCCAGCGCTCCAGCGACACCCACCTGATCCCGCTGCCGCTGCCCGGCTTTGCGGGTGTCGACCTGTACCTGAAGGACGAGTCCAGCCACCCCACCGGCAGTCTGAAGCACCGCCTGGCGCGCAGTTTGTTCCTGCATGCGTTGTGCAATGGCTGGCTGCGCGAAGGCGGCACGGTGGTCGAATCGTCCAGCGGCAGCACGGCGGTCAGCGAAGCGTACTTCGCACGCTTGCTGGGGCTGCCGTTCGTCGCGGTGATGCCGCGCGGCACCAGTCCGCAAAAGATCGCCGCGATCGAATTTCAAGGTGGGCGCTGCCACCTGGTCGACGACCCGCATGCCACCGATGCCGAAAGCCGCCGGCTGGCCGCCGAGTCGGGAGGTCATTTCATGGACCAGTTCACCTATGCCGAACGGGCCACCGACTGGCGTGCCAACAACAACATTGCCGAGAGCATCTACACCCAATTGCAGCGCGAGCCGCACCCGTGCCCGAGCTGGATCGTGGCCGGGGCCGGCACCGGCGGCACGCTG
Source organism: Burkholderiales bacterium (assembly GCA_038258365.1). Taxonomy (GTDB): domain Bacteria; phylum Pseudomonadota; class Gammaproteobacteria; order Burkholderiales; family Burkholderiaceae_C; genus Rubrivivax. The sequence continues at coordinate 4,265 of JBBSPW010000159.1, read as the reverse complement.
GCCACGGTGGGCCGCTATGTGCATTACTGCCGCCACGCCACACGGGTGTGCGGGGTCGACGCCGAGCGCAGTGTGTTCTTCGACCACTACCTGAGCGGCGACGCGACGCTGACCTTGCCGCAGGGCTCGCGCATCGAAGGCATTGGCAGGCCGCGGGTCGAAGCCTCGTTTGTGCCGGGGGTGCTGGACGCGATGGTGCAGGTGCCCGACTTGTGGAGCCTGGCGGCGATGCATGCGCTTTCGGCGCGGCTCGGGCGGCGGGTGGGCGGCTCCACCGGCACCAACCTGGTGGCGGCGCTGGCCTGTGCGCAAGCGATGGTCGATGCGGGCGCTTCAGGATCGATCGTGATGCTGCTCTGCGACGACGGCGAACGCTACCGCCACAGCTACTTCGACACCGGCTGGTTGCAAGCCAACGGCTTGGCCTGCGACGGGGAACGCGATGCGGTCGTCGCCTTGATGGACAGCGGTCAGTGGCCAGCCGCCCTGCGAGAGAGTTGGCGCCTGGCGGGCGAATTGGGCAGCGCGGCTGCAGCGGCGCCCGCTCAGCCGATCTTGTAGGGGCCGCCGGCTTCCAGCGCGCGCTGGTAGGCAGGCCGGGCATGGATGCGGCGCAGCCAGTCCATCGAAGCCGGGTGGGGAGTCGGACCCGAATCGGAAAGGCCGGCGCGCGCAGCCGCAGCCTCCATCGGAAAACTCATCTGGATGTCCGCTGCACTGAAGTCGTCACCGGCGAACCAGACCCGGCTGGCCAACTCGGATTCGATGTAGTCCATCTGCCGCTTCAGGTTCGGCGCGATGAAGTTGCCCGTGACCTTGTCGGCAATACCCTTGACCACCGGTTTGACGAAGAACGGCACCGGCGCCTTGCGCAGCCGGTCGAAGATCAGCTTCATCAACAGATAGGGCATCGCGCTGCCTTCGGCGAAATGCAGCCAGTAGGTGCAGCGGCGCGCTTCGGCGGTGCCGGCAGGCGGCTTCAGGCGGCCATGGCCATGGGTTTCCAGCAGGTACTCGACGATGGCGCCCGACTCGGCCACCGTGATATCGCCATCGGCGATCACCGGCGACTTGCCCAGGGGATGCAGTTTCAACAACTCGGGCGGCGCCAGCATCGTTTGCTTGTCGCGCTCGTAGCGCTGGACCCGGTATGGCAGCTCCAGCTCTTCCAGCAGCCACAGGATGCGCTGCGAGCGGGAATTTTCGAGGTGGTGGACGGTGATCATGTGCGGCCGATTTTCCGCCAGATGTCGGTCTGGCAACAAACCGCCCGAGCAAACGACTCAGCGCAACTGCACCAAGCCGTGGCGCAGCGCCATCAACACCGCCTCGGTGCGGTTGTCGGCGCCCAGCTTGCGCAAGATGTGGGTGACATGGAACTTGACCGTGGGCATCGCAATCGACAGACGCTCGGCGATCTGCTGGTTCGACAGACCGAGTCCCATCAGGGCCAGCAACTCTTGTTCACGTTGTGTCAACGGGTTGCGCGGAACCGCGGCGGTGCTGCTCGAAACCGAGTGTGGCGCGCCGGCCACCACCTGATTTGCGCCGTAACCGTTGGCGGGACCGGCATGTGCATCCGTCGCCAACAACAGCGGGCCACCAAGGCCGTCCAGGTCATCGGTCTGCTTGCCACTTGCGGGGCCGGAAGGCGCGCCGGTTCCGTTGGCAACGCGGTCCGTTGGTGGTTGCAAGGCGGACCCATGCAGGCGCCGTAGCGTCGACGCCAGAGCACCGACTGCCACGTTGCGCGACACCGCGACGATGCGTCCCACAGCCACCGGAGCGACCGGCAGCCGGTTCGCATGCTCCACGCTTGGAGGCTCGTCGGTGAGCACCGCAATGCCGAGTGCGGCATGTGCTGTTGCCGCAGCCTGCACCAGGTCGGTGGCACTCATGTCGGGCAAATGGGGGTCGATCAGCATCAGGTCGGGCTGCAGGGAGGCTGCTGCGCGCACCGCGGTCGCGCCATCGGCCGCATCCCCGGCCAGAACGAAGCCGGCGTCGGCCGCCAACATGGCTGCAAGCCCCAGCCGCACGATGGCCTGGTGAGCGACCACGAATACCCGAATGGAGCTCATCTTGATGCCGTACGCCTTTCGATTCCTGCTGCACGGAACTGTCCACCGCCGATCGTCGTCACGCATCCTCACAACTGCGGACGCAGGTCCCTGCGGCTTGCTAACGGGCAGTCTAGTGGGCTTCCGTGACTGCGACCCCCATCCCGCGCCCCCCATCCAGGGGTACCTTCTGGCGGGGGTGTACCCTTGCGGCCCCCGCGCATTCAGTGAAACGGAGTCTTGTGCATGAACAAGGTCTATGCGAGCGCCGAGCAAGCGCTGCAAGGTGTCGTCGGCAACGGCCAACTGATGGCGGTCGGCGGTTTTGGCTTGTGCGGCATTCCGGAAATGCTGATCGATGCGCTGCGTGACAGTGGCGTGACAGACCTGACAGTGGTCTCCAACAACGCCGGCACCGACGGGCAGGGCCTCGGCAAACTGCTGTTGACGCACCAGATCAAGAAGATGATCAGCAGCTATGTCGGCGAGAACAAGGAGTTCGAGCGCCAGTACCTGGCCAGAGAGCTGGAACTCGAGTTCACGCCGCAAGGCACGCTGGCCGAACGCTTGCGCGCCGGTGGTGCCGGCATCCCGGCTTTTTTCACCCGAACCGGTGTGGGCACGCTGGTGGCCGAGGGCAAGGAAACACGTGAGTTCAACGGCCACGACCACATCATGGAACTCGCTCTGGTGCCCGACGTGGCCCTGGTCAAGGCCTGGAAAGCCGACAAGTCCGGGAACCTCGTGTTTCGCCTGACGGCGCGCAACTTCAACCCGGCTGCAGCCATGTCTGCCAAGGTCACGGTGGTGGAGGTGGAGCATCTGGTGGAAACCGGCGAGATCGCCCCCGACGATGTGCACCTGCCGGGCATCTATGTGCACCGCATCGTGCTGAATCCGTCGCCGATCAAGCACATCGAGAAGCGCACGGTCAGCGGGAAGGCAGTCGCTCCGAAAACCGCTGTGACTGCAGGGAGCTGAAGACATGGCCTGGACACACGATCAGATGGCGGCGCGTGCTGCCAAGGAATTGCAAGACGGCTTCTATGTCAACCTGGGAATCGGTTTGCCGACCCTGGTGGCCAACTTCGTCGACCCGGCGATCGAAGTCTGGCTGCAAAGCGAGAACGGCATGCTGGGCATCGGCCCCTTTCCGACCGAAGACCAGGTCGACGCCGACCTGATCAACGCCGGCAAGCAGACGGTTACCACCATTCCCGGCAGCAGCATCTTCGGCAGCCACGACAGCTTCGCGATGATCCGCGGCGGCAAGATCAACCTGTCGATCCTGGGTGCGATGCAGGTCAGCGAGAAGGGCGACCTGGCCAACTGGATGATCCCCGGAAAGATGGTCAAGGGCATGGGCGGCGCGATGGACCTGGTGGCCGGTGTGGCGCGGGTGCTGGTGCTGATGGAGCATGTGGCGCGCAAGAAGGACGGCACCACTGACCTGAAGATCCTGCCCGAATGCAGCTTGCCGTTGACCGGGGTGGCGGTGGTCGATCGCATCATCACCGACCTGGCGGTGCTGGACGTGACACCCGAGGGGCTGAAGGTCGTGGAGATGGCACCCGGGGTGACGCGAGACGAATTGCAGGGAAAGACCGGCGTCAAGCTGCTGTAGGGCGCCGCTCCGGTACGGCGCTGCGTTGCAGAGCCTGTGCCACTTCGGTGACCAGGCCCGGCCCGCGGTAGATCAGACCGGTGTATATCTGCACCAGGTCGGCACCGGCCGCTCGTTTGGCCAGCGCATCGGCTGCGCTCAGCACACCACCCACCCCGATGATCGGGCAGTCAGCGCCCAGCGCCTGCCGCAGTTGCCGGATCACGCGGTTGCTGGCCTCGGCCACCGGGCGGCCCGACAGCCCGCCGGCTTCGGCCGCATGCGGCAGACCCTGCACGGCTTCGCGCGCGAGCGTGGTGTTGGTGGCCACCACGCCGTCGACCGCGTGGCGACGCAGCGTGGAAGCGATCACGTCGACCTGGGTCGCATCCAGGTCCGGAGCGATCTTCAGGAACAGCGGCACTTGGCGCGTGTGGCGCTGTTGCAGCGCCAGCCTGCGCTCGGCCAGAGCGCCCAGCAGGGTGTCCAGCGCGTCGTCGGCTTGCAGGCTGCGCAGGTTCTGCGTGTTGGGGCTGGAGATGTTGACGGTGATGTAGTCCGCATGCGGGTAGACGCCGTCCAGGCCCAACAGGTAGTCATCG
>JBBSPW010000158.1:0-8162 GCA_038258365.1 Burkholderiales bacterium | reverse complement strand
TACAACAACACCACCGCGGTCGAAGGACCGAAGAACTACCTGTCGCTGCTGGTCAACCGCGCGCGCATGGAAGGCATCGTGGTGTTCGACTACGCGCCGCGGTATGCGCAGGCGGTGGCCGAGTTGGCCGGCTATCTGAAAGACGGCCGCATGAAGAGCCGCGAAGATGTGGTCGAAGGCGGGGTGTCGAAGTTCCCGGACACCCTGCCCATGCTCTTCAGCGGCGAGAATTTCGGAAAGTTGGTGCTGGAGGTGTCGAAGGCCTGAAGCGCTGTCTCCAGTTCACCGCGCGGGAACAACGCCCATGACCATCGAATCCAGTCCAGATCCGCTGCGCTTCCTTGAAGGCGGCGGAGAAATGGGCCAGCTGATCCGCAAGCACGACTGGTCGGCCACGTCGATCGGGCCGCCAGATAGCTGGCCGCAGAGTCTGCGCTCAGCAGTCCGGCTGATGCTCACCACTGGCCATCCGATCTACGTTTTCTGGGGCGCGGAAGGGCTTTGTCTGTACAACGATGCGTATCGGCCATCGCTCGGGCCGGAACGCCACCCAGCATCGCTGGGTCGTCCCGCACGGCAGGTGTGGGCCGAGATCTGGGATGCGATCGGCTGGCAGATCGACCAGGTCATGCGCGGCGGTGACGCCACATGGAACGAGAACCAGCGCGTTCCGATGACGCGCAACGGCGTTCTCGAGGATGTCTACTGGACCTACAGCTACGGACCCATCGACGATGAGGGGGCCCCGAACGGCGTCGGCGGTGTGTTGGTGATCTGCCACGAGACCACTCCCCAGGTGGTGCTCGCCGTTCAACTGAAGACCAGTCAGGACCGTTTGAAACTGGCCTTGGCCGGTCGCAGGATCGGCATTTGGGAGTGGGATGCGATCACCGGTGCGGTGGTGGCGGACGAGAAGCCTCCGAAGCGGCCATCGGTCGATGCGGAGCGGGCCGCCGCAGCGGGTGTGCCGATCGCAGAATTCTTCGCCGGCATTCACCCAGACGATGCCGACCGGGTGCGCACGAGCATGGCGCAGGCCTTCCGAACGGGCGGCACGTTCAACGCAGAGTACCGCGTTGTCTCGGCCCAGGGCGAGGTCAGCTGGGTGCTGGCCGAGTGCCGTTGCGAGCGGCTGCCCGACGGCACTCCGGTGCGATTCCCCTGCTTCAGCTTCGACATCAACGACCGCAAACTGGCAGAGCTGCGCCTGCGAGAGCTCAACGACGATCTCGAGCGCAAGGTCATCGAGCGAACCCTCGAGCGCGGACGCACCTGGCAGGTGAGCCCCGAACTGCTCGGTGTGCTGAACATGAAGGAGCGTTTCGAGACATCGAATCCGGCCTGGCAAGTGATCCTCGGATGGTCGGAGGCGGAGATTGCCAGCAAGTCGTTCTTCGAGTTCATCCATCCCGACGACTTGCTCAAAACCCAGGCCGCATGGGTCGACGCCACCGAGCGCGGCATTCCCGCGCTGCGCTTCGAGAACCGGTACCAACGCAAAAGCGGCGACTACCGATGGCTGTCGTGGGTGGCGGTGCCGGAAGGCGGCAAGCTCTATTGCAGCGCGCGCGACATCACCGAGGACAAGGAGCAAAACGAAGCCTTGAAGGTGTCGGAAAGCGCGCTGCGCCAGTCGCAGAAGATGGAAGCGGTCGGTCAACTGACCGGCGGGCTGGCGCACGACTTCAACAACCTGCTGGCCACGATCAGCGGCAGCCTGGAAGTCGTCGAGCGCAGCATTGCCAATGGCCGACCAGAAAAAGTGGAGCGCTTCATGACCATGGCGCGGGAATCGGTCCAGCGCGCAGCTGCGCTGACCCACCGCCTGTTGGCGTTCTCGCGCCGCCAGACGCTGGACCCGAAACCGGTCGACATGAACCGGCTGATCGCGGGCATGGAAGACCTGCTCAGACGCACCGTGGGGCCGGGTGTGCAGGTCGAGGTGGTCGGCGCTGAAGGGCTCTGGGCCACGCTGGTCGACTCGAGCCAGCTCGAAAACTCTTTGCTCAACCTGTGCATCAATGCGCGTGACGCGATGGCCGACGGCGGCAAGCTGACGATAGAAACGGCCAACGAATGGTTAGCCGGTCGCTCGGCAAGCGAGCGAGACTTGTCGCCTGGCCCCTACGCCTCACTGTGCGTAACCGATACCGGAGTGGGGATGCCCGCGGATGTCGTGGCCAAGGCCTTCGATCCGTTCTTCACCACCAAAGCACTGGGGGAGGGAACCGGTCTCGGGCTTTCGATGGTGCACGGCTTCGCGCGCCAATCGGGAGGCCAGGTTCATATCGAGTCGACAGTGGGTCGAGGCACCCGCTTGTGCGTCTACTTGCCCAGGCACGATCAGGAAGTTCCGGCCGAGGTCGGACAGGAAAAACCTGTCGCCGGCGAGCGCGGGCATGGCGAAGTGGTGCTGGTCATCGAAGACGAGCCGACGATCCGCACGATGGTTGTCGATCTGCTGCAGGAATCGGGCTATGCAGCGCTCGAGGCCCCGGACGGGCCGAGCGGCCTGCGCTTGCTGGAAAGCTCTGGGCGCGTGCAGTTGTTGATCACCGATGTGGGCTTGCCGGGCGGCATGAACGGCCGTCAGGTTGCCGATGCCGCCCGCATGTCGCGCCCGGACCTGAAGGTGCTGTTCATCACCGGGTATGCGGAAAACGCCGTAGTCGGAAACGGCCACGTAGAGACGTGGATGTCCGTGGTCACCAAACCGTTTTCGCTGGAAGCGCTGGCTCGCAAGATCAAGAGCATCCTGAACAGCTGAGCGCCAGGTTGTCCTTGTCCGGCGGCCCGGCCTCAGCCCAGTCGGCGCCGCGCCAGTGAACCCACGGCCAGGATGCCGCCCAGCATCAACGCCAAGGTGGTGGGCTCGGGCACCACGTTGACATTGATGTTGTCGAACACCGCCACATTGGCTGCATTGGCGAAGGTCACCGACCGCGCGATGCCCTGAAAGGTGCTGGCCACCCGGTCGAAGCGGCAGAAGGCGCTGCTGGAGCACCCATCGGTGGCGTTGTTGACGAGGTTGAACGACGCCACGATCGAGCCGGTGCCATTCAAGCCGCTCCACACCGAGACAGCGCCCAGTGTGAAGGTGTCGGCCGAATACCAGAAGCTGATGGCGCCGGTGAAGCCGGCCGCCACGTTCATCGTGGCATCGCTGCCGACAACGGTCATGGTGCCCAGCGGCGAAGGGGCGTTGGAGAAATACGGGCCGAGCGCGTCGTTCATCAAGCCCAGCACATCGCCACCGAACGAGACGCCGAGCGCCGGGCCGATGTTGCCGGCGCTGTCGGCGCCGCCGTTGTAGTACTGGGCGACCGACGCAAAGCTGGTGGCGGTTTCGAAGTCGATGGTGGTGTCGACGGCGACGGCCGGGGTGGCAGCCGCAAGGGCGAGCGCCGCGGCGGCTGCAATGGGGATCAATTTCATCGGGAAGCTCCTGGTGGGATGGGTGGCGGGCGCAGCCGAGATCAGCGCCCCGGCTTGGGGTCTGCCTGCAGTCTCACGCGGCTTCACGACAGCCGCGTGACGCCCGACCCCCGCATCTCGGTGGGGTGCAACGCGCCGATGGCGGGCCGCCGTCACAGCGCCGTCACGGTGCAGTCATGACCGCTTCCTAGGATCGTTTCGACCCACCGAACACCCAATCCATCTGTACCCACGAGGAGTCCCGAACGATGAGCCCCACCTTCAGACTGAATCCAATCGCCCTGGCTGCTGTTGCCACGATCGGCGCTGTTTGCGCGCTGGCACCTGCCACTGCGTCGGCGGCCGGCAAGGTACCCGGCAAGTACGTGGCGGGCGACTTCCACAACCACACCACCTGCTCCGACGGGTCGACCTCGTTGCAGAAGCTGGTCAAGAAATCCACCGACCGAACCGAGACGCCCTGGGGCCTGGACTGGTTCGTGCAAGCCGGCCACGGTGGCAATGGCAACCGCAACTGCACCCTGGTCGAAGACGCATCGCTCGGCAGCCCGGAATATCCCTTCGTGGCCGGGCAAGGCCCCAGCACCACCTGGGCCAACAGCATCGGCGCGGCGGCGGTCAAGGGCAACACCGGCAGCAGCGCCGGCACCAGCACCACGCCGCTGTCTAGCCAGACGGACCCGCGCATGTGGCGCTGGCAGTCGGTTCAAGAGTTCTCCTACCCGATCACCGAATACCAGTCCGGTCGGCAAGACATGCCGATTTTCATGGGTCTGGAGTCGGTGGTGGCGGGCCATGAGCACACCTCGATGGGCGTGATCACCGGCCAGTTGCCGGTGGTGGTGTCGGTGGGCAAGGAAAAGGCGAAGCGCGCCACGTCGCGCAGCCCAAACCTGGACGGCTTCAGCGCGATGGGCAACGCCACCGCACTGTCGCAATGGAGCTACTGCTTCGACCGTGGTGACACCGACAACAGCCGCGGCGCTGGCCAGGGCTGGGACTGCACGGTGCCGGGCAGCAACAGCGCGGCCGACCCGAGCTGGGTCGAGCCGGCCAAGAAGCTCTTCATCGCCAGTGGCGCGGGTGCCGGTGAGCGTGGCCACCTGAAAACGGTGGAAGCCATCAAGTGGATGGCGGCCTTCCACCCCGACGGCAGCTACTACGTGCCGGCCCACCTGGAGCGCGCCGGACCGTTCAATCCGAACGGCAACAACGGCTTCAACATCGAGCACCTGCGCAACTTTCACAACGCCGGCCCGAAGATCGCCTTTGGCTTCGAAACGCAACCGGGCCACGGCGCATCCGACAACCGCGGCGAATACCGCCCCGGCCGCAACAACATCGGCGGCGTGCAGGTCGATTCGGTCGGCGGCACGACCTACGGCGGCACCGGTGTTTACGGCGCTCAGGTTGGCGGCGTCTGGGACGCCTTGTTGGGCGAGGGCCGCAATTTCTGGTTCTTTGCCAGCTCCGACTGGCACAACCGGGGAAGCTTCGGCCCCGACGACCTGCGCACCACACAGGACTTCTACCCCGGCGAGTACCAGCGCAACTACACGATGGTGCGCAACGGTGGCGACAAGCTGCGCCCGCAAACCATCGTCGACGGCTTGCGCAGCGGCAACAACTTCGCGTCCAGCGGCCAGATCATCGACCGCCTGGCATTCGTCGCCTGCGCTTCTTACCGTGGTCCGGCGGCACGCACCAGCGCCGCAGTCGAGGCCATCGCATTGACGGCTGCGACGAACAACACCGACACCGATGTGGCTGGCTGCGCCACGATGGGCGAAAAGCTGGTGGTGCGACCTGGCGCCGAGATCGTGGTGGCGATCGTGGTGCGTGACCCGTCGGGCAAGAGCTTCTCGCCCTACAGCTTCGAGAACCCGTCGTTGAAGCAGGTCGGCATCAGCCAGCCGCTGGACATGCCGGTGCTGGACCACATCGACATGATCCGCGGCATGGTCACCGGCTACAAGGCCCCAGGCGCGCCGGACTATGCCGGCCAGTGGCCCAACACCTGGCTGCAGAACCCCGACCTGGCCACCGTGCCGGCAGCGGCCAAGAACCTGAGCGCGGCGGTCATCAAGACTTTCAATGCGGCAGCGGGCACAGGCTGGACCAGCGCCGGCAACGACTTCCTGAAGATGAGTTTCCGCATCCCGGCGGTGCAGGCATCGCAGTACGTGCGTTTGCGCGGCACCAACATGCCGCCATCGGTGCCCTTCGAAACCGATGCCGACGGCAACCCACTGGCCGATGTGCACACCAACGCCGGCGCGCCGGCGCTGCTGAAGATTCCGTGCAATGCAGTGGGCAGCACCAACTTCAACGGCTGCCCTTCGCACATGGAGACGGTGGCCGGGCAGAAGTTCGTCAGCTACGACGTGGCGGCCTGGGCCGATGTGTGGTTCTACAGCAACCCGATCTACATCGAGGTGGCGGGTTCGACCGCAGTGGCTGGCGTCAAGTAAGCCGTTGACAGCCCCCTTCAGTGCAGCGCCTGCCGGCGCTGCCTGACCGACAGAGGCGCCGCGCGGCCACGTGCAGCGCCTCTTGCGTCCTTGTCACTCAAAACCAGTTTCACGCCATTGCCCATGATCCCGACGAATCCGCCACCCTCGGCACCGACCGTGCGCGCGACGGCGCGTGAGCCTTCCCCGCCCAGCCGGCTTTCGCGCTGGCTGCGTGAGCCGCTGCTCTATTTCTTCGTTCTGGGCGCGCTGGTGTTCGGCATCGACCAGGTCGTCGTCGGCCGTTCCGACGACCGGCACACCATCGTTGTCGACGCCTCGGTCGACGCCGAAGCGCGCCAGCTTTTCGCAGCCTCGCGCGGTCGCGAGCCCAATCCAGACGAGCTGAAGGCGCTGCGCGAGCGCTGGATCGACAACGAGGTGCTGTACCGAGAGGGTCTGGCCCTGCAGGTCGACCGTGGCGACAGCGCGATCCGCGAACGCGTGATCTTCAAAACACTCAGCGTGGTCGATGCCAACGTCAGCCTGCCACCGGTCGACGACACCGTGCTGCAACAGTGGTTCAACAGCCGGCTCGACACCTACGAAGAACCCGCGCGCTTCGACTTCCAGGAGGCGGTGCTGACCCGCAACCGTTCGGAAGCGGCTGCACGCGACTTTGCCGCGGCACTGAATGCCGGAACACCCGGCGACGCCAGCGCCGGCCTTCGGGTCTTCAAGGGCCGTCCGCATGCCAACCTGGTGCACAGCTATGGCGAGGACTTTGCGACGGCGCTGGAGAGCACGCCCGTCGGCCAATGGACGGCGATGCCCACGCGGAACGGTTGGCGCGTGATGCGGCTGCAAGCCATGTCGCCCGCCAAACCAGCCGACTTCGAAACCCTGCGTGGCGTCGTGCTGCAAGACTGGACCGACCAGACGATGGCCGAGCAGCGCACGGCTGCGGTGCGAGCGCTGGCGCAGAAGTACACGATCAAGCTTCTCGACGCCCCAGCGGCGACATCGATCGATCCGAAGCCCACCGCGCAAGCCCCGGCGCGGGTCGCGCAACAGTGATGGGCGCCGTCACCAAACAGCTGGCGATTCTGCTGGCCGCCGTGCTGTCGCTGCTGCTGGCGAGCGGCAGCGTCGCAGCACACGAGATGACACTGGCCGAGATGCAGGTGCGCGAAACCGCACCCGGCCGCTTCGTCGTGCTGTGGACCGCCACCAACGAACGAGCGCCGAACCAGGACCTGCAGATCGTGTGGCCAGAAGGGTGCACCGCGGGTGAGGGAACGTTGCGCTGCGGACCTGGCGGCTTGCAAGGTGCGGTTCGGGTCGAGGGCATCGGCAGGGGCTACTCGGCGGCGATGCTGAAGGTCTACTGGGCCGACGGCCAGACCCGCGTCTACACCTTGACCAGCGCGCAACCACAGGTGCAGCTGTACGGCTCCGCGGACGATGAACGCGGCCGGGGCGAGATTGCAAATGCCTATCTGGTGCTGGGTGTCGAGCACATCCTGTCAGGCATCGACCACCTGCTGTTCGTGATCGGCCTGCTGTTCCTGGTCGGCTTTCGCAAGCAGCTGATCTGGACCATCACCGCATTCACCGCCGCGCACAGCCTGACGCTGGCCAGCGCGGCCTTGGGCTGGTTGACGCTGCGACCGGCACCGGTGGAAGTCTGCATCGCGCTGTCGATCGTGCTGGTGGCTGGCGAAGCGTTGCGCAACCGCGCAACGCTGGCACGACGCTGGCCGGCGTTGGTGGCATTCGTTTTCGGCCTGGTCCATGGCCTGGGCTTCGCCGGCGCGCTGAAGGACATCGGCCTGCCAGAGAACCACTTGGCCATCGCGCTGCTCACCTTCAACGCAGGGGTCGAGCTGGGTCAATTGCTGACGGTGGGTGCAGCCTGGCTGCTGGCATGGTGGCTGGCCAAACAGCGATGGCCCACCAAACTGCGGACCACAGCGCTCTACGGCATCGGCGCGATGGCCGCGTATTGGTCGCTGCTCAGACTGACCACGGTGCTGACCTGAACCCAGCAACGACTCCAGCCGGGCGAGGCGCGCGCAGCAAGCCGCAGCTGCGCAAGATGAGCGGCGCCGCAGGCGTCCGTTCGATCGCGCGCAAGCCGTGGCTCCGCGCGCAGCGCGTGGGTCATGGCTACAGGTGGATGCCTCGCATCAGCTGTTGCACCGCCATCGCTTCGGCGCTCAGTTGCGGCTTGACAGCCTTCTCGCCCGGCTTGGCTCCCTTGGATGCCGACGAATC
>JBBSPW010000157.1:0-8242 GCA_038258365.1 Burkholderiales bacterium | reverse complement strand
GATCAAGAGGGACCTGAATTTCACCGGCGAGGAACTGGCGTTCCGCAAGCAGATCCGGCAGTGGGTGGCCGAGAACCTTCCCGACGACATCAGCCACAAGGTTCGCAACGCGCTGCGGCTGTCCAAGGACGACCACCAGCGCTGGGCCAAGATTCTGGGAAAGAAGGGCTGGCTGGGCTGGGGCTGGCCGGAGCGTTTCGGCGGTCCGGGCTGGAACGCGATCCAGAAACACCTCTTCGAAGAGGAATGTGCGCTGGCCGGCGCACCACGCGTGGTGCCCTTCGGGCCGGTGATGGTGGCGCCGGTGATCATGGCCTTCGGCAACGAAGCGCAGCAAAAGCGCTTTCTGCCCGGCATCGCCAGCGGCGAGGTCTGGTGGAGCCAGGGCTACAGCGAACCCGGCGCCGGCTCGGACCTGGCATCGCTGAAATGCAAAGCCGAACGGAGCACCGGCAAGAACGGCGACATCTACACCGTCAATGGCCAGAAGACCTGGACCACACTCGGCCAGTACGGCGAATGGATTTTCTGCCTGGTGCGCACCAGCAGCGAAGGCAAACCGCAAACCGGCATCAGCTTTCTCTTGATCGACATGAAGTCGAAGGGCATCACGGTGCGGCCGATCGTGCTGCTGGACGGTGAGCCGGAAGTCAACGAGGTCTGGTTCGACAATGTCGAGGTGCCGGCAGAAAACCTGATCGGCGAAGAAAACAAGGGCTGGACTTACGCCAAACACCTGCTGGCGCATGAGCGCACCAACATCGCCGATGTCAACCGCGCCAAGCGCGAGCTCGAACGCGTCAAGCGCATCGCGAAGGAGCAGGGTCTGTACGACGACCCTCGCTTCCGCGACCAGATCGCACTCCTGGAAGTCGAGGTGGTGGCGCTGGAAATGATGGTACTGCGCGTGCTGTCGGCCGAATCCAGCGGCAAGCAATCGCTGGACGTGGCGGGCTTGCTGAAGATTCGCGGCAGCGAGATCCAGCAGCGTTACAGCGAATTGATGATGCTGGCAGCCGGCCCGCTGGCCCAGCCGTATATCCATGACGCGATGGAGGCGGGCTGGCAGGGCGATCTTGCGTTCGAGCAACAGTTGCTGCCGTTGGCCGGCACCTACTTCAACTACCGCAAGACTACGATCTACGGGGGTTCGAACGAAGTGCAACGCAACATCGTCGCGAACACCGTGCTGGGGAGCTGAGATGGACTTCGACTTTTCTGACGATCAACTCTCGTTGCGCGACGCAGTCGGCCGCTGGGTCGAAAAAGGCTTCTCCTTCGAGCGCCGACACGGATTGGCCAAGGCCGGCGGCAAGACCCTTGAGGTCTACCGCGAACTGGCCGACCTGGGTTTGGCCGGTTTGGTGGTGCCCGAAGCCCACGGCGGCATGGGCATGGGCGCGGTTGAAGCGATGGTGGTCAGCGAGGAGCTGGGTCGCGGACTGGTCAACGCGCCCTACACCTTTGCGGCGCTGATGGCGCCAAGGCTGCTGTCGGGAGCGCCTGAAGCGCTGCAGGCTGCATGGCTGCCGGGTATCGCCGGTGGCGAGAAACTGGTGGTGCCGGCGCTGATCGAAGCCAAGGGGCGGTATCGACTCGCTACCGTCAGGACGCGCGCGGCCGGCGAAGGCAACAAGTGGTCGGTCGACGGCAGCAAGTGCGTGGTGCCCGCTGGCGACGAAGCCGATGCCTTCATCGTGCCGGCACGGATCAGCGGTGAGGCCGGCGACGCGACCGGCATCGGCTTGTTTCTGGTCGAAGCCAGCGCCGCAACAGTCAGCGGCTACGCCACCTACGACGGCGGCCGCGCGGCCGATGTGCACTTCGAGTCGGCAGCGGCACTCTGCATCACCGAAGACGGGCTGGCGGTGCTGGAAGACGCGGTGGATGCCGGCATCGCCGCCCAGTGCGCCGAGGCGGTGGGCGCGATGGACCGTCTGGTGGCCATCACTGTCGAGTACATGAACACCCGCAAGCAGTTCAACACCACCATCGCCAGCTTTCAGGCCCTGCGCCACCGCATGGCCGATGTGAAGATGCAACTGGAGCTGGCGCGCTCGATGAGCTATTACGCGAGCCTGAAACTGGGTGAGCCGACGCCGCAGCGCCGCCGTGCAATCTCGCAGGCGAGAGTGCAGTTGGGCCAGAGCATGCGTTTCGTCGGCCAGCAGTGCGTGCAATTGCATGGTGGCATCGCCTGCACCGACGAGTACATCGCCAGCCACTACTTCAAGCGGTTGACGATGCTGGAGATGAGCCTGGGCGACACCATGCACCACTTGGGCGAGGTGTCCGAGCGGATGCAGGACACCGCCGGTGTGTTCGCTTAGCAGCGCATCGGGGGAACCGACGCGCTGCCGTTCGACAGTTCAGTTTCTGTAGAGGTCGCCCAGCACCACACCCTCTCGACGCGGATCGGCGCCGCCTTCGTAGTAGAACGCGCCGGCCGGGTTGCTGCGCTTCAGGATCGTTGCGATGCCGCTGCTCTGCTGGTTGACGCTGACTGTGTGACCCAGCGCGCGCAAGCCGCTCACCAGTGGATCGGCTGCACCGCTGTTGGTCACATCCACATTCGGATGCTCGCCGCCGACGTTGGTGGTGGGGCTGTTGGCCGCGCCGAAATCGATCATCGATGTGGCCTGCTGGGCGTTCAGGTCCCAGTCCAGCGCGCCGATCAAGGTCTTGATCGTGTACTGGATGATGGTGCTGCCGCCCGGCGAGCCGGTGGCCATGCGGAACTCGCCGCGCGAGCCGTCGCTGGCGGTGCGGAAGACCAGCGTCGGTGCCATCGAACTGCGCGGGCGCTTCTTCGCCGCCACCCGGTTGGCGATCGGCACGCCTTGCGCATCGGTGGGTGCCGACGAGAAGTCGGTCAGCTGGTTGTTGAGCAGGAAGCCGCCGCGGGTCATGTGGTACGAGCCGAAGCCGGACTCCACGGTGGTGGTCATGCTGACCACGTTGCCGTTGCCGTCGACGATCGTGATCTGGGTGGTGCCGTTTTCGGTGCCCGGCCCGGAACTGGCCAGCGGCACCGGCCCCAGGTCACCCGGCTGCGCGGTGCCCAGGCTGCGCGTCAGGTTGATGAGACTGGCGCGGCCCTGCAGGTAGGTCTTGTCGATCATGCGTGCCGGGCTGCCACCGGGCAGCGGCACGAAGTCTGAATCGGCCACGTACTTGTCGCGGTCTGCATACGCGAGCCGTTCGGCCTCCGACACCAGGTGCACCCCGCGCACCGTCGGCTTGCCACCGTTGATGTCCAGGCCCGTGGGTTTCTGGCTCGCCAGGTCGAAGGGCTCCAGGATGCCGAGTGCCTGCGCCACCGCCAGCCCGCCGCTGGAGGGCGGCGGCATGCCGCACACCCACCAGATGCGGTAGGTGGTGCAGATCGCTTCGCGCTTGACCGAGCGGTAGGCCGCCAGATCGGCGAGCGTGGTCTGCCCCGCGGTGATGCCGCCGGTGGTGTCGGCCACCTCGGCGACGATGTCTTGGGCAATGGCGCCGCCATAGAAGGCCGCGATGCCGCCGTCGGCGATGGCCCTGAAGGTGGCTGCCAGCGCCGGGCTTTTCAGCAGCGTGCCGGTGGCCTTGGCGCTGCCGTCGGCATTCAGAAAATACGCCCGCGCTTCGGGGTCGCGGGCCAGCGGCCCCTTGGAGCCGTCGATCGAAGCCGACATCCGCGGGCTGATGGCGAAACCGTCGTCGGCGATCTTGATGGCCGGCGCGAACAGGTCCTTCCACGGCAGCTTGCCGGCGTCGCGGTAGGCGCTGTCCAGCATGTGCAGCACACCGGGCGTGCCGATCGAGCGGCCGCTGGTGCGGGCATTGGGCATGGGGGTTGTGCGGTTGCTGTCGCTGATCCAGCGCAAGTAGTTTTCGGTGGCCGATGCGGGTGCGGTTTCGCGGCCGTCGTATGCGGTGACGGTCTTCCGGGCTGCGTCGTAGTGCATGAGAAAGGCGCCGCCGCCGATGCCCGACGACTGCGGCTCGACCAGGGTCAGCGCCATCTGCGTGGCGACCGCCGCATCGACCGCGCTGCCGCCCGCCTTCAGGATGTCGCAGCCCGCTTTGGCAGCCACCGGGTTGGCCGCCACCACCATGTAGCTGCGCGAGAAGGCCACTTCCTTGGCGGCGAAGCCGGTGGCGATCTCGGGCGCACCGTTGGCGCCGGGGGTGCCGGGGTTGTAGAGCGTGCCGCTGGGCGAAAACTGCAAACAGGCGTTATCCGCAACGGTGTCCTCGTCGTCGCCGCCGCAACCGGCCAGGGTGGCGGTGACGCTGGCGGCAAGGATCAGGGTGGCGTAAGTCGCGGTGCGTGGGCGGGTCTTCATGGGTGCTCCTGGTATTCGGGCTTGTCGTGGACGTCCGGCGTCGGACGCCGGATCATCTTTGATCGGCGCCCGCACCGGCAGAACCGGGGACAACCCCCTTGCGCAACCCGTCTGTTGCGCGCTGGACCACCCGAACCCGGCGCGGCCCACTCGGCTGACCGACCGGCTGGCTCCGCCGGCCGATGCGACACTGCCTGCCATGCAGGTGTCGCAAGTGCTCTACAGCCAGGGTTTCGGCAGCCGGCGCGAATGCGCTGCGTTGTTGGCCAACGGTCGGGTTCGGGTGCCCGGTCGGGCCGATGCTCAGCCCGTCGAAGATCCCCATCTCGAACTCGACACCGAAGGTCTGGTGATCGAGATCGGCGGCCAGTCATGGCCCTTCCACGACAAGGCGGTGCTGCTGCTGCACAAGCCGGCCGGTTTCGAGTGCTCGCGCAAGCCGCATCGCCATCCGAGCGTGTTGCAAAGCCTGCCGCTGCCGCTGCAGCGGCGCGGCGTGCAGCCGGTCGGCCGGCTCGACGCCGACACCACCGGCTTGCTGTTGCTGACCGACGACGGGGCGCTGATCCACCGCCTGACCTCGCCGCGCCACCATGTGCCCAAGGTCTACGAAGCGACCACCCGCCATGCGGTCGACAACGCGCTGGTGCAGCGCTTGCTCGACGGGGTGCAACTGCTGGATGAAGACCGACCGGTGCGTGCAGCTGCCTGCCGCTCGATCGGCACACACCAGTTGGAGCTGACGCTCACCGAAGGCAAGTACCACCAGGTCAAGCGCATGGTGGCCGCAGCCGGCAATCGGGTCGACGCGCTGCACCGATCGCGTTTCGGCACGCTGTCGTTGCCTGCCGATCTGCCGCCGGGCGAATGGCGTTGGCTGACCCCAGAGGCCGTGGTGGCGATCAGCGCTGCGGTTTGATCGCCCGCATCAGCTTGGCGGCGGCGTGCATGGCGCGGGTGTTGAGTGTGTTGTGGCCGGCAGCGGCACGGCGCTTCAGGAGCGCCGATGCTGCATCGGGCATGCGCTGCAGCAGCAGTGCGCGCGCCAGTCGCCGGGCATCGCGGCTGAGGTAGAAAGAATCGGGCAAGGCCGCCAACCAGCCGATCAGCGTCGCTTCATCCAGCACTTTCGGCAGGTGGCAAGGCCCGTGAAAGCCGAAGACAGGACCGATGGGCGCGATGTTCTCGAAGGCGAAGCGTTGCGCCAGACCGGCAGGTGCGAAGCTCAGCCCGTGCTCACCTTCCAGCAGGTCGCGAAAGCGCCGGCACAGCATTGCGTCTTCGGGGTGCTCTTCGGTGATGCGCGGGTCTTGCCCGGCCCGCAGCAGGCGCTGCGATCGCAAGGAAAAGCCGCCGTTGCCCACGCTGCGCCCGGCCGGCTGATCGGCCCAGACCGCGCCGATGTAGTCGAAACCGAGAAAGTCCGCGTGCCATGCCGAGGGGTCGCAAACAAAACCATCCCACTGCGTGACCAGCACGTGAGGGGTGTGGATGTAATCGGCCAACTGGCGCAGCACGAAGCGCGAATAGCCAGCGCCCGAGGTGATCGGATCGATCGTCACGACCTCGACTTCAGGCAACGCTTGCGGAAGTTGCCAGCCCGCTGTGAAGAGCACCACGCGGGCGAATGCGATACCGGCCATCGACCGCTGCAGCGACTGCAGCGCAAGCTGCGGCGCTCGCGTGTCGATGGCGACCAAGGTGACCTGTGGCAGCGACAGGCGTGGCATCGGCGCGATTCTGCCTTGCTAGACTCGGTCGCGATGGGTCAACACCAGGGGCACGGCAGCCACGCCGAAACAGCCGGCAGCGCCGATGCGACCGCGCCAGCGCGGGCGTCGGCCCACATCGGCATCAGCCTCGGCAACATCGGGTCGTTGCAAGACGGACTGGGAGAGTTTGCTTTGCAGATCGGGCGCCGCGTCGCAGACGCCGCGCCAGCCTTTCTCGAACACGACCGCATCGGCATCGATTTTCAACTGCGAAGCAAGCTCGGTCCGCTGTTCGGCAGCGCTGCAGGGTACCTGCCGGTCCGACGTCTGCAGCGCACCTGGCATGTGCAGCCGCGCCGCTATGCACTGTGGCATTCGCTGCACCAGCTCAACAAGGTGTTGCCGCCGCGCGGTGCGAGCCTGCGCATGGTCACGGTGCACGACCTGAACTATCTGTATGGCCGACATCCGTTCTCGACCTGGCGCCATCACCGCCGCACGCTGGCCTTGATGCGGCGCACCGATGTCGTGGTTGCCATAAGTCAGCACACCGCCGACGATGTTCGGCGCCACCTGGGTTGGACCGGCCCTTTGGAGGTCATCCACAACGGTGCACGCAGTTTCGTGGGCACGCCGCAGCAAGCACTGGACGGCTGGAGCACGGCGACGATGCGGCCGTTCCTGTTCCACTTGAGCCGCATGTCCCCGTCGAAGAACCCCGCTGCATTGATTGCGCTGGCACAAGCATGGCCAGACATGCAGTTCGTGCTGTGCGGACCACCGGGGAATGATTCAAATCGGATGCGCGACAGCACCCGCCTGCCCAATGTGCAGTTCCACCTGGGCATCACCGATGCGCAAAAGGCATGGGCCTATTCCCATTGCAGTGGCTTCGTCTTCCCTTCGCTGACAGAAGGTTTCGGCCTGCCGCCGATCGAAGCCATGCATTTCGGCAAGCCGGTGTTTCTGGCGCGCCGCACCAGCCTGCCCGAGGTGGGTGGCGATGTCGCCCACTACTTCGATGATTTCGAGCCCGCGTCGATGCGGGCTGTCGTCGAGCGCGGGTTGGCTGCTGCCGATGTGCCCGGCCGCGCAGAAGCCGTGCGTTTGCATGCCGCCCAGTTCAATTGGGACCGCGCTGCCGACCGCTATCTGAGCCTTTACCGCCGGCTGCTGCACCTGCCGGTGTGCGCTTGATGGCGATGCAGGTCAGCCGCTGGAACCCTCAGGGCAGACCGGTTGCGAAAGCGCAGGGCTGCGCCGTCACGATCGGCAACTTCGACGGCGTTCACCGCGGCCACCAGGCGATGCTGGCGCTCTTGACCAACGAAGCTCGGCACCGCGGCCTGCCTTCTTGCGTGCTGACCTTCGAGCCTCATCCGCGCGATCACTTCGCCAGGCTCGCAGGCAAACCCGAGTCCGCACCGGCACGCATCGCCACGCTGCGTGACAAGCTGGCCGAACTGCAGCGCTGCGGCATCGACCACGTGGTGGTGGCGCGCTTCGATGCCCGCTTCGCCGCCTTGTCGCCGCAGGCTTTCATCGACCGGGTGCTGCGCGACGGACTGAATGCCCGCACAGTGTTGGTCGGCGACGATTTCGTGTTCGGCGCGCGCCGCGCCGGCACCTACGCGCTGCTGGACCAGGCGGGTGCCGTTGCCGGCTTCGATGTGGCGCGGATGATGAGCTACGAGGTGCACGGTCTGCGCGTCTCCAGCTCGGCGGTGCGCGGCGCGCTGGCAGCGGGCGACATGGCGCGTGCAGAAGCTTTGCTGGGCCGTCCCTACAGCATCAGCGGCCGCGTGGTGCACGGGCGCAAGCTGGGTCGCGACCTGGGTTTCCGGACCCTGAACCTGCGTTTCGGCCACCCGAAGCCAGCCGCCGCCGGCATCTTCGCAGTGCGGGTGCATGGCCTGGCCGAGTCGCCACTGCCGGGTGTCGCGAGCCTGGGGGTGCGACCGACCGTTGAAGACAGCGGCCGCGTGTTGCTGGAAGTGCATTGCCTGCAATGGCCGCAGACACTGGGCGCGGAGGGCGGCTATGGGCGCTGCGTCCGCGTCGACCTGTTGCACAAGCTGCACGACGAGTTGCGATACGAATCGCTGGTGGCGCTGCGGGAAGGCATCGGCCGGGACACCGCTGAGGCAGCACGCTGGCTGCAGGCCGCGGTTCGAACCGAGCGATAAGCCTGCGTTTCGGCTG
>JBBSPW010000156.1:0-8302 GCA_038258365.1 Burkholderiales bacterium | reverse complement strand
TGGCCGAGCCCGGCGCCTTCGGACGCACCTTCGATCAGCCCCGGAATGTCTGCGACGACAAAGCTCTTTTCCGGACCCACCCGCACCACGCCCAGGTTCGGATGCAATGTGGTGAACGGATAGTCGGCGATCTTGGGTCGAGCGTTCGAGATCGCCGCGATCAACGTCGACTTGCCGGCGTTGGGCATGCCCAGCAGGCCGACATCGGCCAACACCCGCAACTCCAGCTGCAGCTTCTTGGCTTCTCCGGGCCAGCCGGGGGTTTTCTGGCGCGGCGAGCGGTTGGTGCTGGACTTGAAGTGCAGATTGCCGAAGCCGCCGTCGCCGCCCTTGACGATCAACTCACGCTGGCCGTGTTCCAGCAGTTCGATCAGCTGGTCGCCGCTTTCGGCGTCCGAAATGATGGTTCCGACCGGCATGCGCAGGTCGATGTCGTCGGACGCCGCACCGTATTGGTCCGAACCGCGGCCCGCTTCGCCATTGCGAGCAATGTGGCGGCGGGCATAGCGGTAGTCGATCAGGGTGTTGATGTTGCGGTCGGCGAGCGCCCACACGCTTCCGCCCCGACCGCCGTCACCGCCATTGGGTCCGCCGAAGGGGATGAACTTTTCGCGCCTGAAGCTCATGCAACCCGCGCCGCCATCGCCTGCGGCCACGTCGATCAGGGCTTCGTCTATGAATTTCATGGGTGTGATGGTACGGGGCGGCGGCTGCGTTGTCGGGGTACCGACCGGGGCAAGCGTTCAAGTTGCGCTGCCCGTCGGCCGAAACACCCTAATCGCCCCATGTGGTGGCCAGCGGGCTTCAGGAACGACCGAGATGAAACGATCCGCCTTCGACCGGGTTCGACGCAGCAGCGCCCGCTGGGCCAAGGCGCTGTTGATGCGCCTGCCCACCCCGCTGCGCTCCCGCCTGCAGCGGCGCGCCATCGATCTGCGCACCCCTGCGCATCTGAACCTGGAGCTGACAATTGCCTCGACCGAGGCCGAGTTGGAAGCCTGCTTCGCACTGTTGCACAACGCCTATGTCGCCAGCGGGCTGATGCGTCCGCACCCGTCGGGGCTGCGGGTCACGCCCTACCACGCTCTGTCCACCACAACCACGTTGTGCGCCAAAGTAGACGGCTTGGTAGTGGGCACGTTGTCGATCGTCCGCGAAGGCGTGTTCGGCTTGCCGATGCAAAGCGCATTCGATGTCTCCGCGGTGCGGCAAAAAGGTGGGCGGCTAGCGGAGATCTCGGCACTGGCGATCCACCCACGTTTTCGCAAGACGGGCGGGACGATTCTGTTCCCGCTGATGAAGTTCATGTACGAGTACTGCACGACATGCTTCGACACCCGTCACCTGTTGATCGCGGTGCATCCGTCGCACATCGAGTTGTATGAATCACTGCTTTTCTTCCAGCGCCTGACCGCAGCCACGGTGGAGAATTACGACTTCGTCAATGGCGCTCCTGCGGTCGGTGCCACGCTCGACCTGCAGGAAGCCCCCGCAGTCTATGAACGGGCCTACGGCGGCCGGAAGGGTGCACGAAACCTGCACGCCTACTTCGTTCACACAAGGCTGCCGTCGATCACCCTGCCCGCACGCGGCTGGCATGTCAGCAACGACCCCGTGCTGACACCCGCGCTGATGCAACACTTCTTCAACCAGCGCACCGACGCTTTCGCGCTGCTGGACCCGCGGCGCAGGTTGCTGCTGCGGTCGATCTACCCCGGCGCCGCATGGGCTGCGTGCCTGCCTGCCGTGCCGGCCGGCAGCGAAGGGTTGGTCAGCCTGCGACGCCACCCTCGGTTCTCGATGCGATGCCCGGCGCGCATCACCTTTGAAGGCGATGCGGCAGCTGCCGAAGCAACCCTCATCGAGATCTCAGGTCACGGCTTCAGCGCCCGCTCCAGCCGCACTTGGACGGTTGGATTGAACTGCAGCGTCTCAGCCGATCTCGGCCCCGGTCGGACATCCTGCGTGCAAGCGCGGGTGGTCCGCGGCGGCGATGAGCACCACGACGGCCCGTCGGGCTTCGAGATTCTGGTTGCAGATGCAGCCTGGCAGCGCTGCACTGAATGGCTCGAAGCGAGCGCCTGCGACACACGCAGCCACGGCGGGCCCCAACCTGTTGCAGATCATCACTTGCAAACCACACCGCGCCTGCAACCGCCGGAACTCGGCGAAACCAAGAACGCTGCGTTGTCAGCGGACGCGCTGCAATCGACCTGAAGGATAGGCCAAGGCCGAGGCAAATGCCGCCGGCCGCGCCGGCTGGGTGACTCAGTGATCCGTGCCAACAGCCATTTGGGCGCGCGGCAAGCGAAACCCGAATGGCGCTTCGTCATCACCCAACGGTGCACGGCGGATCAAGCGCGAGACGATGGCGTCTTCCTCGTGGCGGCTGAAAGCCAGCGAGTAGAGCGAGCGCTCGCCGCCAACCGTGTGGGGGCTGCCGGCTATCGCATCGATCTTGCCGCGCACATCGGCAAATGCCATCGACAGCAGCACCGCGGGCGCATTGACATGCTCGTTGGCGCGTTCGTCGCCGATTACCGTTGCACCCAGCATCCGGCAGTAGTAGCGAACATGGCGCGGGTTGACTTCCATCAGCAGCGTATCGACATCAGCCAAACGGTCCGCCGCCAGGTAGGCCACATGAAACAGTGCCGCCAGTACATGCTTGCCGCCGAGCGACGGATCGATTGCCAGCTTGGTGAACTCACAGAGCTTGGCACCCGTTTGGCGCAATGCGGCAACCTCTGACGCGAAGGCGTGGTCGCAGTTCAAGCCCGAAGGGCCGTCCACACCGACTGTCAAAGTTCCGATCACCACGCCTTCGTGGGTGGCAGTGAGCGGAAAGTGGGTGATGCTCTCAAGCTGCGGCAGGCTGACGTTGTCATAGCCCCGCCAGCTGTAACGTTCGCGCAGCAGCCGATTGGCCGCAAGGCGGCTGGCAGGCGTGCTCGCCGGATCGATGCTGATGCCCTGCCGGAAAGGACCTGCGTCGGGCAGGGTCGCCATGGAAAACACGGGCGGGCGCTGAGCGATCGGAACGTCAAGCAGGGCGTGTTGCATGTAGGAGAGTTCCGATGTTCGAGCCAGAACAACGAAGTTTGCCGGCTCATCCGCCGCCTGCGTGTTACCAATCTTCCTGAAGTGATTCAATCCCCCTCGTTTGGGGGTCGGGCTAGCACATCAATCGAAACAAGATGTTGCTGGCCGTTGCAGGAAATCACGGCCCGGCGGTCTTTCTTGGTTTGACCGTCTCGTCCAGCCCACATTTTTGCGTCTTAGGCAGCCCGGGACTCTGGGCGGTGGCTTTTTTGTACGGTGTCGCACGTGAACCACAACCGAGCCGGGTAGCAAACGATCGGACCGCAAAGCGGCGCTGTGAACAATGCACGGGCGAGGGAAAAGCGATCGGTTAGCGTCCTTGTTGACAACGGCGGGATTCATCCTGCATGGGCTCCTGCCATCCCTGGAAGGTGCCATTGGATAAGCCGGCATTCCGTCGACAGGAGCATTTTTTTTGACCACCACGCGCAAACGTCTCATCGGCCTCGCCGCCACTGCGGTGTTGGCTGGCACTGCCCTCGTCGGCTGCGGAGCCAAGGAAGCCGGGAAGTCGGTGGCGGATGCGCGGTCCTACCTGAGCAAGGGGGACTACACGGCGGCCACGATCGAGATCAAAAACGGGTTGCAGGCGAAACCCGATTCCGCAGAGTTGCGCTTCCTGCTTGGACGAACGCTGCTCGGCACCGGTGACGCCAGCGGTGCGGTCGTCGAGCTGGACAAGGCCCATGAGCTGAAGTTCGGCGACGATCAGCTGCTGCCAGTCCTGGCTCGCGCACTGCTGGCCGCCGGGCAGCCCGACAGGGTTCCGGGTCTGGTGGGTCCGCAGCCCCTGCGTGAACCCAAGGCCAATGGCGACCTGCTGGCCAGCGTCGCTGCTGCGCAGCGTGCGCTCGGCCAGCCCGACAAAGCCAAGCAGGCGCTGGCCGGCGCCCTGGCATCCGACCCGAAGAACAAGAACGCTCGGATGCTGCAGGTGCGGCTGGTCGCAGGTGGCGGAGACGAGTCGGCCGCCATGCGACTGCTGGATGCCCTGCTCGCGGAAGAACCGGCGTTGGCGTCTGCCTGGGTGCTGAAGGGAGAACTGCTCGGCTACGCGAAACACGATCCGGCGGCGGCGGAAACCGCGTTTCGTCAGGCCCTGAAGATCGATCCTCGGGAACTGCGTGCCCATGCTTTGCTGCTTCAGCTGATGCTCGCGCGAAGCGACATGCCGGGCTTCAAGACACAGGTCGAGACGCTGGCGAAGGTGGCGCCTTCCAGCTTCGAGAGTCGGGTGTCGGTGGTTCAACTGGCGCTGGCCGAAGGCCGGCTCGGCGAGGCCCGTGAAGGCGCTCAGCAACTGCTGAAGGTGGCGCCGACCCATCCGCTGGTGCTCAGTCTCGCAGGTGCGATCGAATTGCAGGCCGGTGCGCTGACATTGGCACAGAACTATCTCACGAAGGCCGTGCAGCGAGCACCCGATGTACCGACGTCTCGGCGCTTGCTGGCTGAGTCCTATCTGCGTGCCGGCGACGGCGACAAGGCACTGACGGTGGTGCAGGAGTTGCTGGACCCCTTGCGTCCGGACGCGGCAGCGCTTGCGCTGGCCGCGCAGTCCCATCTGCTGAACGGCAACACCGCACAGGCACAGCGCTACTACGAGATGGCGGCAAGCGCGGCCCCATCGGACCCCCGCAACCGGGTCGCTGCCGCGTTGATGGAGTTGGCCAACGGCAATGCGCAAGCGGGGTTCGCCCAGTTGGAGGGGATGGCGCTCAGCGACAAGTCCAATCTGCCCGATTTGGCGCTGGTCAGCGCCTATGCAGAGCGCAAGGAGTTCGAGTTGGCCTTGAAGGCGATCGACCGCCTCTCAGCGAAGAACCCCGATCAACCCGTGGCGCCAGTTCTGCGTGCACGGATCCTGCGCCTGCAGGGCGACCTGCGCGGTGCACGCACCAGCCTTGAAGCGGCGCTGAAGATCGACCCGACCAACTACCAGGCAATCGGCGATCTCGCCGCGCTCGACCTGATCGATCAAAAGCCTGAAGCCGCGTTGAAGCGTTTCGAAGCCTTGCTGGCCAAGCAGCCGCAAAACATCCCCGCCGCGCTGGCGGTGGCAGAGCTGCGGCTGAAGACGGGCGCCAAGCCCGCCGATGTGCAGAAGCAGATCGAAGATCTGGTGAGCCGCAACCCTACCGACGCGGGTTCGCGGCTGGCGCTGGTGGAGGTGCTGCTGGAGCAACGCAAGACCGCGGCCGCCCTTGCCGCGGCGCAGGGAGCTGCCAGCACCCTGCCCGACAACCTGCAGGTGTTGGATGCACTGGGCCGGGCGCAGCTCGCCAGCGGCGATTCGAACCAGGCGGTGGCGCTGTTCCGACGCGTGGCGGCTGCCTTGCCCTCGTCCCCGCAACCACAGCTTCGGCTGGCCGAAACGCAGGTGCGTTTGGGTGACCAGAAGGCGGCGGCAGAGCACTACGCCCTGGCGTTGAAAATGGCCCCCAACCTGGTCGAAGCCCAACATGGTTTGATGCAACTGGCGCTGAGTCAGAAGCGCATTCCTGAAGCGCTGAAGATCGCGCGCTCGATGCAGAAGAACCAGCGGGGCGCGATCGGCTACTTGTTCGAAGCGGAAATTTATGCGTCACAGCGGCAATGGGAGCCCACCGTCGCCGCCTACCGCGCTGCGTTGGAGCGCGAGCCCTCTACCGAAGTCGCCAAGCGCGTGTTCGCGAGCCTGGTGGTGTCCAAAAAGCCCACCGATGCGAAGCAATTCGCTGACACCTGGGAGCAGGCGCACCCGGCCGATGTCGATTTCAGGTTCCAGAGCGGCAACCTGCTGGCCGAACGCGGCGACGCGGCAGGGGCAGAGGCGCAATACCGCAAAGCACTGGCCCTGATGCCGGACAACGGCATCCTCGTTAACAACATCGCTTCGGCGATGGTGTCGCAGGGAAAAGCGGGCGCATTGGAACTGGCGCGCAAGGCCGACTCGTTGAGCCCCGACACCCCTGTCGTGATGGACACCCTGGCAGCGGCACTGAGCGCCGACAAGCAGTTCGACAAGGCGATTCCGATGCAGCGGCTGGTGGTGGAGAAAGCTCCGACTGCACCGATCTTCAAGCTCAATTTGGCCAAGCTGCTGATTCAGGCCGGCCAGCCAGAGCCCGCCCGAAAAGAACTGCAGCAGCTGGCACAGCTGGGCGGCGATCCGGCTTTGCAACGCGAGGTTGCGAGCCTGATGAAGGGACTTTGATCTCGCGGGCTCAGAGGTACAGCACACCCAACACCTGCAACACCTGCCGGTAGGGCATCGATCCGAATTCGGTGCCTCTGGAACCAAAGCTGCGCTGCAGCTGCACCACCCCGTCGAAGCGCGGCCAGTGGTAGCGCAACTCGAGCCATGCAAGGCCACTGTCGTCGTTGGCGTTGCTGCGCACGAACGCCGACAGGTCCAGTTGCTTGATGCCCACGTCTTTTTGACTGGCGAACAGCATCCAGGCGCGGCGCGATCCCAGCTCCTGGCTCGGCTGCGTCAACGATGCATAGCGCAGATAGCCCTGCGGTCCGAAAGCCGCCAGCTGGCTCCATTCGGATCGGTTCAGGCCTGCGCCGTTGTATTCGGCTTCCAGCGTGACCGACAGCGCACCGGGGAAGGTGTAGGTCGCTCCGATGGCGGCCTTCTGGCGCCAGTTCGGCTCCGCAGGTCCGCCGCGAAGCTCGTCGATCAACCGTGGCACCTTGCCGCCAGACACTTCGGCATAGGCCACCAGTGCATCGGTGGCCAGCGCGGTCATGCTCAAGCCGATCTGCGACTGACCGCTGCCTTGCACCAGCACCTGGGCCTGGCCACTGAAGCGATCGGACAGCTTCTGCGACACCGACAGCAGCGCGCGGTTGCGGTGATTGGTGGCGCCCAGGTCCAGTGACTCCGCTGCTGAACTGGGACCGTTCTCGAGCTTGGGCGCCAGTGCCAGCGAAACCCCACCCTCGGCCCACAGCTGCCCCACCCGAAGCATCACCGTGCCCATGCGCCGCTCGCGCAGGGCCACCGGGTCGGCGGTGGTGATGCTGCGCAAGGCGCCTTCGCGGAAGTAGTCGGTCGGGTTGTAGCCATAGGCCGGCCCGTTGCGCAGGTTGATGCGGCCGATCTCGGACGAGGTCGCCCCGCCTTCGCCCTGCCAGCCCACATAGGCTTCCCGCAGGCTGTTGGTGGTGGCGGGCTGGCCCGGAAGTGCCGGATGCAGGCTGTCGAAGCGGTCCGACAGCACCAGGCGCCAAGTCTCCGAGTAGCGCTTCTCGTAGCGCAGGTCGACCGACAGCCGCCTGCCGTTGCGATCGCCCAGCCCCAGCCGCTGGTCGATGCGCCCGAACGCCGCCTCGATCGCAACCCGCAGCGGTGAGGGTTGCACCACCTCGGCTGCAGGCGGGGCTGCCTCCAGCGCCAGCGGGTCGACGGGGTCGACATCGGGCGCGGCAGCCATCGCCAGGGGCATCCACAACAGTGCGCCGAGGATCGCAACGGCGGTGGCTCTGGGCTTGATCATGGTCACTCTGCGCTGAAGCGGGGCAGGTAGTCGCGCTGGAACCACGACGTGGGAACGTCGCGCGCCGCATAGTCGGTCAGCCGCACCAGCGTCACCGCCTGGGGTTCGATGCCGTCGATGATCACGGTTTCGGTGGGCCGCTCCGCACCCAGCTGCTGCTGGAACTTGCGGTAGTACGCGGTTTTCAGCAAGCGCCCGGAATCGGCGAAGAAGCGGGCCTTCAGCGGCGCGCGGCTGCTGGTGTCGATCCACAGCTCGATCTTGCCGTAGGTGGCTTCGGGGTTGGCTGCCGCAAGCTCGAGCTTGTAGGCATTGCGCGGCTTGCGCTCGCCATCGGTGATGGATTCCTCGGCCGCCAGCGTGGCCGTGTAGTCGCGGGCGAAATTCACCGTGACCACATCGCCGTTGGAAGCCTGCCCGATCAGGCGTTGCTGTGGCGAGATCCGCACCGCCGCCTTGGTGGCCGGGTCGTAGAACCACAGGTCGCTGCCGTTCTTGAGCATCACCTTGCCGGTGTCGCGCACCGGCTGAACGAACCGCATGATGCTGGCGAACTGCCCCCCGGCCTCCAGGGTGCGCGCGAAGCTGACCATGCTGGTGGTGTTGACTTGCACCCCCTTTTCGAACTCGGTCAGCGTGACCGTGACCTTGAAGGGCTGGGTCGGGTTGCGGATCGCGTCGCTGGCTGCCAGCAGGGCCTGCGCATCGGGCGCGGC
>JBBSPW010000155.1:0-8427 GCA_038258365.1 Burkholderiales bacterium | reverse complement strand
TACCGAGAAGTACATCGCCGGCGAAGATCTGCGGGTGGCGGTCAACGCCGCGATCGCATTGCAGCGCCCACTGCTGATTAAAGGCGAGCCGGGCACCGGCAAGACCATCCTGGCGCATGAAGTTGCCAAAGCGATCGGCGCGCCGCTGATCGAATGGCACATCAAGAGCACCACCAAGGCACAGCAAGGCCTGTATGAATACGATGCGGTCAGCCGCTTGCGCGACAGCCAGTTGGCCGGAGCCGACACTGCCGAGCGGGTGCGCGACATTCGCAACTACATCGTCAAAGGGGTGCTGTGGCAAGCCTTCACCGCCGAGCAACCCGTGGTGCTGCTGATCGACGAGATCGACAAAGCCGACATCGAATTTCCGAACGACCTGCTGCGCGAGATCGACCGCATGGAGTTCCATGTGTACGAAACGCGAGAACTGGTCAAGGCGCGGCACCGGCCGGTTGTGTTCATCACCAGCAACAACGAAAAAGAGCTGCCGGATGCGTTTCTCAGGCGCTGCTTCTTTCACTACATCAAGTTCCCCGATGCCGACACCATGCGGGCCATCGTCGATGTGCATTTTCCGAAGCTCAAGCAGGAATTGCTGGCGGCCGCACTGAAAACCTTCTACGACATCCGCAGCCTGCCGGGCTTGAAGAAGAAGCCCAGCACCAGCGAATTGCTGGACTGGCTCAAGCTGTTGGTGGCCGAAGACATTCCGCTGCAAGCCCTGCAAAGCCAGGACGACAAGGTGGTGGTGCCGCCGCTGGTGGGCGCGCTGCTGAAGAACGAGCAGGACGTGACCCTCTTCGAAAAGCTGGTCTTCATGCAGAAGCACAACCGGTGACCGCATGACCTGGGCTGCGCCTGTCACCTTGACCGGCTCGCATGCGCGGTTGGAGCCCTTGTCGGCCGACCATCACAACGCCTTGTGCGATGCCGCCCGCGATGGCGATCTGGGTGCGCTCTGGTACACCGCGGTGCCCTCCCCCGAGCGGATGGCTGCAGAGATCGACCGGCGCCTTGGGTTGCAGGCCAACGGCACGATGGTGCCCTTCACGGTGTTCGATGCCGAGAACCGGGTGGCGGGCATGACCACCTACATGAACATCGACCCCCTGCACCGGCGGGTCGAGATCGGCAGCACCTGGACGCGCGGCTCGGCGCAGCGCACGGCGTTGAACACGCAATGCAAACGCTTGCTGCTGGGGCATGCATTCGAGCTGCTCGATTGCATTGCGGTCGAGTTTCGAACCCACCGCTTGAACACCCAAAGTCGGCGCGCAATCGAACGACTGGGCGCGCAACTGGACGGCATGTTGCGGGCGCACCAGCGCGCGGCTGACGGCAGCCTGCGCGACACCGCGGTCTACAGCATCACCGCCGCCGAATGGCCCACGATCCGGTCGCATTTGGACTGGCAATTGCAGCGTCCCCGCTGAAATGACCCCATCACTTCCAGCACCGCAGAAAGCACCAACGCAGATGGCCAGCACCCAAAAAACCCTCACCCTCGATGTCGACTTGCTGTGGCAGATCGAACGCCTGGGCACTCCGAGTCTGTCTCCCGATGGCAGGCGCGCAGTGACTTCGGTGTCGCGGTTCTCGATGGAGGACAACAACGGCAAATCGTCGCTGTGGCTCTTGAACACCGATGGCACGGCTCCCCGACGCCTGACGCAAGCCGGCGAAAAAGACGCCACACCGAAATGGAGCCCGCCGCGCAAAGCCGGCGAGCTGATTGCCTTTACCGCCAAACGCGATCAGGAAGGCGCAAAGGACAGCGAGTCGCAGCTCTACTTGATCTCGCCCGACGGGGGCGAAGCGATGCGCGCTGCTGAGGTGGCCACCGGGGTCAACGCATTCGCCTGGAACCCCGATGGCCGCAGCCTGGTGTTCGTCTCCTGGGTCTGGCCAGAACTGAAAGGCGGCAAAGCCCAAGCCCAAGCGCTGAAAGACTTCAAGCAGCGCAAGGAAACCGGCTATGCCACCAGCGAAGCGCAGTACCGCTTTTGGGACCGCAACCTGCCGATGGGGCGGGTGGCCCATCTGCACCTGCTGGAGTTGTCCAAGAGTGGCGGCATGGGAAAGGTGCGCGATCTGTTCGAGGGCACGTCTTATGAAATGGCGAGGGCCGATCCATCGGCCCACCACTTCTCGGTGTCTCCCGATGGCAAGCGCATCGTTTTCGCCTTCGACCCGGCAGCGGAAAAGCGCCCCGACGGGCGCTTTGCGTTGGCCGAAATCGAGATCAAGAGCGGCAAGATCAAGGTGCTGGCTCGCGACCCCGAATGGGACTTCGGCAACCCCAGCTACAGCCCCGACGGCAGGCGCATCGCCTTCACCGCCAGCCACCAAGCGAAGAAGCACACGATGCCCTCGCAACTGGCGGTGCTGGACCTGGGCAGCAACCAGTGGGATGTGGTAAGCGCCGAATGGGACCACGAACCCCAGGCCCCGCTGCACTGGGAAGACGATGGCCATGCCCTGCTCTTTACCGCCGAACAAAAGGGCCGCACCCACCTGTGGCGCTTCGATCTGGCCGATCAACGCGCAGAGGTGGTAGCCGAGGGCGGATGGGTCAGCGGCTTCGACAAAACCGCCGGTACCCTCGTGACCGTGGCCGACAGCTCCTTGCACCCGGCGCGCGTTCATGCCCATCTGCCAGCACAGCCGCCCTTGCGCATCGAACGATTCAACGACGAATTGCTGCGCGATTTGCAACTGGGCACGGTCGAAGAGGTATGGCTGAAAGGCGGCCAGGGAGATGCGGTGCAAATGTGGGTGGTCTATCCGCCCGACTTCGATGCCAAGCGCAGCTATCCGGTGATGCACAGCATTCACGGCGGACCGCACACCGCACCTGGCGACAATTGGCATTACCGCTGGAACACGCAATTGTTTGCCGCCCAGGGCTATGTGGTGGCCAATGTGAATTACCACGGCTCGTCCAGCTTCGGCTATGCATTTCTGGACAGCATCACCCACCGCTGGGGTGAGCTGGAATTGCACGACATCGAAGCCGGCACCGACTGGCTGCTGTCGCAGCCGTGGTCCGACAAGCGCCGGGTGTTCGCCACTGGCGGCAGCTACGGCGGCTTCATGGTGGCCTGGATGAACGGCCATGTCGCAGCCGGCCGCTATTCCGCCTATGTCTGCCATGCAGGCTGCTACGACTGGGTCGGCATGATCGCCGACGATGCCTACACCTGGCATCCAAAGGAACTGGGCGCCTGGTACTGGGACGACATGGCGCGCATACACGCCCAAAGCCCGCATGTGATGGCTGGGAACATGAGCACCCCCACACTCGTGATCCACGGCGCGCTCGACTACCGCGTGCCCGACGCGCAGGGCCTGGCTTACTACAACACGCTGAAGGCGCGCGGGGTGGATGCGCGGCTCGTGTGGTTCCCGGACGAAAACCACTGGATCCTGAAGCCGCGCAACAGCCGCATGTGGTTCGGCGAGTTTTTCGATTGGCTCAAGCGCCACGATGTGGGCGACTCGAAAAGGAGTGCGACCGCCAGAAACACCAAGGGCGCCAGAGGCACCAAAGGCACCAAGAACACCAATGCCAACAAAGTCCTGCGCAAGGCCGACCAGGCAGCCGACAAATAGGCTCACGACATGCTGATCGACTTCTTCTACACCCTGCGCGCTGCCAAGCTGCCAGTGTCGGTCAAGGAATACCTGACCTTGCTGGAAGCCTTGAAAGCCGGCGTGATAGGGCCGTCGGTCGACGATTTCTATGTGCTGTCGCGCACCACCCTGGTCAAGGACGAAGCCTTGTTCGACAAGTTCGACCGCGCATTTTCGGCCTATTTCAAGGGGGTGGAACTGCTGACCGACTTCACGCAAGACATTCCGCTCGAATGGCTGCGCAAAGCGCTGGAGCTGGAGCTGTCTGCCGAAGACAAGGCCAAAGTCGACAAGATGGGTTGGGACGAGTTGATGGACACGCTGAAGAAGCGTTTTGAAGAACAGAAAGAACGCCACCAGGGCGGCAGCAAGATGATCGGCACCGGTGGCACCAGCCCGTTCGGCGCTTACGGCTACAACCCGCAAGGCATTCGCATCGGCCAGGACAAGGGCCGCAACAAGAGCGCGGTCAAGGTCTGGGACCAGCGCGCCTACAAAGACTACGACGACACCAGAGAACTGGGCACCCGCAACATCAAGGTGGCGCTGCGCAGGCTGCGCCGCTTTGCCCGCGAAGGCGCAGAAGAAGAACTGGATCTGGACGACACCATCCACCGCACGGCTGCCAATGCGGGCATGCTGGACATCCGCATGGTGCCGGAGCGCCACAACAAGGTCAAAGTGCTGCTGTTGATGGATGTGGGTGGCACGATGGACGAACACATCCACCGGGTCGAAGAGCTCTTCAGTGCGGCCAAGACCGAATTCAAGCACCTGGAGTTCTACTACTTCCACAATTGCGTCTACGACTTCATGTGGAAGAACAACCGGCGCCGCTACAGCGAAAAGTTCGCGACCTGGGACCTGATTCGCAAGTACAACCGCGACTACAAGTTGATCTTCGTCGGCGATGCCACCATGAGCCCGTATGAGATCGTGCAGCCCGGTGGCAGTGTCGAATACAACAACGAGGAAGCCGGTGCCGAGTGGCTGGCGCGCTTGACGAATGCATTCCCGAAGTTTGCGTGGATCAACCCCGAACCGCAGGGGGTCTGGGGCTATCGGCAAAGCATCGGCATCGTCCAGCAGCTGATGACCCAACGCATGTTTCCGTTGACGCTCGGCGGGCTGGAAGGGGCGATGCGGCTGCTCGTCAAGTGACGGGGCCGGGGTGGGTATGGCTGTTGGCTTTGGCTGCTCCTGTGACCCACCAGGGCCATGCGAAAATTTGGCGTCTCCCGCCGTAGTTCAACGGATAGAACGGGCGCCTCCTAAGCGCTAAGACCGCTGAGATGCGTGCTTTCGAACTCCGCCAAGTCATTGATTTTTATCTCTTTCCAAGCTGATCGGGAAGTACTGCGAAGCATCGAGTCACGCGGATTTGTGGGATATCGGTGGGATCGAAAACAGCCATTTGCGGGCCTCAGCCTTCGTTCGAGCCGCTTTTGCGCTGCGGTCTCGAAGCCCGCGCGAGGTGGCAAAATTGCTTCGTATTGCCGCCGTAGTTCAATGGATAGAACGGGGACCTCCTAAGTCTCAGATGTGGGTTCGATTCCCGCCGGGGGCGCCAAGCCCCCCGGAGCCAGGATGACCAAGGACGAGATTCTTCGAGACCTCCGGCAAGCCTACGGGCCCAAGGTCATCCTCTCGCCCCAGGACCTCGCGCTCGCCATTGGCCGCAGCCCGAAAGCGCAGGCCAACATGCGCAGCCGCGGCGCCTTCCCGATGCCCATCAAGCGCGTCGGCGGCAAGGTCGGCGTCTCGGTCTACGACCTCGCCGACTACTTGGCCGGCGACGCAGCAAGCCCATCACCGCATCAAGCGGCCCGTCCGGCCACTCGCGCTGCCGCAAGCGCCACAGGTCTCGCGCCATCCAATCTCAGCAACGAAGCGCGCGAAGGCGCGGCGAAGAAAGAGCCGAAGAGCGCTCGGATTCCCAAGCCGTGGCTGCCTGCTCGATCGCGCAAGAGCCTTGGGCCCGCTCTGCTGGGGTTTCGCGAGGCGCTCAACTTCTGGGGCGCGGTCCATGCCGAGCTCGAAGCCGAGGAAATCGCCTCGGTTCTGCCGGACCGCCCTCGCGCTCATATCTGATCAACATCGGTGTAGCTAAGCCCCGCCAACATTGCGAAACCGAAAACCCGCACGGCAACGCACGCGCACCCGGGTTGTAGTGAACCGTGCGCGCCAACGATCGGCGCAAGGATGTCCCAGCTGTGCTTCTCATCCGTCTCAACGAGCTGCTGCGATCTCGGTAGCTGGGATCTGCGCCGCTTCGCAAAAGCCGCCGCGGTGTCAGTTCGAATGCAGCAGGTCCACTACCGGCAAGCGCAGGCAATCGGCAATACGGCAGAGGGTGCGCAAGCTCGGATTGCCCACGCCGCGCTCGATCTGCGAGATGAATGAGCGATCGACGCCGGCATCCAGAGCCAGGCCCTCCTGACTCAAATCGAGCTCCGCCCTCCGCCGCTTGATGCATGCGGACAGCACTTCCTTCGCTGACTCGTAGCTGCCGTCATCCACACGACGAAGCTAAGAGCCTGGCGACTGTCAGTCCACGGGATATATTCCACAATGGCGCGACAGCGCGCCACAATTTGCTCGCCGCGCCGCAGGGGCTAGCGGCTCAGCCAAGCAGGAGCACGCGATGGCAGTGGTATCCCGAGACGAGCAAGAACGGCGCGAGCGCAAGGGGAGCAGAACAGTCGGAATCCTCGCATTGGCATTGCTGCTGGGCGCACCGCTCATTGGATTGATCGCCGCATTCTTCGCTGCGTTCTGGATGGCTGGCAAGGCCTACACCAAGTCCTCCAATCGACTCGTCGATGTCTCGCTCGCGCTCGGCGGGCTCATTCCCTATATCTTGATCGTGTGGGCGGCCATGGGGAATAAAGCCACTGGCGTCGTCGGCATGTGGTTCGCCGTCAGCCTCTACTCGCTCGCATGGGTTTGGCTCATGCAGGCGCGGATCCAAGTCGTGAGCGATTGAGCCGGCGATGCATGCCGCCGCTAATGCCGAGCCGTCGCTGGTGGCTCTGACCCAGCAGTTCATCAGGGATCACCTGATCCCGGTCAACACGCTGATTGCGTTCGCGGTTTTCGCTGTGGCCGCCCTTGACTTCTTCCGCCCGTTCGCCCCGCCAGCAGCGCCGGTCGCGATCTATTCGACGACCGCGCTCTGCGCCCTTGTTCTTTTCATCGCCGGCCTGCTGCCGGTTCGGCCCGCGGCTCGCGCCTCCGGCCCGCAAGGTAGCGCTCCGAAAGCCCGGCTTCGTCAACGACCCTGGTGGGCACTGGCCGTCTCGTTCCTCGCGCTCATCAGTGGCCTCGGGTGGGCGAGCTACGCGAAAGCCAGCGACAAGGGCCTGATCGCAGACACCTGGGGCGCGGCGGCGGCGATCCAGACCGCACTCGTCAAGCTGCAATCGAGCGCCGACGGCGCCGACGCGCAGCTCAGAACGATCATCGCGAAGCAGGCCTCTCCCACGCTCGCGGGCGACGCGTGCCCGACGATCGACTGCGCTGTGGGCATGGGCGCGAGCGAGGCGACCCTCAGACGCTTCATTAACCAGGGCGCGGCGCTGCCAACCGACCCGGCGTCATTTGGCGCGGCGATCAACCGGCTCTCGAAGTCCCGCAGCACTGCGCGCATGGGAACGCTATCGGCGTACCTGGACACCCGCGCCCTGCCAGACATCAACGCCCGTGCGGCCATGGTCTCAATCCACGAGCCCCAAGAGCTGAAAGTGATCGCGGCGCAGCTTTCGCCAGAGCTTCGTCCACGGGTGGCCGAAATCTTCACCGGCAGCAATGCCTGCGGCATGCCGTCTCTCCGCTTGACCGAAATCGCCGCAATCAATGGCGACAAGCCGCTCTATGAGTGGCTCCTGGCAAGAGGCGCTGATCCCGCGCTGCCGAATCAGTGGTGCAAAGGGGGCCCGTTTGCCGCCCCCTTCACCGCCGCCGCACTGCTGAGAGCCGGAGCCTGACCCTACACGACTTGCATCGCGATCAGCGACGCGGCAGCGACAGCAGGTTATCCGTCCACTGACCGTTCGCATGCGTGCGCAAATAGTCGTTGTCCGAGAGAGCCGCCGCGTTGGCTGCCACGCGATCCACGGGCGTTTGCCCGCCGAGCGAGCTGGTCTGCGTGTAGAAGGTGTTGCGACGGTGATAGATGTCGGACACCCCCTCGAAGCGCGTCTTCGTGCCCAACTCCGGGCCGAAGATGTGCGTGATGTGCTCATTGCGAGTGCCGCCCACGGACATGCGGATAGCGTTGATTTGCATATTTGACATTTGAATGTTCCTTTGGCAGCGTTCAGCCCTTGGGCGGGAACGGATCGCGGCCGTGGCTGTCGCGGCTTTGGATTTTTCCATCCCCCCCGTGGACGAGCAGCTCGGTGCCTTGGTTTTGCGCGATCTGCCGCGCTTGGTGCACGGCCTCTCGCTTGCTTGTGTGAATGGCGGTCGCGCGCTGAGCGCCTGCGCCCTGAACGGCCCACGCGCCGTCGCGGGGGACCACATGCTGGTTTCTCTTGGTCATGTCGCGCTCCTTGCGCTGCGAGCAAAATCGCTCATGAACTCAGGCTGAACTTGCAGAGAATTCGGACATCGTTCTTGAATGTCCGATTTGCTTCCCAGCCTAGCCAGGGTCATGCGAAGCGAGCGGGCGGCTTGATGGAGGGCGAATGGGGTGTGGGCGCCGATCTCAAGTTGACCCACCCTGCCGATCTCAACGTGCCCCGGGGATGGGCGCCGGCGTTGTAGCAGCCGGCTGTGGATAACTGTAGC
>JBBSPW010000154.1:0-8522 GCA_038258365.1 Burkholderiales bacterium | reverse complement strand
CGGGCAGCACGCCCACCACGCAGCCGACCACCGCCGAGCGCAGCGTGCCCCAGCCGGTGAGCATCAGCTCTTTCAGGTTGAACAGCTTGCGCCCGGTGATCTTGATCAGCCCGCCGCCGCTGTGGTGCTGCTCCAGCATCAGCAAGATCTCGCTGACCGAGAACACGCCGATCACGACCACGATGAACTGGATGCCGTCCGACAGGTGCACATCGCCACCGGTGAAGCGGTAGACGCCCGAGTTCGAATCCAGCCCGACCGTCGACAGCGACAACCCGATCACTGCGGCCAGCGCGGCTTTCAGGGGCGCATCGCCCATCAGCCCGGTGATGCAGGCGAAGGCAAAGCACATCAGCGCAAAGTACTCGGCCGGACCGAAGGCCAGCGCCCAGCGCGCCAGCAGCGGCGCGAACAGCACGATGCCGAGCGTGGCGACGATCGAACCGACGAACGAACTCCAGGCAGAGATCGACAGCGCCACACCGGCAAGCCCCTGCTTGGCCATCGGATGACCATCGAGCGCGGTCATGATGGCGCCGGCGTCGCCCGGCACGTTGAGCAGGATCGACGAGATGCGCCCGCCATATTCACAGCCCATGTACACCGCCGCCAGCAAAATGAGCGCGGTTTCCGCAGGCAGTTTCAGCGCAAACGCCAGCGGCATCAGGATCGCGACCCCGTTGATGGGACCGAGGCCCGGCAGCATGCCGACGATCGTGCCGATGAAGGCACCGATCGCCGCCACCAGCAGGTTGGTGGGGGTCAGCGCGACCGCGAAGCCGCCCATCAGGTAGTTGAAGGTGTCCATGGCCAGCGCGTCCTTACCTTCCGCCAAAAATGAACGACAGGACGCCGGTGGGCAGCACCACATCCAGCAGCTTGTCGAACAGCAGGAACAGCACCACCCCGAGCCCCACGCCGCCGACCAGCGACTGCTTCCAGCTGCCGCCGAAGGCCATGCCCACCGGCACCGCCATCAAGGCGGTCGCCAACGGAAAGCCGAGGGCCTGGAACAGCGCGGTGTAGATGAAGACCGCCACCACGGCAAGCCCGATGGGGCGCCAGTTCTGGCGCGCCAGATCGAAACCCTGCGGCCCGGGCCGCACCGCCAACCACAGGCCACCGACAGCGAGCAGGCCCGCGAGCAGCAACGGGAAGGCGCGCGGGCCTACCGGTTCATAGGAGATGGGCGCGGCATAGCCGCGCGCGGCGATGGCCATGGCCACGCCGGCGACGACGCAGCAAACGCCCAGGATGCGATCACTCATGGCTCGCCTTCGTGCCGCAGAGGGGCGGCGTTGAGGTGCAGACCGTTGGGCCGGCGGCGCGCAAGCCGCGCTGCCCGACCCGCTGCGCTTGTTTGGCGACGCTTACTTCGCGACGCCTACTTCGCCGCGCGTACGTGGCTGCGCTTACTTGGCGACGTTCAAGCCGAACTCGGCAGCCAGCTCGCGATAAGCCGCCACGCGCTTCTTGATGTAGCCATCGAGCTCAGCGCCGGTCAGCGAGAACTTGAACAAACCGCGCTCGGCGCGCATCTTTTCGTAGGCCGGGGTGGCCATCATCTTGTCGAAGGTGCTGACCCAGGTCTTGTAGTCGGCATCGCTGACCTTCGGGCCCAGATAGAAGCCGCGGATGATCGGCCATTCGATGTCGAAGCCCTGCTCCTTGGCGGTGGGCACATTGGCCAGGTTGCCTTCCAGGCGCTTGTCGGACATCACCGCCAGCACCCGGATCTTGGCGCCGGCCTTGATCTGCTGGTCGGCTTCGGAAGCATCGCCCGAATACACCTGCACATGGCCGCCCTGCAACGCGGTCGACGCTTCACCGCCGCCCTCGAAAGCCACGAAACGCATCGACTTCGGATTGATGCCGGCGGCCTTGGCGGTCAATGCGGCCTTCATCCAGTCCTGGCTGCCGACCGTGCCACCCGCGCCGAACACCACCTTGGTGGGGTCGGCCTTGACGGCGGCGACCAATTCCTTGAGCGACTTGAAAGGCGAGTTCTCGGCCACGATCACGGCGCCGAAGTCGCTGCCGACCGCGGACAGCCATCGGACATCGTTCTCGTTGTAGCGGCCGAATTTGCCTTGCGCCAGGTTCAAAAGCGAGCCGCCCGAGTAGGCGACGATGGTGTTGTCTTCGCCAGGGCGCTGCGCCACGATGGCGTTGTAGGCCACCGCGCCGATGCCGCCGGGCATGTAGGTGATGCGCATCGGGTCGCTGATGTACTTGCCTTCCATCAGCGCCTGCTGCGCCAGCTTGCAGGTCAGATCGAAGCCGCCGCCGGGCTTGGCCGGCGCGATGCATTCGGTCTTGTCGAGCGGGCCGGCGATAGCGAAAGTGGTCGCGAGCGAGGCGGCCAGCGCCAGGGCGGAAGCGACGCTCGAAAGCTTGGGTGTGCGGTTCATGGGGTCTGTCTCCATCAGGGGTCGGTTGATCGATACCGGTGCGGTGCCGGATCGCAAGGATTGGACTCTAGGCAGTCCACACTTTCAACGGGCTTTCACCTGAAGCGGCGAAAACACAGGGACAACCCTGGGGGTGGATGCGTGGCTGGGTGGGTGCCTGTGCGGATTCCGCGAAATTTTGCAGCGAGCAAAGCCGCGTCCGGGCAGGCCTATGCGCGCTGCCCTGGCGTTCTCGCCTGGACGGCTCGAATGACCTGCGCTCTCCGGTGCTCGGCGCCAAGGCTTTATGCGCGCTGCGGCCTGCCCGGACGCGGCTTTGCTGGCGGCGGTGGCGTGCCTACAAGACATGCACGACTGATCGATGTTCTCGCCGCGCCCGTGCCACACCATCGCCCCCCACCACCGGCGCTGGCCTCACGCAATCACGAACGAACAAACGCCAGCAAACATGCAAACACTGAAACAGTCAACCGCCTGCGACCGGCACAAGGGCAGGCAACCACATGCGCGCCTGCAGCCCACGCTCCTGCGGCCCAACCGCCAGCAGCAACTCCCCTCCTTGCCGCTCGACGATCGACTTGACGATCGCCAGGCCCAAGCCGCTGCCGGGTTGCTGCAGGCCGGTGCGGCCGCGAAAGAAGCGTTCGCCCGCGCGCGCCAGTTCCTCCGTCGCCATGCCGGGGCCGTTGTCGACCACGCTGATGTGCACACGCTGACCCTCGCGACCCACCTGCACCGTCACCTGGGAGCCGCGCGGGGTGTAACGGATGGCGTTGTGCACGAGGTTGGCAACCGCCTCTCGAAGCAGCAGCGCCTGCGCGCGTGCAGGCGGCAGTGCGGTGCCGGCTGCGTCGGGCACCTCCTCGTAGCCCAGGTCGATGCCACGCTCACGCGCCTCGCTCCACCAACGCCGCACCAGTTCCTGTGCCAGTGCCGACAGGTCCACCGGCTCGGACTGCAACTCGGCGCTGTCTGCACTGTCGGCGCGCGCCAGAGCCAGCATCTGGTTGGTCTGCCGCACGGCTTCGTCCAGTTGCTGCTTGATCGCTGCCAGCGCCAGCCGCTGCTCGGCCGGGTCGGACTCGCGCAGTGCATAGCCGACCTGGGTGGCCAGGGTCGCCAATGGGGTGCGCAGTTGGTGCGACGCATCGTCGACAAAGCGGCGCCGCGCTTCGGCTTGCTCGCGGATGCGCGCCACATGGTGGTTGATGGCCTCGACCAGCGGCTGCACATCGGCCGGGATGCCGTGCGGCGAGATCGGCCGCAGATCGTTGGGGCTGCGGGCGCGCACCTCGTTGCGCAGCCGCGCCAGCGGGCGCAGCGAAACACCCACCGCCACCACCAGCATCGCGCTGGCGGCCAGCACCAGCAGGCCGTCGCGCGTCAGCGACTGCAGCAGCAGCGTGCGGGTGAAGGCCTCGCGGGGCTGCAAGGTCTCGGCGATCTGGATCAACACCCGCTGCGGTGTCTGCTGCCCCGCGGGTTGCCCAACCAGCGGGCGGTCCAGCAGCCGCGCATAGGACGCCATCCGCACCGGCTCGCCGAAGTACTGCGTGTCGATAAATTGCGGCTGGCCCGTGACCAGTGCGCTGGCCGGTGGTGGCAGGCCGGCATTGCCGATCTCCGCCAGCCCGTTCTCGGTCGCCACCCGAAAGTAGACCCTGCCATTGGCGGTCAGCTCGAAGAACTCCAGCATCCGGTAGGGCAGCTCCACCGCCAGACCGCCGCTGTCGGTGGAGATGTTGGCGTCGATGGCCTTGATGGCGCCCAACAACGAACGGTCGTAGGCCGCGTCGGCCGCATCGACTGCGGTGCGCCAAGTGAGCGCGATCTCCAGCAGCGCCACGGCCATCAAGCCCGGCACCAGCACCAGCATCAGGGTGCGCCGCAGGCTGCGGGCGTTGTGCGGCCGCGCAGCAACCGGCAGTGGATCGGCGGCCGGGTTCGTGCGCGCGGGTATCGAGGCGATCGCCGGTGGCTTCATGTGCGCGTTTCCAGCAAGTAGCCGAGCCCCCGCAAGGTGGCTATCTGCACCACGCTGTCGGCCAGGCGCTTGCGCAGCCGGTGCACCAGCACCTCGATCGCTTCCGGGTTCACATCCTCCTCGTCGGAGAACACCCGGTCCAGCAGTTCTCGCTTGGTCAGCGGCTCTCCGCTGCGCTGGATCAGCGCCCGCAGCAGCGCGTGCTCACGCGGGCTCAGGGTCAGAGGCGCATGGTCGAGCGCGAACTGCCGCGTGGCAGTGTCGTAGGCCAGGGGGCCACAAGCCAGGCGCGGGTGCTCGGTGCCGCGGGCACGGCGGATCAACGCCATCAACCGTGCTTCCAGTTCGGCCAGCTCGAAGGGCTTGGCGAGAAAGTCGTCGGCGCCTTCGTGCAGGCTCGTGACGCGCTCGATCAAGGAATCGCGTGCGGTCAGCACCAACACCGGCAGGCGCTGGTCGGCTTCGCGAAGGTCGGCCAGCACCTCGTGCCCGCCCAGCCCCGGCAGGCCGAGGTCCAGCACCAGCGCGTCGTATCGCGTGGCCTTCAGGCTGCGGCGGACCATGCGGCCGTCGTCGATCCAGTCGACCTGGAAGCCGCTTTGCTGCAGCGCGCGCACCAGCCAGCCCGCCAGTTCGCGCTCGTCTTCGGCCAGCAGGATGCGCATGCGAAGTCGGCGGCGACGCGGCCCGTGGCGTTGGCGGCACAGGTGCTGTCGAAACTCAGCGCGACCGCGCCTTGCTGGCGGCGGCCTTCTTGGCCTTCTTGGCCTCGGCGTCACGAAGGCCAAAGTTGTGCGCATGCCGGCTGAGCGCAAAACTTGCGAAAAATTTGCACCAGATGGTGGTGCCGGCAATGGCTGTCCAGGTCTCGTAGCGCAGCCCAGCCAGCAGCACCCAGACGATCACGCCCACCACCACCGTGCCTGCGATGCCGTTGATCAGCATCTCATACGGCGCCCAGCGGGCCGCGTCGGGCGGCGGCTCGCCGTGCTTGATCGCGACTTCGGAGAAGTCGCGCTGGACGACGATGCGCCAGGCACGGCGCAACCAGAAGAACGCCATCGGGAACAGCGCCAGGAACAGGATCCAGGTCAGCACCACTTCGACATTGAAAACCATGGGAGAGGACCTCGAAGGATTGGCGCGCTGCATGGACGAAGGCCCCGCCGACAGAGCCGGCGGGGCCTTCGTGCAGCCGGTACCCGAAGTATCGGGGACCGGTTGCTCGGCGGGGGATGGTCGCGAACCCGGTCAGTGCGCTCCGTCCACAGCCCGCGACCCGCGCGGGATGCGAACCGCTTCGACCATCTGCTGGATGTGCAGCGGAGGTTCTTTGGTCACCTTGTCGACCAGGAACGCCACCGTGAAGTTGACCATCGCGCCGACCGCACCGAAGGCTTCAGGCGTGATGCCGAAGAAGCTGTTGGCTCCGCCGATGACGCCCAGGTATTCGGTGCCCTTCACGAAGAAGATGCCCTTGTGCGCAAACACATAGAACAGCGTGATGAACAAGCCGGACAGCATGCCGGCAATGGCACCTTCCTTGTTCATCTTCTTGCTGAAGATGCCCATCATGATGGCCGGGAACAGCGTACTGGCCGCGATGCCGAAGGCCAGTGCCACGGTACCGGCCGCGAAGCCGGGTGGGTTCAAACCCAGCCAACCCGAGATCACGATCGCCACCGCCATCGACACCTTGCCCGCGAGCAACTCACCCTTCTCGCTGATGTTGGGGTTGAAGACGTTCTTGATCAGGTCGTGCGAAACCGCTGAAGAAATCGCCATCAACAAGCCCGCCGCAGTCGACAGCGCCGCTGCCAGACCGCCCGCCGCCACCAGCGCGATCACCCAGTCCGGCAACAGTGCGATTTCTGGGTTGGCCAGCACGATGATGTCGGCGTTGACCGTCAGCTCGTTGCCCTTCCAGCCGGCTTCGCCCGCCTTGGCCAGCACACCCGCATCCTTGGTCTTGTCGTTGTAGTACTGGATGCGGCCGTCGCCGTTCTTGTCCTCGAACTTCAAGAGGCCGGTTTTCTCCCAGCGCTTCATCCAGTCCGGGCGTGTGGCGTACTCGATGTTGGCATCGGCCGCATACGGGCTTTTGTCCTGCATCACCACGCCGGGCGTGATGGTGCGGATAAGGTTGGTCTTGGCCATCGCCGCCACCGCGGGTGCGGTGGTGTACAGAATGGCGATGAAGACCAGCGCCCAGCCGGCCGACGAACGCGCGTCTTTCACCGAAGGCACGGTGAAGAATCGCATGATCACGTGCGGCAGACCGGCCGTGCCGATCATCAACGACAGCGTGTACATGAACATGTTCAGCATGCTGCCGGGCAGTGCCGTCGTGTACTTGCCGAAGCCCAGGTCAGTGACCACCGAGTCGAGCTTGCTCAGCAGCGATTCCGAATGGCCACTCAACGACGAGCCCAATCCCAATTGCGGAATCGGGTTGCCGGTCAGTTGCAGCGAG
Organism: Burkholderiales bacterium; assembly: GCA_038258365.1. Classification (GTDB taxonomy): domain Bacteria; phylum Pseudomonadota; class Gammaproteobacteria; order Burkholderiales; family Burkholderiaceae_C; genus Rubrivivax. Next base: position 1,654 of record JBBSPW010000154.1, on the reverse strand, counting down.
ATGAACACCGCCGGAATCGTGTAGGCCAGGATCAGCACGATGTACTGCGCCACCTGCGTATAGGTGATGCCCTTCATGCCACCGAACACCGCGTACAGGAACACGATGCCCATGCCGACATAAATGCCGATCTCGCTGCTGACACCCAGGAAGCGGCTGAAGGCCACGCCCACGCCGGTCATCTGGCCGATGATGTAGGTGATGGACGCGATCAGAAGGCACAGCACCGCGACCGTGCTGGCACTCTTGGAGTAGAAGCGGTCGCCGATGAACTGCGGCACCGTGAACTTCCCGAATTTGCGCAGGTACGGCGCCAGCAGCATCGCCAGCAGCACATAGCCGCCGGTCCAGCCCATCAGGAACAGCGATCCGCCGTAGCCCATGTTGCTGATCAGGCCGGCCATCGAGATGAACGACGCGGCGCTCATCCAGTCGGCCGCAGTGGCCATGCCGTTGACCACCGGGTTGACGTTGCCGCCGGCGACATAGAACTCGCTGGTGGAGCCGGCGCGCGCCCAGATGGCGATGCCGATGTACAGCGCGAAGCTGAGCCCGACAACGATGTAGATGGTGGTTTGGAGATCCATTTGCCGCTTCCCTTTATTTTTCGTCGACGTCGAAGCGGCGGTCGATCTCGGCCATCTTCTTGCCGTACCAGAAGATCAGCGCGATGAAGACATAGATCGAGCCTTGCTGGGCGAACCAGAAGCCGAGCGGATAGCCGCCGAGATGGATCGCATTGAGCCAGGGGGCGAAGAGGATGCCGGCACCGAAGGACACCAGGAACCAGATCACCAGAATCTTGGCGAGCAGTCCTAGGGTGGCCTTCCAGTAGCCGTTGTGGTCGTGTTCCATATCGGGGGGGTCTCCTCGCGGCCAATGAATGGCGGTGAACGGCGTTGCAATTTCTCGCAGGCCGAATCATCGGGGCGATTGCCCAACGGGAGCTGACGAAGAACTGACGTCTGGCTGACAAACCCGGCAACAACCCGCAGCTTCGATTTCACGAAGCGGGATGGCGGGGGGTGGGTTGGGAAAACACCGAGAGCCGGCGCTGCTCGATCTGCGCCAACACCGTGCGCTTGTCGTCGTTGTCAAGCACCGACCAAAATGCGATTTCGTCGAGGTTGCGCAGGCAGCCTTCGCACAAACCGCTGACCTCATCCATGCGGCAGATGCTGATGCAGGGCGACGCGACCGCGTCGTTGCCCGTGTCATCGCCGGCCATGTCCGTCATGCGGGTGTTGCCGCGGCGGTTGCGGCCGTGGCCGCAGCAGCGTTGCGCCGCTGGGTCAGCAGGGCCTTGCCGACCCGCGACACCGGATCGCGGCCCAGCACATCGCTGATGTAGCCCCCCGCGTCCACCAGCCGGTCCAGGTCGATGCCGGTATCGATGCCCATGCCGCGCAGCATGAAGACCACGTCTTCGGTCGCTACATTGCCGGTGGCGCCCTTGGCATAGGGGCAACCACCCAGGCCGGCGATGCTGGCGTCGAAGCTGTGCACGCCCATCTGCAGGCAGGCCAGGATGTTGGCGAGAGCCTGGCCGTAGGTGTCGTGGAAGTGCCCGCTGACTTCCACCAGCGGGAAGTGCCGCAGGGCGCGCTCCATTGCCGCCTGCACCTTCAGCGGGGTGCCGACGCCGATGGTGTCG
>JBBSPW010000153.1:0-8523 GCA_038258365.1 Burkholderiales bacterium | reverse complement strand
TGGTGAAGCCGCGCACATGGGTTTCGTAGAACACCGTCTGGTCCCAGGGCACGCGCACGCTGCCGGGCTGCTTCCAGCTGAAATGCGAGTCGACCACCACGCATTTGGGCATCAGGTGCGCGCTGTCGCGCTCGTCGAAGCTCAGGTCGGCATCGGGATGGCCGACGGTGTAGCCGAACAGCTCGTCGCCCCAGGTGAGTTCGCCCATGTACGCCTTAGCATACGGGTCCAGCAGCAGCTTGTTGGGGTTGAAGCGATGGCCCTGCAACGGCTCGTAGGGGCCGTGCACCCGGTAGCCGTAGCGGGCGCCTGCCTTCAAACCCGGAACAAAGCCGTGCCAAACCTCGTCGGTGAACTCCGGCAGGGTGATGCGGGCGATCTCGGTGGTGCCGGCTTCGTCGTAGATGCAGACCTCGACCCGGGTGGCATTAGCGGAAAAGAGCGCAAAGTTGACGCCGTGATCGGAGGCGGTGGCGCCGCGGGGATGGGGGGAGCCTTCTTCAAGCAGGTGGGCTTCGAACATGGAACTCCGGGGCGTTGTACGAGGGATCGGGATCAGCAATCAGGGATCGACGATCGGAATGCAAACGGCGCCTACACCAGACCTGGCATCGGCGCCGCTTGCTCACGGGCTGCAGATTCTGGGGCTTCGGCCGGCGCTGCGCTGCGCAGCGGCCCGACCGGGCTTGCCCGAACCGCCGGATCAGACTTTCGGCTGCATCCCCACGCACAGGGTTTCATACCCGGCGATGGCCGCTTCCAGATCGTCGTAAAAGGTGTTCTGCGTGGTCAGCAGCGACTCCATTTTCTTCGCCATGTCCTTCTGCTTCAACTCGCCGTCCATCTTCAGCCACTGTTCGGTCAAACGTTCGATGTTGGATTTGGCGTAGTGCTGCATTTCTTTCATTTGGGTGATGATGTCCTGCGACTTTTCCAGGTCGGTTTTTTCGATCACTTCTTTGTCGTCGTCGGCCATGGGGCTCTCCTGCGTGGGTTGGAACGAAACCGGTTGCTTCGGTCCAGCATAGCCGGATCGCGACTTGCTGCTTCGACTTTAGACACGCTCCGTCAAACCCGCACCACGCGCCGCACCAGCTTGCCGATGGTCAAGCCCTGCACGCCGATCGAGAACACCACCACGCAGTAGGTGATGGCCAGCAGCACGTCGCGCTCGGGGCCGGGCGGCAGCGACAGCGCCAGCGCCACCGAAATGCCGCCGCGCAAGCCGCCCCAGGTCAGCACCGGGCCGGCGCCCTGAGGCAGGCTGAAGAAACGCCCGAGCGCGGTCACCGGCAGCCCCACCGTCAGCGCGCGGGACAGCAGCGTGACGACGATCGCGGCCACCGCCACCAGGGCGAAGCCATCGAAGAACCGCACCACGATCACCTCCATGCCGATCAGCACGAACAGCACCGCATTCAGGATCTCGTCCAGCAGCTCCCAGAAGCCGTCGATGTAACGCTTGGTGGTGTCCGACATCGCCAGCGCCCGGCCGTGGTTGCCGATGATCAACCCGGCCACCACCATTGCGAGCGGGCCGGAGATGTGCAGCCGGCTGGCCAGGGCATAACCGCCCATCACCGCAGCCAGGGTCAGCAGCACTTCGACCTGGTAGTTGTCGATGCTGCGCAGCAGGCGAAAGGTGAGATAGCCCAGCACGGCGCCGAACAACAAGCAGCCGCCGGCTTCGACCAGCAGCAGCTCGGCCGCATGGCTGGCGCTCGGCACTTCGCCACTGACCGCCACCCCCAGCAACAACGAGAACACCACCACACCCACGCCGTCGTTGAAAAGCGACTCACCGGCGATCACCAGTTCCAGATTCTTCGGCGCCTTGGCCGACTTCAAGATGCCCATCACCGCAATCGGGTCGGTGGGCGAGATCAGGGCGCCGAACACCAGGCAGTACGGCAGCGAAACGGCAACCCCCAGCAGCGGCAGCAGCCACCACATCGCCAAACCCACCACCACCGTCGACAGCAGCGTTCCGATCACCGCCAGCGAGCCGATCTGCCAGCGGTACGACTTCAGCTCCGACAGGTCGACATGCAAGGCGCCGGCAAACAACAGCAGCGACAACATGCCCTGCATCAGCACATCGGAAAAGTCGATCGACTTCAACAGCGACTCCTCGTACTGGCGCAGGCTGGTGACGAGACCCGTGGCGTCCAGCGCGACCAGCAGCAGCGACAACGCCAACGACGCCACCATCACGCCGATGGCGGTGGGAAGACCGACGAAGCGCAGATTGAGGTAGGCGAGCAGTGCGGTCAGCACCAGGCAGATGGCAGCGATGTCGAGCATTCCGAACATGCGGGCTTTGGGGTCGGTGTGGCTGAAGGAGCCGAAGCTTAAGGCGCCTGCTCAGTCAACACCCGGGCAGCGCCTACGATCACGACCCATGAACCCGCCAGAAGACGAAGACGACCCCATCAAGGAAGCCCGCCTGTGGCGCGACAACGGCTGGACCGCGCGCGTCATCAAGAACCCCGACGACGATGGCTGGGCAGTGGAGATGACGCTGCACGGCCAGCCAGAGCCGGCGCTGGTCGGGCCGTGGACCATGGGCCGTGACAAGAAGAACCCGAAGCCACTGGACACGGCGGCCTTCCACACGCTCGTCAAGACCGCAGCCGAAGTGGTGCGCCGCCATGAACAGCAGTTGCAGGCCACCCTGCACCGCGAAGTGCTGCTGCAGCACGAGGGCCACACACTGCGGATCACGCTCGACATCGTGCCCGACGAGGACGACCCGCATGCGCTGCTGGCAGCGCACGATGCCGCCGGCGCCCCACTCGCCAGCGTGCGTGTACACGCAGGATTCAGGCTCGACAACCGCAGTGCGGCGGCCTGGGTGGCCAGCGACTACGTGCGACCGGGCTGACCCTGCACGGCCGCGCGGTCGAATACCAGCAGCAGGTTGTTGGCCGGCAGCGGCACCGTCTCGCGCAGCGACAGTCCGGCGCCGGCGGCTGAAGCCGCCACCTGCGAGAGCCGGCGCAGACCCCAGGCCGGGTCGCGTTGCCGCAGGTCGGCATCGAAGGCGCGGTTGCTGTCGGCCAGCGGCTCGCCTTCGACGATGAACGGCCCGTAGACCAACAAACAGCCCGCAGGGGCCAGGTGGCGAGCGGCCCCCCTCATCAGCGCAGCGCACACCTCCCAAGGCGCGATGTGCAGCAGGTTGGCGGCGTAGATCGCCTGCAGTTGCGCTGGCACGCCGGGCCAACCGCCGCCGGCTCGTGGGCTGCTCGAGCCGCTCCCTTCTCCCGTGGCCAGCAGGTCCAGGTGCAACGGTGCCCGCACATTGGCAAGGCTGCGGCACCAGGCAGCGATCGATGGCAGCGAAGCCGCATCGCCCTCGCTCGGCAACCAGTCCCACAGGGGCATCGCGGCGGCAAAGTGCGCCGCATGCTGACCACTGCCGGCGGCGATTTCCAGCAGCGTGCTGCGCGCCGGCAGCAGGCGTTGCAACTGCTGCAGGATCGGGCCGCGGTTGCGCTCGGCAGCGGGGCTGTGGCGGATCGTCGGGTCTTGCATGCTTCAGTTCAGCGGCCGGCAGGAAGTGGTGGGGGGCGTGACGAAGCGCGCCCCGGAGCCCGGGGTGTTGACCGAGACCACCCGGTTGCGCTGGCCCGCCGGAAGGATGGCTTGCGCAGTCGAGGATCGCGGCCCCGCGACGTTGTCATCCCAGCTGTAGCTGAAGCTGATCAGGCACGCCTGCGCCGCGTCGCCATCGTTGCGGGCGTCGATGGCAAGCGCCGAGCCGACCGCCAGCGGCGTGAAGACCGGCGCAGGCTGGGGCGGCTGCGGCTGCTCCATTCGCAGTTGCGGTTGCGGTGCACCGCTGACCACTTGCTCCGGGACACGCTGCGGTTGTTGCCGTATCCGTCCCGGCACCGCACCTGCCAGCGGATAGCCGGCCCTGTCGCAGCTGGCACGGTTGGCAGCGTTGTCGACGGCGGGGGTGATCGCGGCTTTGCCGTTCACGGCGTAGGTCAGGTAGAGCACCCCCTCAGCGAAGCCGCAGTGGAGCACGGTCCAGGCGGGCAACGCCTGTTCGATGGCCGCTCCGGACGCAGCGGTGGCCCCGCTCGTCACCGCGGCCGCGATGGCCTGCGCCGGCAGCCACAATCGCCACCGAGCGGGAATGCATGCTCTGTTGCGCACCCTCTCACCCCGGTTCAGCGGCTGGCAGGCCCGCGGCGCCGCGCGGCGGAGCGCTGCCGCTCTCGCAACTGCGCCAACGGCCGCTTGCCCTTCAGTTGCAGCTCGATTCCGTCGTTGAGCCGGCTGCGCAAGTGGATGACCTCTTCGACATGGCCGTAGATGCCGGGGAATCGTAGGTCCAGCCACAACCACAAGGTGCAGGACCGCAGCGCATGCTCCATCCGTTCCAGCCGGCTGTGGCTGTCGACCTCGTCCAGGAACCAGGGCCTGCCGACACGGCCCAGATGCGCATGCGCAGCGGCCCAGTCCAGAAAAGCCTTTACCTGGGTGTCGGTGCGGGTGTCGACAGGGGCTTGGGCATAGACGAAGCGTTCACGCAGCGTCAACGTCGACGCCACGCTGTCGACTTGTTCGGCCAGCTCCAGCATCTGCTCAAGCGCCGCCACCGCAAAGTGCGCATCGTCCAGCCGCAGTTGTTCGACGAACACGGCCAGCACCTCACGCAGCCGGTGCTTTTGCAAGCGTGCACTGATGGTGTCGATGTGCCAACCGTTGGGTGCCACGGGGGCCTTGAAATCGGCCGGCGCGCGCGGCGTGCGGTCCAGCAGGTCCGACAGCACCTGGGCGGCTTCGGGTTCCGCTTCGGCCAGCACGCCGACAAAGCCTTCCTCGTGAATGCCGAAGCGCCCGGCGCGGCCTGCGATCTGGTGCACCTCGCCTTCTTGCAGGCGCCGGTCGCCGACCCCGTCGTACTTGGTCAGGGTGCTGAACAGCACCCGGCGGATCGGCAGGTTCAGGCCCATGCCGATCGCGTCGGTGGCCACCAGGATGTGGCTTTCTCCGCTCGCAAACCGTTCCGCCTCGCGGCGCCGCACTTCGGGCGGCAGCGCACCGTAGATCACCGACACCGGGTGGCCGCCGGCGGCGATGGCATCCCGCAGGGTCAGCACATCGCGGCGGCTGAAAGCCACCACGGCATCACCGAGCTTCAGCGCGCCGATCGCCACCGGTGCGGGCAGCAACTGCACATGCTGCTTGCGGCCGAAGTGGCGCACGGTGCAGCGCTCGCCGCACAGGCCGAGCAGCTTCTCGATCGCCGGCACCGCGTACTCGCTGCAGATGATGATGAGTTCGGCCGCCGGCACGCCGACGATCGCCTGTGTCCAGGCCCAGCCGCGCGAGTTGTCGAAGATCATCTGCGCTTCGTCGATCACCGCCACCGCCATGCGTTCCTGGGTGCGCACCATCTCGATCGTGCTGCTGACCGCACGCGCGCCGGCAGCCGGCATGTTTTCTTCGCCGGTCAACAGTGAACAGGGCACCCCGCGCGCCACCAGCCGGTCGCGGCCTTCCAGCGCCAGCAAACGCAAGGGCGCCAGATAGGCACCGCCTTCGCTTGCGGTTCCGAATGACGCCAGGCGCTCGAAAGCCGCATGGGTCTTGCCGCTGTTGGGCGGGCCGACGAACAGCGTGACCTTGCGATGCAGGCTGCGCGCCAGGCTGAAGCTGTCGGGATAGCCGTGGAAGGCCAGCTCGGCATTCAGCCCCTGCAAGGTGTTGGCCTCGACCACCTGATGTTCCCAGCGGTCCTGGGCGCGGGTGCAGGCCGCGGCCAGCGCGGCGATCGGCTGCGGAATTGCGCATTCGGCCTGCAGACGGGGCAGCAACAGCGGCAGGTGGCGGGCGCGGCCAGCTTTGTCGTCGGGCTGGAACAAGGCACGGCTGCGCGCCAGCAGCGATTCCAGATGCGCCATCAGCTCGGCCGCATGCGGGTGGCCCTGGGGCACACCCAAGTCGGCCTGCAATGCGGGCAGGTCGCCATTGCGAAAGTAGCGCCACAGGGCATCGGCGCTTGGGGCGCCGAGGGTTTCGCTGCTGCGCTCGCTGCCGTCCCCGGCCACCGGCAAGCGGTAGTGCACCTGCACCTTCCAGCCGGACTCCGACAGCGACAAAGACTGCACCACGCGGCGGCTCCACACCCCCACTTCGGCGGTGATGCCGACCGCTTCCAGCGCGTCACGGCGCTGCAGCATCAACGGCCTCGCGTCGGCACCGGTGCCGACCTCGTCCAGGTGCCGCAGGGCGACATCGATCAGGCCCGGGGCGATCCAGCGGCTGGGCCTTGAAGGAGGCGACGGCTTCTGCAGCAGCACATAGCCGAGGCTGTCCAGATGTTTTTCGAACCCGGCACTTCCTTCGGGCTTGAAATCCGCCGGCTTCACCACCTGCGGCAGGCTGTACGCGGCCGCGCGGATGCGGGCCATGTGCTCGATGCCGATGTGCGGCGGCAGCCGGGCTGCATGGGCGGCAGTCGGCAGCTTGTACGGGGTCGCCGTGGCGGCAGAAACAGTGGCGGCAGGGGCAGCAGCAGGAGCGGGCGTGGTCATGCAATCCGGGGTCGATGGCGGCCCGAGGGCGAACCGCAACAGGTCACGATAATCGCGCATGAACCCGAACACCCCCTCAGCACCCGCATCGGACCCGGCCCAGGTCTCGCAAAACGGCTTCGATTCCCTGCCGCTGTCGGCGGCCACGCTGGCCAACCTGCAGCGCCTCGGCTACACGCAGATGACGCCGATCCAGGCTGCCAGTCTGCCCTCTGCCCTGGCCGGCAAGGACCTGATCGCCCAGGCCCGCACCGGCAGCGGAAAGACGGCTGCTTTCGCGCTCGTGCTGCTTGCGAAACTGGACAAGCTGGACATGCGCCGCTTCGATGTGCAGGCCCTGGTGCTGTGCCCCACCCGCGAGTTGGCCGACCAGGTCACACAGGAACTGCGGCGCCTGGCGCGCGCCGATGCCAACATCAAAGTGCTGACGCTGTGCGGTGGCGCCACGCTGCGCCCGCAACTGCTGAGCCTGGAGCACGGTGCCCATGTGGTGGTGGGCACCCCGGGCCGGATCAGCGACCACCTGGAACGCGGCAGCCTGCGGTTGGGGACACTGACCACGCTGGTGCTGGACGAAGCCGATCGCATGCTCGACATGGGCTTCCAGGACGAGATCGCCGCGGTGGTGAAGCAATGCCCGAAGTCGCGCCAGACCCTGCTGTTCTCGGCCACCTACCCGGAAGGCATCGACAAGCTGGCGGCTGCGCTGCTGCGCGATCCGGTGTCGGTGCGGCTGACCGACCGGCCGGCCGCCACGCAGATCCGCCAGCGCTTCTATGAGGTCAAGGAAGACGAACGGCTGCATGCGGTGTCGCTGCTGCTGGACCACCACCGACCGGTGCGCACGCTGGCTTTTTGCAACACGCGCCAGCAATGTCGCGACCTGGTCGAGGTGCTGCGCGCGCAAGGGTTCAGCGCGATGGAGCTGCATGGCGAGCTGGACCAGCGTGACCGCGACCAGGTGATGGTGCGCTTTGCCAACCGCAGCATCAGCGTGCTGGTGGCCACCGACCTGGCCGCGCGCGGGATCGACATCGACAAGCTGGAAGCCGTGGTCAATGTCGACATCACCCCCGATGTCGACACCCACACCCACCGCATCGGGCGCACCGGGCGGGTCGATGCGGTGGGCTCGGTCTACAACCTCGTGAGCGTCGACGAGATGGGCCGCCTCGGCAAGATCGAACAAGCGCTCGGCTTCGAGTCGGAATGGCACCCGCTGGCCGAACTGACACCGGCTGGCGGCGGGCCGCTTGAGCCACCGATGCGAACGCTGCAGATCATGGGCGGGCGCAAGGAAAAAATCCGCCCCGGCGATGTGCTGGGTGCGCTGACAAAGGACCTCGGCTTTGCCGGCGCGCAGATCGGCAAGATCGATGTCAACGACTACTCGACCTATGTGGCGGTCGATTCTGCGATCGCCGAAGCCGCGCTGCGCAAGCTGACGGCCGGCCGCATCAAGGGCAAGACCGTCAAGTTGCGATTGCTGGACCGCTGACAGCGCGCAACCGTCACTGAAACAGGGGGTGTGGTGCGCCCGGCCTCTCGCCGGTCAAGCGCGCCGGCCGAGCGCTCAGGTGGGCGCGGTGTCCAGTGCAGCCAGCAGCCGTTGCGGGTGAAACCCCAGCAGCACCTGCTGCCGCACCCGTATCACCGGCGTTCCGGGTGCACGCAAGGCCACGAATTCGGCGCGGCAGGCGGCATCGGTTTCGATCACGCACTCGCTGAATGCGACGGCGTTTTCGGTGAACCAGATCCGCGCTTCGATGCAGATGCCGCAGGTTTCGGACGACAGCATCCGGATGTCGCCCGGCCTTGCCTGCTGTGCCACCTGCTGGCCGATGTCGGCCTTGAAGTGTGCCGACCACCAGGAACTGGCTGCGCTGACCGCCATCACCAGCAGCACGAGCCCGAACAGCGATGCTCGCGAAGGCCGACGCACCGCTTCAGTCGAAGCGCCAGCGCCGCT
>JBBSPW010000152.1:0-8560 GCA_038258365.1 Burkholderiales bacterium | reverse complement strand
CGATGTGCTCAACGAGCGCTTCGCGGAGCTCGGCCTGCACACCCTGCAACTCAACGGCACCACGCCTGCAGGAGGCTGGCGCAATGCCGATGGCGCCGGGGTCAGCATGATCCACATGACCGCCTGGGACACGGTGCGGCTGTTGTGGCTGCTGGACGCCGATGCACCGGCTGCGCCCTGGCTGTCTGCAGCAGCGATGGCGTCGCTGCCACTGCTGCAACCGGCCACCCGCGACCACCTGCGCGCGGTGCTGCAGCGCCAGCAGTTCGACGAAATCCTGTCGTCGGGCAGCCTGCGCGGTGTGCCCGGCTGGCTGCCCGGTCTGCCCGACGCACCCGGCTTCGCCCACAAGACCGGCTGCACCGACAGCTATGCCTCCGACGCCGGCATCCTGCGCGTGGCCGGCACGGCCACCCAAGCGCCGCTGCATGCCTTGGTGGCGGTGCTGAGCAGCCTGGGCCGCCACCATGCCCCGGACCCGCGCTGCGCCACCACCTGGCGTTTGCCAGCGCTGGGCGCGGCGATCGAATCGCTGCTGCGCGCGGACGCGACTCCCAACTTGAAGACCGACCCATGAGCCCGCCGGGCCGCCCCAAGGGCGAATACCGGAGTGCGCAGCACAAAGGTACGCAAGTGACGATCGAAAGCCTGCCACCGGGCAGTCTGATCGGCGTGATCGCACCGGCCGGCCCCGCCGATGTCGAACGGTTGCCCCTGGTGACTGCCTTATACGACCAGATGGGCTATCGCAGCCGGCTGTACCCCGGCTGCTTTCAGCGCGATGGCTACCTGGCCGGCAGCGACCACACCCGGCTCGCCGATCTGCACCAGGTGCTGCACGACGACGAGGTGCAAGCCATCCACTGCCTGCGCGGTGGTTATGGCTGCATGCGCATCCTCGACCGCATCGACACAACCCTGGTGCGACGCGCCCGCAAGTTGCTGATCGGCTACAGCGACATCACGGCACTGCATGCGCTGTGGAGCCGGGAAGGGCTTGCAAGCCTGCACGCGCCGATGCCGGCGTCGGACCTGATCCACCCCGGCAACGAAGCCGACTGCAACGCGCTCTTCGCGCTGCTGCAGCGCGGGTTGGGAGCCGGCGATGTGCTGGCGCCAGCGCTCGACCCCGCGCCGCGCGAGTCAGGTTTGCATGCGGGTGGGCGCTGCGAGGGCCGGCTGATCGGCGGCAACCTGAGCCTGGTCGTCGGACTGCTGGGCACGCCGTGGGCCTGGGATCCGGCGGGTGCGATCCTGTTCCTGGAAGACATCAACGAAGAGCCCTACCGGGTCGACCGCCTGCTGACGCAACTGCGACTGGCCGGCGTGCTGGATGCGGTTGCCGGTTTCCTGATCGGCAGCTTCAGCGAAGCGGCTGCGCCGTTGGCGTTGTTGCAGCAGATGCTGCTGCCGCTCGGCAAACCTTTGCTGGCCGGCTGGCCGGCCGGCCATGCGGTTCCGAACCGGCCCCTGCCGCTGGGCGTGCCGGCCTGTCTGGATGCCGACGCGGGTCAGCTGATCCTTCTGGCTGATGCGAAGGCTTGAGCGCTGAAGGCTCGAAAGCCGGGCGAAAATCCGCAGGTCCGATTTCTCTTTCGACAACCGCTCCCATGAACACTCCGACCCCCGCGCTGGCCTCGCTCGGACCTGCCCTGCTGCAAAGCGAGCTGCATTCGCTGCCGCTGATTGCCCGCGGCAAGGTTCGCGACCTGTATGCCGTGGGCGACGACCGCTTGCTGATGGTGGCCAGTGACCGCCTGAGCGCCTTCGACGTGGTGATGAAGGCACCGGTTCCCGGCAAGGGCCGGCTCTTGACGCAGATGGCGCTGTTCTGGTTCGACCACCTTGCCGGCATCGTGCCCAACCACCTGACTGGCGACGCACCCGAAAGCGTGGTGGCCGCCGACGAAGTGGCACAGGTCGAAGGCCGGTCGATGCTGGTTCGTCGCCTGACCCCGCTGCCATGCGAAGCCGTGGTGCGCGGCTATGTGGCCGGATCGGGCTGGAAGGAATACACCCGCCAGGGCACGGTCTGCGGCATCCGTCTGCCGGATGGGCTCAAGACAACAGACCCCTTGCACGAGCCGATCTTCACCCCGGCCACCAAGGCCGCGGCGGGCGACCACGACCAGAACATCCGCTTCGACGAGCTCGCGGCGCTGATCGGCGCCGAGCGCGCGGCGGAGGTGCGGGAGGTGGCGATCCGCCTGTACAAGGCCGCCAGCGCCTATGCTTTGACCCGCGGCATCGTGATCGCCGACACCAAGTTCGAGTTCGGGCTGGACGAAGCCGGCACGCTGACCCTGATGGACGAGGTGCTGACCCCCGATTCTTCGCGGCTGTGGCTGGGCGACGAACTGGCGCAAGGCCGCATCCAGGCGCTGGACAAGCAACCGCTGCGCGACTGGCTCGAACAGAAGGGCATCGCCGGCGGCGCCGAGCAGGCAGCGCTGGACCTGCCCGACGAAGTCATCGTCGGCATCTGGCAACGCTACGAGCGCGCCCATGGATTGCTTTGCAGTGAACCGCAATGACCGACCTTCGACACCTGCAGGCGTTGCGTGCCCACCGCTTTGCCGGGCTGACCGGCCCGGGTCCGCGATTGATCGTCACCGGAGCTGTCCACGGCAACGAAACCGCGGGCACGCGGGGCATCGAGCGGGTGCTGTCCGAAATCGACAGCGGCCGCATCACCATCGACCGTGGCAGCGTCACGTTCGTGCCGGTGTGCAACCCGTTGGCGCATGCCAAGGCGCAGCGGATGGGCGAGCGCAACCTGAACCGGCGCCTGCAGCCCACGGCCACCCCGCAAGACAACGAAGACCGCATCGCCCGCGTACTCTGCGGCTGGCTGGCCGAGCATGACGTGCTGCTGGACCTGCACAGCTTTCGCAGCCCCGGCCAGCCTTTCGTGATGCGCGGGCCGGCCGACAACACCGGCACGCTGGAGCCGTTTACCCATGCGGCTGCCGAAGCGCGGTTGGCGGCACATGTCGGCCCGTCCCGCATCGTCGACGGCTGGCTCGACGCCTATGCGCGCGGCGTGGCCGCCCGACGAGCGCGGGGGCTGACCCCCGGCGCGGTGCACGAAGACCCGAGCTATGGGGTCGGCACGACCGAGTTCATGCGCAGCCGCGGCGGCTATGGCGTGACGCTGGAATGCGGGCAGCACGACGATCCGGCTGCGCCGGATGTCGCCTATCGCGCCATCGTGCAGAGCTTGTCACTGTTGGGGCTGGCCGATCTGCCGCTGGCACCGCAAGCCCCGGCATTCGAGTGCCTGAGCTTGGACGAGGTCGTCGACCGTCACCATCCCGACGACCGTTTCGCGGCGGCCTGGAGCAGCTTCGACCCGTTGGCCGCAGGCGACTTGATTGCCATCCGCGCTGACGGCAGCGAAGTGCGGGCACCGCAGGCCGGCGCGATCGTGTTCCCGGATGCCTCGGCACTGCCGGGACATGAGTGGTTTTACTTGGCGAAAGCGGGCCACCGAGCCGTCTGATGGTCTGCAACTGCAGCACTTGGCCAGGGCCATCTGCAACTCAGCTGCGCATGCCGAGCCGCGGCCGCGGTCCGAAATCGGGTCTGAAAACCCCGTCGCGCTCGATCGCCTTGAATGCTTCGGCCAGCGCGGTGTGCAACTGGCGGTCGCGCTCGGGCGCGTTGAAGGCATCGTCCTGCGGTGCATTGGCCACTTCCACCTGCGGGTCGGTGCCGTAGTTTTCGACGGCCCAGCCGGCGTCCTTGAACCAGAACGAATATTCGGGCTGCGTGGTTTCGGTGCCGTCGATCAGGCTGTGGCGCGGCCAGATGCCGATCACTCCGCCCCAGGTGCGTTGCCCCACCAGGGTGCCGATGCCCATCAGCTTGAAGCCGTGGCTGAAGATATCGCCATCGCTGCCAGCGTGTTCGTTGGTCAGCGCCACCACGGGGCCGGCCGGGGCTTCGTCGGGGTAGCAGCTGGGCTGGCCCCAGCGCTGCACATTCCATGCGATGCGTTTGCGCGCCACCTTCTCCAGCAGCAGCTGCGAGACATGACCGCCGCGGTTGTAGCGCACGTCGACAATCAGGCCGTCGCGGTCGCTCTCGGCTGCAAAGTAGCGGTGAAATTCGGCAAATCCTGCCGACATCATGTCGGGCAGGTGGAAGTAGCCGACCCGGCCGCCGCTGGCCTCGTGCACCCACGCTCGGTTGCGCTCGACCCATTCGCGGTAGCGCGCCGGGGTTTCTTCGGCCAGTGCGGTGACCAGCACCTGGCGTTGGCGGCCATCGGCGCCGGCCAGGGTCAGTGCCAGCTTCGAGCCCGCCTGGTGCACCAGCTGCGACTGCGGCGGCTGCAACGGGGTCAGAAGCCGGCCCCCGATCGCCACGATGCGCTCGCCGGGCTGCGCCTGCACACCGACTGCGTTCAGCGGCGAATCGGCGGCCGCCTCCCACGGGTCGCCCTGCACAGTACTGACGATTTCCCAGCCCGCCTCTGACGCAGCACCCGCAGCACCGGATGCCAAACGGAACTCGGCCGCCAGATGCCCCAGCGCCACAGCCGGCGCCTTGCGGTGGTCGCCACCCATCTCGTAAGCATGCGAGGTGCCCAATTCTCCCTGCAGCTCCCAGATCAGGTCCGACAACTCGCCACGGGTGGCCACGCGCGGCAGCAGCGGTGCGTAGCGGTCCCACATCGCCGCCCAGTCGATGCCCGACATGTCTTCGGTCCAGAAATGGTCGCGCTGCAAGCGCCAGACTTCGCGCAGCAGTTGCGCCCATTCCTGCGGTGGTGCGACCGAAAGCCGCACCCGGCCCAGATCGAGCATGCCGCTGTCGCGCGACGGCTTGTCGCCGCCCTTCTTGCCAGCGCCACTGCCTTCGTCGTCGGGCGCGCGGGTGGCATCGATGGCGCGCAGGGTCTTGCCATGCCGCGCCAACAACGTGTGGTGGTCGGCAGACAGCACAAAGCTGTCCAGCTTCGGCAGCAACGTCTTGCGCTCGGCGCGCTCGAAGTCCCAGACCTCGAGCTTGGCGGCTGCGTCCTTGGTGCCGCCCCGGCCATGGGCACCGACGATCGGCAGCGCGGTCCACACCACCTTGCCCTTGGCAATGCCGGCGATCTGGCCGAAGCGGCCTTCGGGCACCGGGAAGGCCGCCACCCGGCGGGACAGGCCCTCGAGCTCGATGGCCGGAAGGCTGCGGTCTGCGATGGCGTCGTCGCCATGCCGGCGGCCTTCGTCGGCACCGGGTTTGTCGCTCTCCCTGAAACCGCGTGGCGTGGGCTCGAAGGGCGGCAGCCCATCGGCTTGAAGCGCGATCAGGTAGGGCCGTGCGGCGCGCGGAAAACTCAGCTCGAACTGCACGCTGTCGTAAACCGGGTCGAAGGTGCGCAGCGACAGAAAGTACAGGTACTTGCCTTCGGGGTCGAAGGCCGGGCTGTAGTCCTTGAATTCCGGCAGCGTGGCCAACTGGCTCTTGCCGGTTGCGGTCGAATGCAGCTTGACCGCGGTGTGGCGGTTGCTGGTGGCGAAGGTGTAGGCGAGCCAGGTGCCGCAGGGCGACCAGACAGGATCTTCGATGCGGCCGTGGGGGCTGTGGTCGACCAGCGTCAGTGGCGCCTCTTGATTGCCAGCCCCGCCGCCGTCTTCAGCCAGGCTGCCGATGCGCCCCACCCACAACTGGTTGCGGTGGTTGGCAATGGCCACCAGCGACCCGCGTGGTGCCGCGCGCAACGATGTGACCCGGCCCAATTGTTCGGCGGTCCAGGGCAGGGTGCGTGATTGCAGTTCCTGCATCGCGACGATGCGCTCTTCGCCGGATGCATCGCTGGCCGCCACCAGGGTGCTTCCGTCGGCCAACCACTGACCCATCCGGTGGCGTCCGGCCGTGCCGCCGTGCTGCTGCACCGCGCCTTCCCACAGCGGCATCGTCAGCAGTTGCCCGCGCACTTCCAGCGCCACGCTGTGGCCCTGCGGGTGCAGCGCCATGCCTTGCAGGTTCTGCTCGGTCGCAACGAAACGGCGCGCGCTCTGGGTGCGGCTGCTGGCCACCTGGATGTCGAGCCGGGTGCTGCCATGGCGCGCAGACTCGCGGTCGGGTTCGTAGAGCCACAACTCGGCACCGCATTGGTAGACGATGCGCTCGCCGTCGGTCGAGGCCTGGCGCACATAGTGCTCGCTGTGTGAGGTGTGAACCTGCAGATCGCTTCCGTCGGCCCGGCACGACTGCAGGTTGCCGATGCCAGCGCCGTCGCCGACGAAGTACAGCCGCTCGCCGACCCACATCGGGCAGCTGAGGTTGCCAGCCAGCGCCGACAGGCGATCGAAGTGGCCCGAGCCGGCAGCCGACTCGACCCACAGGTGCCCGGCGGTGCCGCCGCGGTAGCGCTTCCAGCGTGCCGGGTCGACGGTGTTGCGGCCGATGGCGCGGCGGCCGTCGGCGTCGAAGCTCAGGTGGTTGATCTGGCCGAGCGGAATGCGGTCTGGCAAAGCGTTGCCTTCGGCCGCGGGGTCGATGCCGATCGTGTAGGCATGCCAGTTGCGAAAGAACGGCTGGCCATGGTTGCTGCAGAACACGATGCGGCCATCGGGGGTCCACCCGCGCACCGCGAGTTCGCTGCCGAGCCAGGTCAGGCGGCGCGCGGCACCGCCTGTGGCCGGCATCAGCCAGACCTCGGCATGCTTTTCGTCGCTGCCGGCAAACGCGAGCCACCGACCGTCGGGCGACAGGCAGGGTGTCGCGGCTTCGGAGAGGCCGGCGGTCAGGCGTTGGGCTGCGCCGCCGGCGGTGGAAACGCGCCACAAATCGTCGTCGCTGACGAACACGACCGTGTCGCCGTGCAGGGTGGGCTGGCGCAGATAAGCGGGGGGCGCGGCATCGGGCTTCATCGGCGGCGGACGATCGTGGCGGGGCCGGCATCTTCCCACCGGTGGCCCTGTTGCGGCTGCGTGGCGGCACCCCCAGAAGGTGGGTACACCCGTTCGTACAGGTTCTGCTCCGGCGGGTGACCAACCCACCCCGCGAAGGCAAGCGAACAGCCCCCGATAATCGGTCGATGGCCTCGACCCCTTCCCAAACGGCCAGCCGATCGGGCGCCATGCGGGTCGTGGTGGGCCTGAGCGGCGGTGTCGACAGCGCCGTCGCGGCTTGGCTTTTGAAGCAGCAGGGCCACGAGGTGGTCGGCGTCTTCATGAAGAACTGGGAAGGCGATGACGACGATGCCTATTGCGCGTCGAACATCGACTTCGTCGACGCCGCAGCGGTGGCCGATGTGATCGGCATCGAGATCGAGCATGTCAACTTCGCCGCCGACTACCGCGACCGCGTGTTCGCCGAGTTCCTGCGCGAACACCAAGCGGGTCGCACCCCCAACCCCGATGTGCTGTGCAACGCCGAGATCAAGTTCAAGGCCTTCCTGGACCATGCGGTGCAGATCGGCGCCGAGAAGATCGCGACCGGTCATTACGCGAGGGTTCGAGCCAGAGCAAGCGAAAGCGCCGACCACTTCGAGTTGTTGAAAGGCCTCGACCCGGCCAAGGACCAGAGCTACTTTCTGCATCGATTGAACCAGGCGCAGCTGTCGCGCACACTGTTTCCGGTCGGCGAGCTGAAGAAGACCGAGGTGCGGCGGCTGGCTGCCGAGATCGGTTTGCCGAATGCGCAGAAGAAGGACTCGACCGGCATCTGCTTCATCGGCGAGCGACCGTTTCGCGAGTTTCTGGCGACTTATGTGGATGGCACCCCGGGCGACATGCTCGACCCGCAGGGGCGCGTCGTCGGCCGCCACATCGGGCTGTCGTTCTACACACTGGGGCAGCGCCAGGGGCTGGGCATCGGCGGGGTCAGCGAAGGCGGCGGCACCCACGCGCCCTGGTATGTGGCCCACAAGCGCCAGGCCGACCACAGCCTGCATGTGGTGCAGGGGCACGACCACCCCTGGCTGCTGTCACCGTGGCTGCAAGCCGACGATGTGTCCTGGGTGGCGGGGCAAGCGCCGTATGCGGGTGCGGCGCTGGGCGCCAAGACCCGCTACCGGCAAGCCGATGCCGCTTGCCGATTTTCTGAGGTTGCAACCAGCGCGGCGACCGCCTTCAGACTCGACTTCGACCAACCACAGTGGGCGGTGACCCCGGGGCAAAGCGCGGTGCTGTACGACGGCGAAGTCTGTCTGGGCGGCGGCGTCATCGCGGCGGCTCAGCAACCCGAGCCACTGAGCCCGATCTCGCGCGCCAGCCGCTGACCGCTCGAAGCCACCGTTATAAACGACGGGGACCATGCGCCAGCGAAGCGCAGCGAACCCGCCAAGAAGAGCCGTGGAACCGGCTTCGCCGGGCCGCAGGCGAGCGCCCCCTCGGGGGGCAGCGACCGTCAGGGAGCGTGGGGGCTCAACCTTCTATCTGGCGAGCCAGCACCAACATCCGTGCGCTCAGGTCCGGGTCGGTCGAGACCCGCTGCGCAGCCAGGCGGCGCAGGTCGCCAGCGGCGCGGCGTGCACCCAGTCGGGAGAGCGCGCCCCAGGCCGCGGCCAAGCGCGCCGACACCACCGCCCGGATGTCGACAGGCGCACGATCGGCTG
>JBBSPW010000151.1:0-8561 GCA_038258365.1 Burkholderiales bacterium | reverse complement strand
TCTTTGCACGGGGGCCGGTGCAGGCGGCGGATTCCGAACCGACGACGGTGCCGGCATGCTCAGCGCTGCCGGCCCGGCCGCGCGCAAGGGTGCTGGCCGCGGCGCGGGAGCCGGCGCCGGCGATGCGGCGATCGGGTTCGTGGGCCCCGCGGTGGTCGATATCTTGGCGGGGCCACGCTGGTCAAGCGCCTCGTTTCCCGACAAAGCGGCTGAAGCAGCGGAAGCAGTTGAGGCGGGAAAGGCCAGGAAGCGCAGCAGCACCATCGTCAGCGCCGCGTACTCGTCGCCCATCAACGCCAGTTCCTCGCGCCCATGCAAGACCATGCTGTAGAGCAGCTGGACTTCGTCGGGCGGCAGCAGTTGCGACAGCTGGCGCGCGTCCTCGGTGTCAGGGTCGGTGGCATCCAGCGCCCCCGGCACGGCTTGCGCCACCGCCATCTGCTGCAGCAGCAGCGCCATCGCTTCCAGCGTGCCGTTGGCCGACAGACCCAGCGCACGCAGCCCGTCGGCGCCGTCCACCGCGGCCAGCAGCTCGGGGCCGTCGCGCTGCGCCAAGGCCTGCAACAGGCGCCGCACATGGCTGCGGTCGACACTGCCGAGCATGCTGCGCACGCCGGCTTCGGTGAGCTGGCCGCCGCCGTAAGCGATCGCCTGATCGGCCAGCGACAAACCGTCCCGCATCGACCCCCGCGCGGCGCGCGCCAGCAACCGCAGCGCACCCTCTTCGGCGGCCACGGCTTCGGCTTCCAGCACGCGCTGCAGGTGTCCGCGCACCGTCTCTGGCGCCATCGGCCGCAGATTGAACTGCAGGCAACGGCTCAGCACCGTGGGCAACATCTTCTCGGGGTCGGTGGTGGCCAGCACGAACTTCAGATAGTCGGGCGGTTCTTCCAGGGTCTTCAACAGCGCATTGAAAGCGTCCTTGGTGAGCTGATGCGCTTCGTCGATCATGAAGACCTTGAAGCGGCCCACGCCCGGCTTGTAGGCAGCGCGCTCGATCAGGTCGCGGATCTCGTCGATGCTGCGGTTGCTGGCTGCGTCGAGTTCGATGTAGTCGATGTAGCGGTCGGCGTCGATCTCGGTGCACGCGCTGCAGACACCGCAAGGCTCGGCGGTGATGCCACCGTTGCCATCGGGGCCGGTGCAGTTGAGGCTCTTGGCAAGGATGCGCGAGACGGTGGTCTTTCCGATGCCGCGGGTGCCCGTGAACAGGTAGGCGTGGTGCAGCCGTTGCTGTCGCAGCGCGTTGGTCAAAGCCTGCACTACATGCTCCTGCCCCACCATTTCGGCGAAGCGGCGCGGCCGGTACTTGCGGGCCAGAACAACAGTGCTCATCGGGCACGATTCTACGGGGGACAGGGATAATCCCAGCCATGATCGAACCCATCACCCAGACCGCTGCCGAGCCTGCCGGCACCCCTCATTCGAGCGCCCTGTCCTACGACCGCGCCGGCGTCCAGTACGGGCTGATCGACCCCCTGAAGGTGGCCGCGCAGCGCGCCGCAGCCTCGACCGCGGTGCATCTGCAAGCACACGGCTTCACCGAGGTCGTCGAGTCGCGCGGTGAATCGGCTTATGTGGTCGACGTGGGGCCGTTCTACCTTGCAAGCATTGTCGAATGCCTGGGCACCAAAGCACTGGTCGCCGACGAGGTGATGGCGCTCGACGGCGAGCGCCGATCGGTAGCGGCCTATGCCGGCATCGCGCAGGACACGATCGCGATGGCGGTCAACGACCTGATCACGGTCGGCGCCACGCCCCTGGTGGTGCAAGCGTACTGGGCAGCGGGCGGCAGCGACTGGTTCGCCGACACCGAACGCGGCCGCGCGCTGGTGAAAGGCTGGAAGGCCGCTTGCGATGCCTGCGCCGTGGCCTGGGGCGGCGGCGAAACCCCGGCGTTGGCTGGCATTGTCGAAGCCGGTCGCATCGACCTGGCAGCCTCGTGCACCGGGCTCGTCAACCCGAAGGAACGATTGAGCCTGGGCGAGCGGCTGGGGCCCGGCGACGCCATCGTGCTGCTGGCATCCAGCGGCATCCATGCCAACGGGCTGAGCCTGGCGCGCAAGCTGGTCGAACGGCTGCCGCAGGGCTGGCACACCGAGGTCGAGCCTGGTCTGCGCTATGGCGACGCCTTGCTGGCGCCGACCGCGCTGTACTCGCCGGTCACCGAAGCGCTGTGGAAGGCCGGGATCCGCGTGCACTACGCCGTCAACATCACCGGCCACGGCTGGCGCAAGCTGTTGCGCCACCCGAAGGCGTTGAGCTACCGCATCCACACCCTGCCGACGGTGCCGCCGGTGTTGCGCTTCATCCAGCAGCAGGCCGGGCTCGACGATGCCGGAGCCTACGGGACCTTCAACATGGGCGCCGGATTCGCGTTGTTCGTGGCTGCCAGCGATGCGGCGCGAACCGTCGACATGGCGCGCGGCTGCGGCATCGACGCCTGGGACGCGGGCCGGGTCGAGGCTGGGGCCAAGCAGTTGCACATCGAGCCGCTGTCCATCCGCTTCGATGGCGACAGCCTGCAGTTGCGCTGAAGAGCTGGCTTGAGCGGCTGATTGAGCGGCTGACAAGCCGGGGCTCGCCTACAATCGGCCCCGACGGGCCTCCCCGCATGGGAGCGCGCCCAACCGGGTCAGGTGGGGAACCAAGCAGCCCTAAGCGTTGCAACCAGTGCCGGGGTCGGGCTCGTCACCCTTCGATGATTGTTCCGCTGCGTTGGCGCGGAACTCGATCTCGTTCAGCGCCGAGTCAGCGCAGTCACCAGCAGGTCCCGCAGCTGGCGCAGAACCGCCAGTTCTTCGGCTGCCAGCACCAGCGCATGGGCTTCGGCGCGGTCAGCATACAAAAGGCCGATGGCCGATCCGCGGTGCATCAACGGCAGCAGCAAGAAGCTGCGACCCGCCTCGCACCGTTTGAACCAAGCCGGCAGGCGCGACTCGATCGTCGGGGCGCCCGCATCGGCCACCAGCAAGTCGGCTCCTTTGGCACACACGACTGCGAACAGGTCGGGCTGTGAGGCACGGGGATCGATGCGCAGTGCCGACCGGAGCGCTGCAGAGCCCGAGCCGGCTGCGGCCCGTACAAGCAGGTTGCCAGTGGCGGCTTCGCGCAGGCAGAACACCGAACTGCGAAACCCGGCGATGTCCTGAAACGCGGCCAATACCGATTGAATAAGCGCCGGCAGCGTGACCGTGGCGCTGACCACAGCAGCGCGCAAGTCCCGCAGCGCGTTTTGCAGCGCCGGTGCCATTGCGGACGAAACGCAGGGTGCAGACGGCGCGATGCCGCCCGAAGCCACTTCCGCAGCCACATCCGATTCGCCGCTTGCCGCTCGCGTCTCGACCAAGGTCCGCTCCAACGTGACGATGGTCTGCGCCAATGCCACCGTGTCTGCGGTTGCTTGGCTGGTGGCCTGCGCTGTGCCCGTGGTGTCCGCCGACTCGGCCGGCACCTGCAGCAACCGCCGCGCGGGCAAGCCGGGCGCCACCTGAATCCCCATCGCCTGCGCCAACTCCTGCAGGCGCTGGCGCGCGGTCGATGCCGCAGCGACCATCTCCTTGCTCTGCAGGCCCAGCGCCGGTGCGTATTGCTCGGCCACCCGCAACACCGCCTGGGTCTGGGCAGCGCCGTCGTGCTGCAGCAGGGCGTCGGTGAGCGCATTCGCGGCGCGTCCCATCCAGCGCAGCCGGTCGACGCTGCGGGCGCTGTTGCGCTCCTTGCTGAGGTCGTTGCCTCGATCAACCGCACGACCGGGTGCCTCGCCCTCCGGCACACGCGAGCCACGCTGCAGGGCCTCCGGCAGGCCCCATGCCTTCGCGACTCCGGCACCCAGATCGGCAAACCCGATCCCCAGCACCCGGCGCGAAACCGCCTCGCGCCGCGCGCCGGTGTCTGCGGCCGCGCCGCTGGCATCGGTGGTGTCCTTGACCAGATGCTGGCGAATCTGCTGCGCTTCTTCCGGAAAATAGAACTCGGTCAGCAAGCGACCCAGGTTCTGGAACATCGCCGCCAGGAAGGCGTCTTCGCCCTCGCCTGCCAACGGAGCCAGCTCGCCCGCCACGGTGCCGGCCATCAAGGCGCGCAGAAACTCTTCCTTCAACTGCTCGGCATGGCCCTTGTCGCCCATGTGCTCCAGCAGAACCACCGACATCGCCATGTTGCGGATGCCGGCAAAACCCACCAGCGCCACCGCTCGCGACACGGTGCCGACCCCACCGCCCGTGCGGTTGGAGAAGTGCGCGGTGTTGACCATCCGCAGCAGCTTGTTGGTGAGCGCCACGTCTTGCAGCACCTGGTCGCTGAGCTTGGCGATCGATTCCGTTTCCGACGAGGCAATCTGCTGAATCCGCACCACCGACGCCGACAGCGCCGGAAAGTCGGTCTTGTGGCGCATGCGACGCAGCAGGAATTCGAGCGTGGCGTTCGGCGCACCGGCCTCGGTATCGGCATTGGCATTGGCAGGCAGTGCATCGGTCTCGGGGTTCAGCCAGCGGCCGAGCGCAGCGTGCATCGCCGCCGCGCTGTCGAAGCGCTGGTCCACGTCGCGTGCCAGGGCCCGGTTGACGATGCCGCGCAGCGGCTCGTCGCAGCGCACCCGGGCAGGCAGGCTCTGGTCTTCAACTTGCACCCGGCGCAGCGCACGCATCGGGTCGGTTTCGACCATCAACGGGGCGCCGCTCAGCAACTCGGCCAGCATCACCCCGGCCGCAAACACATCCATCGCGGGCAACGGCGCTGCGCCGCGCGCTGCTTCGGGTGAGATGTAGCCGGGGGTGCCGACGATGCGGCCGTCGTTCGAGCCGTCCTTGGGGCGGTCCTTTGCCCCGATCCTGGACCCGCCGGAGCGGGCGCCGCTGATCCGCGCCGCAATGCCGAAATCCATCACCCGGGCTCGGCCATCGCTGCCCAGCAGCACATTGGACGGCTTCAGGTCGCGGTGGACGATGCCGAGCGCATGCGCAGCCGCCAATGCATCCAGCACGCCCAGCATCAGCGTCACCGCTTCGCGCGCGGGCAGGCTCGGCCGGCTGCGGCGCGCTTGGGCGAGGGTCGGTCCTTCGACGAACTCGAACACCAGATAGGGCTGGCCGCCGTGGGTGTCGGCCTCGAACACCGGCACCACATGCGGATGTGACAGCCTGCTGACCGCGCGCGCTTCATCCAACCAGCCCTCCTGCGCCTGCTCCCCGTCGGCATCGGCCGGGGGTTCAGCAGCTTCAGCGCCACCTCGCGATCCAGCCGCGGATCGTGCGCCAGCCAGACGACGGCCTGGGCGCCCCGGCCCAGTTCGGACAGCAACTCGAAGCGGCCCAACCGTTTGCCGGTGGTGGCGTCGGTCGGTGGCCGCAGGGCAGTGTTTGCAGAGGTCATTGGACAGAGGGGCGTGTCAGACTTCAGGTGGCGGTGGCCGATGGATGCTGCTCGGGCTGCAGCTCACGTCGGCAGCTCATCTCGGCCGCTCAGGCGGCCGCTCGAGTGGCTGCGGCTTTCGAGGCTGCTGCAGCCGCCCGGTCGATGGTGTTCATGGGGTCATCCGGGTCGGTGGACGTCGCTGCGGCGGCGGAATCCGGCGCCACGGGCCGCGGCATCGGCTGTGGCGCGGCCTGCAAGGCAGCCAAGAGGTCCGGCAGTCCGATCTGCAGCAGCCGGCCGTAGCGTTGCACCACGCGGCGCAGAGCCGCGGCGCGCGCGGCGGCAGGCAAGTCTTGCGCGTCCACGGCTTCATTGGCGCAACTGGCCACGGCCCGCAGCACATCGGCATCGTCATCGAAGGCACGAACCGGCGTGGCCGTCGAATGGCGGCGCACCATCCGCACCACGTCGTCGACCAGCCCCCACTGCCGCGCGACAGCCGCGCCCAGCGCTTCCAGGTCGACCCCGATCACGGCGTGGCACGCTGCCGACTCCGTCAGTCCTGGCTCGTCCGCCCCGTCGGGTCCGGCCGACTTGAGCGGTTGCTGCAGCCGCAGCACCTGCCGGGCCTCGTCGGCGAAATGGTAGTGCAGCATCAGCCGGGAAAGGTTCTGCAGCAGCGCGATCAAAAACACCACCTCGGCGTCGTAGCCGGCCGGCCGCAGCGCCACCGCGGTGCGCGCTGCATGTCGGCAACGCTTGACCAGCGACTGCAGAGCTTTCGCGCCGTCGCTGTCCAGTGGTCCGGGCCAGGCCCGCAGCGCCAACGCAGCGCGCCGCACCCCCGACAACCCCAGCAGGGCGATCGAGCGCCGCACCGCCAGCACCGGCCCTGCACCCGCCAGACTGCTTCGCACCTGCGCGGTGTTCACGAGCCGCAGCATCTCGAAGGACAGCGCCAGATCTTCCAGCACCACATCGGCCAGTTCGTCGATGCGCTCGCGTTCCATCATCGCAAGCCGCGCCGCACGGGCCGCAGCGCCAGGTGACGATGGCAAGGCGCCGCTGGTTCGCAAACGGTCCATCAGCACCGCCACCGGGCCACCGCCTTCTTCGGACTCGCTTTGCAGCCAGCCTTCCAGCGCCTTGAGCAAGGTGCGCGCGTTGCGGTAGCGACGCAAAGGTTGGCGGTCGGTGGAGCGGTCGGCGATCGCGCGCAAGGCTTCGCCGACCGGATGGGCGGTGGTCCATGGCAGGCGCAACGGCTCCCGGCCCTCGGGCGGCAGTTGCGACGCCAGTTGCAGCAGGTCGGTTGTCGCCATCGCAGCGTGTCCGACCAACAGCGCGTGCAGCAGGATGCCGCAAGCCAGCACATCGCTCTCGGCTGCTTCACGCCGGGCACGCAAGGCAGCGGGGTCGATTGCACCGGCGCTGCGTCGGGACCCACCAGCGGTGACGATCTCGGCAGCCACCGCCAAGCCGGCCACCCGAACCGCGCCGTGGTCGTCGACCAGCAGCAGGAAGGGCTGCAGATCGTCGTGGCTGATGCCGGCTTCGTGAGCGAAGGCCAGGCCCTGCAGGCAGGCGATGGCCAGGGCGGCAGCTTCGGCACCCGGCATGCCAGCCTGCGGCAACCGATCGGCCAGGGTCGCGGCTTCAGACAGCCGGTGCGTCACAAACGGCCAGCCATCCTGCACGCCCATCTCGACCACCTCGGCGAGCCGGGGGTGAGACAAGCGCGCCGCGCGCTGGGCGGTTTGTTGCCAGAAGTCCAGCGCCTTGGGGTTGGCGGGTTGCAGCCGCGGGAGCACCAGCATCAGCTGGTCGCCGTTGCGGGGGTCTTCCACCCGCCAGGCCATCGTGCGTTCACTCTTGCCCAGCAGCTGCAGCAATTGCAGGCGGCCGAAGTGCCGCACCACCGACGGCAGAGCGGCGGGTGCGGATTCCATGGACGGGTTGGTGGGCCGTGTTGCCATTGCCGCTCGATTGGAGCGCCAGCGCCAGCGGTCCAGTGCCCTGATCAGCGCTCGAAATATCCATCACATTCGAGAGGGCGTCGCCAGTAGCGGGGGTGCAGGCGCGGCGAGCACCGCCCCTATGCCAAAATTGGATGTCAAACACCCGCCGTTCGGGCGACTGACAACAAACGCTCGACCGAACGTCGTCAAACCGGAGCCACAGCCATGAGCAGCGAACTGATCAAACACGTCACCGACGACTCTTTCGGCAGCGATGTGCTGCAAGCTGACAAGCCCGTGCTGGTGGACTATTGGGCCGAGTGGTGCGGTCCTTGCAAGCAGATCGCGCCGATCCTGGATGAAGTCTCGAAGTCCTATGACGGGCGGGTGCAGATCGCGAAAATGAATGTCGACGAGAACCGCGAGATTCCGCAGAAGTTCGGCATTCGTGGAATCCCCACGCTGATGTTGTTCAAAGGTGGCGAATTGGCTGCGACCAAGGTTGGTGCGCTGACCAAAGCCCAGTTGACGGCCTTTCTCGACGGGCACCTGGCTGATACCGATCGCGCTGCGCAAGCCGCAGGTTGACAGCATTCTTGGCCCGTCACCTATAATTCCACCCGAAGCATGGTCGGTGCAACCGGCCATGTCGCAGTAACGGCTCTGCCAGACCGATCCAACCCCAGACACTGCCCCGCAGCGCTCCGCCAGCATCAAGCTGGCGCATGCAGGCCCACCACGGCCCAGCGCGCGATGACGGTGTCGGCCTGACTCCTCCCTGCTGAAGCCTTCGCGGCTTCTCGCCCTGCGGCCCGCCATTGTTTGCGCGCTGCCCTTCTGCCCACGACCTCGCACCCCGGGTGCCCATCCATGCATCTTTCCGAACTCAAGGCCCTGCACGTCGCCGACCTGATCACGATGGGCGACTCGCTCGAGATCGAGAACGCCCAGCGCATGCGCAAGCAGGAGCTGATGTTCGCGATCATGAAGAAGCGCGCCCGCGGCGGCGAGCAGGTCTTCGGTGATGGCGTGCTCGAAGTGCTGCCCGATGGTTTCGGTTTTCTTCGCAGCATCGAAGCCAGCTACATGGCGTCGACCGACGACATCTACCTGTCGCCGAGCCAGGTGCGGCGCTTCAACCTGCACACCGGCGACCTCGTCGAAGGCGAGGTGCGGGTGCCGAAAGACGGTGAGCGCTACTTCGCGCTGGTGAAGGTCGACCGCATCAACGGCCTGACGCCCGAGGAG
>JBBSPW010000150.1:0-8572 GCA_038258365.1 Burkholderiales bacterium | reverse complement strand
GGACGACGCCGTCAAGCAGAACATCACCACCTTGCAAAACCGGGTCAACGAACTGGGCGTGGCCGAACCGGTGATCCAGCGTCAGGGCAACGACCGTGTGGTCGTTCAGCTGCCGGGGGTGCAGGACACCGCCAAGGCCAAGGACATCATCGGCCGCACCGCCACGCTCGAAGTGCGCATGGTCAACGAGAGCACCGAAGCGCGCGCGGCCGAACGCGGCGGCGGCCCGGTGCCTTTCGGCAGCGAGCTGTTCCAGGACCGCGGCGCCGGCCCGATCGTGCTGCAGCGCCAGGTCATCCTGACCGGCGAGAACCTGACCGATGCCCAACCCGGCTTCGACAGCCAGACCCACGAGCCCACCGTCAACCTGACGCTGGACGCCAAGGGCTCGCGCATCTTCCGCGACATCACGCGCGAGAACATCGGCAAGCGCATGGCGATCCTGTTGTTCGAGAAGGGCAAGGGCGAGGTCGTGACGGCGCCGGTGATCCGCTCTGAGATCGGCGGCGGGCGGGTCCAGATCAGCGGGCGCATGACCACGCAGGAAGCCGCCGACCAGGCGCTGTTGCTGCGCGCCGGTTCATTGGCGGCGCCGATGGAGATCATCGAGGAACGCACCATCGGCCCGAGCCTGGGTGCCGAGAACATCGCCAAGGGCTTCGAGAGCGTGGTTTACGGCTTCATCGCCATTGCCGTCTTCATGTGCAGCTACTACCTGCTGTTCGGCGTGTTCAGCACGCTGGCGCTGGCCTTCAACCTGCTGATGCTGGTGGCGCTGCTGTCGATGCTGCAGGCCACGCTGACCTTGCCCGGCATGGCGGCCATCGCGCTGACGCTGGGCATGGCGATCGATGCCAACGTGCTGATCAACGAACGGGTGCGTGAGGAACTGCGCGGTGGCGCGCCGCCGCAGGTGGCGATTCAGATCGGCTACGAACGCGCCTGGGGCACGATCCTGGACAGCAACATCACCACCCTGATCGCCGGCGTGGCGCTGCTCACCTTCGGCTCCGGCCCGGTGCGCGGCTTCGCGGTGGTGCACTGCCTGGGCATCCTGACGAGCATGTTCTCGGCGGTGTTCTTCTCGCGCGGCTTGGTCAACTTCTGGTACGGGCGTGAAAAGCGGCTCAAGTCGGTGTCGATCGGGCAGGTCTGGCGGCCGGGCGGCGCCGATGCCGACCGTTCGCCGACCGTCCAGGTCTGACTGTTCCCGCGCCAACCGAGACCCGCCA
The DNA here is from genome assembly GCA_038258365.1 of Burkholderiales bacterium. Taxonomy (GTDB): domain Bacteria; phylum Pseudomonadota; class Gammaproteobacteria; order Burkholderiales; family Burkholderiaceae_C; genus Rubrivivax. The sequence continues at coordinate 7,340 of JBBSPW010000150.1, read as the reverse complement.
TGGAATTCTTCCGCATCCACCGCGACATCCCGTTCATGCGCCATGCGCTGGTGCTGAACGTGATCTCGTTCATCACCTTCGCTGCTGCGGTGTTCTTCATCACCACCCGCGGTTTGCACCTGTCGATCGAGTTCACCGGCGGCACCCTGATGGAGGTGCAGTACGCCTCTGCGGCCGACATCGAGCGGACCCGCGCGTCGGTCGAGACGCTCGGCCTGGGGGATGTGCAGGTGCAGAAATTCGGCACCTCGCGCGACCTCTTGATCCGCTTGCCGCAGCGCGGCACCGAAACCCAGAAAGACCTGTCGGCGCGGGTTTTCGACGCGTTGTGCAAGGCCGAGAGCGGCACCGTCGGCATCAAGAGCTACACGACGCCGCAAGGCGAGGCCGTGAGCCGGCCGTCTTGCACGGCCGCGGCCGGCAGCGAGCCGCTGGCGTTGCAGCGCACCGAGTTCGTGGGGCCGTCAGTGGGAGCCGAACTGGCGCGTGACGGGTCGATCGCGCTGCTGGCGACGATCGCCGGGATCATGGCCTACCTGGCCTTCCGCTTCGAGTGGAAGTTCGCGGTGGCCGGCATCATCGCCAACCTGCACGACGTGATCATCATCCTGGGCTTCTTCGCCTTCTTCCAGTGGGAATTCTCGCTCGCGGTGCTGGCGGCGATCCTGGCCGTGCTGGGGTACTCGGTCAACGAGTCGGTGGTGATCTTCGACCGCATCCGCGAGACCTTTCGAAAGTTCAGAAAGCTCAACACCCCGCAGGTCATCGACCACGCCATCACCAGCACCATCAGCCGCACCGTCATCACCCATGGCAGCACGCAGATGATGGTGTTGTCGATGCTTTTCTTCGGCGGCCCCACGCTGCATTACTTTGCGGTGGCGCTGACGATCGGCATTCTGTTCGGCATCTATTCATCGATCTTCGTGGCGGCCGGCATCGCGATGTGGCTCGGTGTCAAGCGGGAAGACCTGGTGGGCTCGGTGTCGAAGGAGATCGATCCGAACGACCCGAACGCCGGGGCCGTGGTGTAGAGTGCTTTTCACCTTGACTTCGGCGGAATCGTCCGGCTGAGATGGCCACCAGCGCGTCCTCCGATTCCCTGGCTGTGAAGGCGCGCAGGGTCTACACCGAAGAGTTGGTCAAGGGGCTCGTGCCCCTGGTACAGGCCGCCATCGACGGCGCCCGCGTGCTCCTCGACAAGCCGTCTGAACACGCCACCGCCCAGCGTCGCCGCGACCTGGTGCAAAACCTGATGGCCGGCGCGCAGTCCTGGCACCGCGACATCGTGCTCGGTCTGCGCGATGCGCTGCAGCACGGTGGCTCTGCTTCGCGCCCGGCCGATCTGCCACTGGCGGGTGCCAGCCGCGACGCGCTGACCCTGGTGCCCGACGACACGATCGAGCTTGAGATCGTCACCTCGCGCCTGGCGCTGGCCATTCAGGATCGGGCGTCCTGGGAGTTCTCGGACCTGCGCTCGCGCATCGCCCATCTGGAAGGCCGCAACGAACTCGATCCGCACGACATGCTGCGCGCCCATGTGCTGGCCCGCATCGTGTTCGAAGCCTGGCTCGGTGCCGGTTTGTCGCTGGAAAGCTGGCGCGAGTTGCAGCCGGTGTTGCACGACGAGTTCGCGCTGATCGTCGAAGAGGCTTATCACGAGACCAACCGCTGGTTGGTCGAGCAGGGTGTGCTGGCCGAAGTCGACCTGCGGCCGTTCATCCGGCGCTCTCGCACCCACCCCAATGCGCCGCTGGGCTGGCGCGCCGGCACCGGTCTGGACATGCTCGGCCGGGACAGCCAGACCGGCGCGTTCGCCAGCGGTTATCCGGGTGGCGGTGGCGGTGGCGGTGGTGGAGGTGGCAGCGCCGGAGGTGGAGGTGGAAGCGGCGGCTATGGCGCCCGCGGCGGCGGATCGGGTGCAACCGACGGCGGCGATTCGCAACAGGGCCCCGGCGGCTGGCATGGCTCGCGCCAGGGCGACGCACCGGGCCAGTTCGTCGAACGCAGGGGCCGCAACGACAACGAAGAGGCGGGCGCTGCCGCCACCCGGGTCGGTGACGAAACCCGGATGATGACCCGCACCGCGCCCTTGGCCCGCAGCCGCGACCATGCCGAAGCGGTGATGGGGCGGCTGAACCGGCTGGTGGGCCGCCATGTGCCGTCCTTCGGCGTGACAATGCAACGCGGCAGCGCCACCGACCCGCAAGACCGTCCGCTGCACCCGCTGTCGCCGGGGTTGGCCCGCGCCATCGAAACCGCGCAGCAGGGCATTCGCCAGCGTGTCGCGCCCACCACCCAGCGCGGCGACCCGGTGGTGACCGCGCCGGTGTTGCTGGAAGAGATGCACCAGCGCAAGCTGGTGCTGAAGAAGGCGGCTGCCACGCCGGAAGAGCGCGCCACGATCGAGATCGTGGCGCTGTTGTTCCAGAGCATCCTGACCGAAGACCGCATTCCCGCAAGCGTTCGGGTCTGGTTCGCGCGGCTGCAGATGCCGGTGCTGCGGGTGGCGGTCACCGAGCCCGATTTCTTCGCCACCATCGACCACCCGGCGCGCCGACTGATCGACCGCATGGGCGCTTGTGTGCTGGGCTTCGACAGCGGCGGCGATGTGGGCGATGCGCTGGAAAAGGAAATCAAGCGCGTGGTGCAGGTGGTCGAGGCCTATCCCGACACCGGTCGGCGGGTGTTCCAGACGGTGCTGATCGAGTTCGAGAAATTCATCGAGAACTATTTCAAAACCGAGAACGAGGCCACGCGCCATGGGGTGTCGCTGGCGCAGCAGGTCGAGCAGCGCGAGACCCTGGCCATTCAGTACACGATCGAGTTGCGGCGCATGTTGAACGAGGTGCCGGTGCAGGAAGGCGTGCGCCAGTTCCTGTTCCATGTCTGGGCCGATGTTCTGGCGACCACCGCGGTGCGCCATGGCGGGCAGGGCGACCAAACCCGGGTCATGAAGCGCGCTGCGGCCGATCTGATCTGGAGTGCCAGCGCCAAGGTCACGCGCGAAGAGCGCGCCGAGGTCATCCGTCGTCTGCCCGTGCTGCTGAAATCATTGCGAGAGGGCATGCTGTCGGCGGGCATGGACGCCGCCAGGCAGGACGAGCACATCCAGCAACTCAACAACTCGCTGGCGGCAGCCTTCACCGCCAAGGCCGCGGTCATTCCGGACGAACGTTTGCGCGAATTGATGGAGCGGCTGGAAACGCTGGAAGAGCTGCTGCCGGAAATGGAGCATGTGGACATCGACGAGTCGATGGTGGTGGACCTGTCGGGCCACCAGGCCTCAGGGCTGGAAGTGGTGCTGGACGGCGGCTCGATGCCCACGCCTGCGATGCTCGCCTGGGCGCGCGAGTTGCAGGTGGGCAGTTGGTACATGCTCGACCGCGGCGGCCACAGCGAAGCGGTGCAACTGGCGTGGCATGGCATGCGAAAGCAGCTGTCGCTGTTCGTCACCCCGCAGGGCCGCTGCGTGCTGTTCCAGCAGCAACGTCTGGCCTCGTATCTGCAGGCGGGGTTGCTGTTGCCGGCGCAGGACGAGGCGCTGACGGTGCGGGCCACTCGAACGGCGCTGGCGAAGCTGGATGTGGACGCGTCGCGCCTGCTGAATTAGGCCCCCACGCTCCCTGACGGTCGCTGCCTTCCGAGGGGGCGTTCGCCTGCGGCCCGGAAAGCCGGTTCCGCGGCGCTGCTCGATGGTCAATCCGCGCAGCGCCTGCCGGTGTATACGCCTCAGTGGATCAGACGGTCCTCGGGGTCGACGAACAGTTCGTCGAGGATCAGCGCGTCGGGTTCTTCGCCCAGGCTCCAGAACACCATCAGCACGATGATCTTCAGGTCTTCCAGGTCGATCGCGCCGGCGTTGACGGCCATTGCGCGGTCGATGACCATCTCGCGCATCGGGGCCGGCAACACGCCGGCCGATTCCAGGAACGTCAGGAAGCCGACCGAACCTTCGTCCAGCACCTGGCGCTCTTCGTCGGTGTAGATGCGGATGCTGCCCTGCACCGGCGCGCTGCCGCTGCAGGCTTGTGCGGTGCTGGCCAGGCCGTCGAGCCAGCGCAAGGCGTCCTGAATTTCGTCGGGCTCGAAGCCCACTGCCGACAACTTGCGGGACAGCTGCCGGGGCTCTGGGCAGGCGTCGGGCCGCCAGTAGTTCTCGTAGAGATAGACCAGGACTTCGAACATCGATTCACTATAACGGAGCAGTTTGCCGCGCACGCGCTGTGGAAAAAGGCTTCAGCCGCTGTGGCGGCGCTGGTAGAGCCCGCCGGGCAGGCGCGCGGCAAGGCCATCGAACTCCAGCTCCATCAGCCGTGACATCAACGCCGATGCCGGCAGGCCGGTGCGTGCCATCAGCGCATCCAGCGTCACGGGGTCGTCCCCGAGCGCGGCAAGCAGCGCATCGGCAGGCGCTGCAGACGGTTCGGGCACCGCAGACGCAGCCACTGTGGTCGGCGTGGGCGTGCCGGTCGAGAGGCGCAGTTCCTCGCAGATGTCCTCTGCAGACTCCACCAGCTTGGCGCCTTGCTTGATCAGCGCATGGCAGCCCTTGGATTGCGGCGAATGGATCGAGCCCGGGATCGCGAACACTTCGCGCCCGGCTTCGCTGGCCAGCCGCGCCGTGATCAGCGATCCCGAACGCAGCGCGGCCTCGACCACCAGCGTGCCCAGACTGAGCCCGGCGATGATCCGGTTGCGCTGCGGAAAGTTCTCCGGCAGCGGCGGTGTGCCGGGTGGGTATTCGCTGACCAGCGCGCCGTGCGCCGCGATCCGGTGGGCCAGGTCGCGGTGGCGCGGCGGGTAGACGCGGTCGAGCCCCGTGCCGACCACGGCCACGGTGCCGGAAGCGGTGGTCAGCGCGCCTTCGTGGGCTGCCGCGTCGATGCCCTGGGCAAGACCCGACACCACCACCAGCCCGCGCCGGCCCAACGCGGCAGCAAAGGCATTCGCGTTGTCTTCACCCTGGGCACTGGTGCGCCGGCTGCCGACGATGGCCACCGAGGGCGATGACAAGAGCGCGGTGCGGCCGATCACATACAACAGCAGCGGCGGGTCCGGCGACTGCAGCAGCAGCGGCGGCCAGTCGGCATCGCCCAGCACCACCACATGGCGGTCGGGCGCGGCTGCCAGCCACTGCTGCGCGGCTTGCAGACGCTCGGCGACTTCTGGGGGTGGCTGGCGCAGCGCTTCGGCAGCCGGCGCCCCCACCAGTTGGCGCAAGGTGGCGGCAGAGGTGTCGACGACCGCCTCGGCACTGCCACAGGCAGCCAGCAGGCGGCGGGCGCGTTCACGCCCGATGCCCGGTGTCTCCAGCAGGCGAAACCAGGCTTCGAAGGCGCTGGCGCTGATCACACCCGCAGCCGGTCGAAGCGGCTCGTCACCGGTTGCGGGGCGTGGGTTCGAATCAGGGCTGCAATCAGGGCTGAGTGAAGCGGTCGCCCGCCCGCACCGGCTGCTGCACATTCAGGATCAGCGCATACGACACGCGGTCGAAGGTGCGGAAGACGAACAACAACCCGTGGCGTTCATCGGGCAGGCGCATCGCCACCTTCTTGTCGCCGGTCTTGTCGGTGGTCTCGCGGCCCGCGCGCCACAGCGCCAGCACATGGCCGCGCTCGATGCCGTCGCGGGCGCCGCGGTTCAGCGCCACGACCTGGTTTTGCCCGGCCTGCAAGCCGTCGCCATAAATCGAGACGATGCGGCCGTCGACCGGTGCGGCGGGCGGATGCGGCACATAGGCCACCAGTTCCTGCTGCGGCACCGGCGACAGGCGGTCGCCGACGCCGGCTTCGAGCCGGGTGCTGCTGATTCGGTAGGTGTCGGGCACCACCACCGACTTGCCGTCGATGTCGGTGGCCAACTGGCCGGGGCGCTGGAATTCGGCGGTGCCGACATAGCGGCCTTCGTAGCCCAGCACCTCACGGGATTCGGGGTCGACCAGCGGGGTCAGCTCGCGGAACAAGCGAAAGTCGTTGGCGCCGCTGCGGTCGCCACGCACATAGGCGATCTCACCGCGCGACAGCAACACACGGCCTTCCTGGGTGGCTACGATGCGCGGCGCCGATTCCAGCGCGTTGCCGTCGAAGACCACCGCTTCGGTCAAGAACGGCCCGATCAGGTTCAGCGGAATGGCGGCGATGGCGCCGTTTTCCAGCAGCTCGGCGCGCACCCGCGGCGACAGCCGAACGGTGTTCGACGGTGGCCCATCGCCAGCGTTCGCCAGCCGCAGCGACGCACGGCCGTCGACCCGGTCCAGCACCAGCATCTGGCCCGGATAGATCAGGTGCGGGTTGCGGATCTGCGCCAGGTTCATGCCCCACAGCTCGGGCCAGCGCCAAGCCGACTTCAGGAACAGGCCGGAGATGCGCCACAGCGTGTCGCCGGGCTGCACCGTGTAGCTGTCGGGGGCGTTGGGCGACAGATCTTCTACCGGCACTCCGGCTCGCGCCACGCGTTGCGCGGTGTCGCGCATCTGCGGTGTGATCGGCAGGTTGGCAGCGGATTGCGCGACCACCTGACCATGCCAGGCGGCGGCGGCCAGCAAGGCGGACAACGCAACGGCCAGGCGGCGACCGAATCCAGGGGTGTCTTGCGGCGCACCGCGGAACATGACGGGCATGGGGATCGAGTCTCCAGGCGGAATGGAATGACTGTGGCAGTGCGAAAATGCCGGGCGTCGGAGTGCGTTCGGCAGCGTTCAGTGAGGGTCTGCTGGGTCACCCCTTGATGCCATCCTGCAGGCCGCTCCAGAAGCTCATATGGTTTCACAAATTCTGCCGCTAAACCCTTGATATCGCAATGAAACTGCCTGCTTGTTCGCGCTTTGCACGGTCTGCGACCGGTGCCCCGGCTGAGTTTCGTGGCGCCGCGCAAACGGCTGTTTCCTGCTGTTTCAGCGCGGGTCCTGGTGACCGGGCTTTTGCTGCGACTCCCAGACCCAAGATGCAGGCTTCATGACCTGCCTGACGATTCTTCGCTACCCAGATCCGCGCTTGCACACCGTGGCCAAGCCGGTGGCCGCGGTCGACGAGCGCATCCGCCAACTGGCCGACGATCTGCTGGAGACGATGTATGCCAACGACGGCGTCGGCCTGGCCGCCACCCAGGTCGATGCGCACGAACGGGTGCTGGTGATGGACACCTCGGAGCAGCACGACCGCCCGCTGGTGCTTATCAACCCCGAGATCGTGCAAGCAAGCGACGAACATGTGCTGGCCGAGGAAGGCTGTTTGTCGGTGCCGCTGATCTACGAGAAGGTCGAGCGCCCGGCCCAGGTGCGGGTGCGCGCGCTGGACCGTGACGGCAAGGCCTTCGAGTTCGACGCCGACGGCTTGGTT
>JBBSPW010000149.1:0-8625 GCA_038258365.1 Burkholderiales bacterium | reverse complement strand
GATGGCCAGCAGTTGCGGGTCATAGCCGCTGTCGGCCTTCAGGTCAGCCAGCGCACGCACGAACAGGTCGAGCTCGGACAGCACCGCGATGCCGGTGGCACGCGCCGGCTGCAGCAATGGCGCGATGCGGGCATCGGTGGGCGACAGGCCGGGGCTTTTCAGCAGCAGCTTGAAGCCGGTCAACGATTCGGCAGTCAGCGCACCGTGCAAGCGCTGGGCGGCAGGCACATCGGCTTGCAGCGCGGCGGCCTGCGGCGGTTGATCGCGTGAATCCCAGACCGTGACCGCAGCGCCGTGGCGCGCACACCAACGCGCCATCGCCAGCCCGCTGTCGCCCAAGCCCAGCACCAGCACGGGCAAGTCAGTCAGGAAGTGGGGGCTGTTCATCGGAGCTTGAGGCTCGCAAGCCCCACCAGACACAGCAGCATCGTCACGATCCAGAAGCGCACCACCACCTGGGTCTCGGCCCAGCCCTTCTTCTCGAAGTGATGGTGCAGGGGCGCCATCAGAAAGATGCGGCGACCGGTTCCGGTCCGGCGCTTGGTCCACTTGAACCAGCCCACCTGCAGCATCACGCTGAGCGCCTCGGCGACGAAGATGCCGCCCATGATGCCGAGCACGATCTCTTGTCGCGTGATGACCGCGATGGTTCCAAGCGCGCCGCCGAGCGACAGCGCGCCGACATCGCCCATGAAGACCTGCGCCGGCTTGGTGTTGAACCACAAAAACGCGAGCCCTGCGCCGGCCATCGCCGCGCAGAACACCAGCAGCTCACCGGCTCCGGGAATGTGCGGCAGCAGCAGGTAGCGGCTGAACACCGCATTGCCGGTGACATAGGCGAATACGCCCAATGCACTGCCGACCATCACCACCGGCATGATCGCCAACCCGTCGAGCCCGTCGGTGAAATTGACCGCGTTGCTGGCGCCGACGATCACGAACCAGCTCAGGATGATGAAACCGAAGACCCCGAGCGGATAGCTGACGGTCTTGAAGAACGGCACCATCAGATCGGCCCGCGGCGGCAGGTCGTTGCTGAAGCCGCTGCCGACCCAGCGCAGGAACAACTCCAGCACCCGCAGGTTGCTGGTTTCGGCCACGCTGAATGCCAGGTACAGCGCGGCCACGAGGCCGATGAGGCTTTGCCAGAAGAATTTTTCGCGGCTGCGCATGCCTTCGGGGTCTTTGTGAACGACCTTGCGCCAGTCGTCCATCCAACCGATGGCGCCGAAGCCGAAGGTCACCAGCATCACGACCCAGACGAAGCGGTTGCTCCAGTCGAACCACAAGAGGGTGCTGACACCGATGCCGATCAACACCAGCACCCCGCCCATGGTCGGCGTGCCGCGCTTTTCCAGGTGCGTGGCGACCCCGTACTCGCGGATCGGCTGGCCGATCTTCATCAGCGTCAGGCGGCGGATCACCCACGGGCCGAACGCCAGGCCGATCAGCAACGAGGTCATCGCTGCCAGCACCGCGCGGAACGTGAGGTACTGGAACACGCGCAGAAAGCCGAGCGCGTCGGGCCAGCCGGCCAGCAACCATTGCGTCAGGCTAAGCAGCATGCGCAGCTCCCGATGCGGCATGCGTCGCGACGCCGGCATGGACCTTCAGCGCGTCCACCACCCGCTCCATCTGCATGAAACGCGATCCTTTGACGAGCACTGATGCGCAGTCCGCAGGACCGGCTGCGGCCTGCAATGCGCTCAAGCATTCGGCCACGGTGCCGAAATGACGATCGGCGGCCACATGCTTGCCCAGCATGCCGACCGCCCAGATCTGCTCGATCCCGGCGTTGCGCGCTGCCGCGCCGACTTCGACATGGAAACGCGGGCCGTCGCTGCCGACCTCGCCCATGTCGCCGAGCAACAGCCAGCGTGGCGCCGGCATCGCGGCCAACAGCTCGATGGCAGCGAGCACCGAATCGGGGTTCGCGTTGTAGCTGTCGTCGACCAGCGTCAACGCATGTCCCTGCCAGGACAGCACCAACACCTGCGACCGCCCCGCCACCGGGCTGAAGGCCGAGAGCCCTGCAGCCACCGCATGCAACGGTGCGCCGGCAGCCAACGCCGCTGCCGCCGCCGCGACCGCGTTGTGCACGTTGTGGCGACCGGGCAGGTCCAGCGTGGTGTCGGCGTGGCCGAAGGGGGTTCGCAGCGCCAGCAGCCACTGTTGCCGATCGGCTTGCCAATGCGCATGGCCGATGACGTCGGCGGTCGATGCGATCGCACCGTCCGGATCACCGGCGATGCTGCATCCGAAGCCCAGCACCCGGCGCTCGCCGGCCATCCCGCGCCACAACGGCGCATGCGCGTCGGCCACCGGCAACACCGCCACGCCAGCCGGCGGCAGCGCGGTGATGGCGCTGCCGTTCTCGTGCGCCACGGCGTCGACGCTGTGCATGAATTCCAGGTGCTCGCGCTGCGCGTTGTTGACCAGCGCCACGGTCGGTGCCGCCAGTTGCGCCAGCAGGGCGATCTCGCCGGCATGGTTCATGCCGAGTTCGAGCACTGCCGCGCGGTGGCTGGCGCGCAGGCGCAGCAGGGTCAACGGCACGCCGATGTGGTTGTTGAGGTTGCCGGCGGTGGCCAGCGCCGCTTCGCCCAGCCACTGTCTCAAGATGCTGCCGATCATCTGCGTCACGGTGGTCTTGCCGTTGCTGCCCACCACCGCGATCAGCGGCAGCCGCATGCGTGCCCGCCACCCGCCCGCCAGCGCCTGCAGGGCGGTCAGCGCATCCGCCACCTGCAGGCCCGGCAAACCCGCAGCCTGCAGTCCGCGTTCGGCCAGTGCCGCCGCAGCGCCGGCAGTTTGTGCAGCAGCCAGATGGTCATGGCCGTCGAAGCGTTCGCCGCGCAGTGCCACGAACAGATCGCCAGGCTGCAGCGTGCGGGTGTCGGTGTGCACCCGGTGAAACAGCGTCGCGGAGTCGCCGACCCGCTCCGAATGCAGCCCCGCCTGCGACAGCAGCTGCTGCGCCTCGGCCAGGGTCAGCATCGACGCTGTCGTCACCACCGGCTTCATGCCGTGGCCTCACGCGCCGCCAGGGCCGCTCGGGCTTCGGTGGCATCGCAGAACACGCGCCGCAAACCGGCCACTTCCTGCGTTTGCTCGTGGCCCTTGCCGGCCAGCAGCAGCACATCGCCAGCGGCGGCGCGCTGCACCGCACCGGCGATCGCCGCATGGCGGTCTTCGATCACATCGACATCGTCGTGGCCGGTCACGCCAACCAGAATCTGCGACAGGATCGACGCCGGCGTCTCGTCGCGCGGGTTGTCGCTGGTCAGCACCACGTGGTCGGCATTCGCAGCGGCGACAGCCCCCATCAACGGCCGTTTGGTGGCGTCTCGGTTGCCACCGCAACCGAAGATGCACCACAACCGCCCGGATCGCGCGGTGGCCAGTGGGCGAAGCGCTTGCAGCGCCTTTTGCAACGCATCCGGGGTGTGGGCGTAGTCGACCACCACCACCAGGTCGCGGCCGTCGATGCGCTGCAGTCGGCCGGGCACCGGGGTCGACGCCGACACCGCCACCGCGGCATCGGACAGCGACACGCCCGAAGCGCGCAAGGCGCCGATCACCAGCAGCAGGTTGTCGGCGTTGAAGTCGCCGACCAGCGCGCTCTTCACCGTGACCACAGCGATCGCTTCGTGAACCTCGAACACCAGCCCGCCATCCTCTATGCGCAGACCGGTGGCGCGCAAGCTCGCGTCGCCTTGCCGCGACACGGTCCAGACCTGCAGTGCACCATCGGCATTCCCGAGCATCAGCTCGTCTGCGAACGCCGCACCGACCGGGTCGTCGATGTTGAACACCGCTGCGCGCAAGTCGGGCCAGCTGAACAGCATGCGCTTGGCCTCGCGGTATGCATCCATGCTGCCGTGCACATCCAGGTGGTCGCGCGACAGGTTGCTGAACAGCGCCACATCGATGTGGGTGCCCGAAAGCCGCTGCTGCACCAGCCCGATCGACGAGGCTTCGAGTGCGCAGGCCGCATAGCCGCGGTCGACGAAACCGCGCAAAGCCTGCTGCAGATGCACCGCATCGGGCGTGGTCAAACCGCTGTCTTCCAACGCTTCCACCGGCCCCGGCTCGCCGATGCCGAGCGTGCCCACCACCCCGCAGCGCTGACCCAACGCACCCAGCGCCTGCGCGGTCCACCAGGCGGTGCTGGTCTTGCCGTTGGTGCCGGTGACAGCAACCACCCGCAACTTGCGGCTCGGGTGACCGTGAAAGCCCGATGCGATCGCGCCGATCTGCGATTGCAGACCGGCCACCGATGCGACGCGCGAGTCACCCGAATCTTCAGCGCCATCGGCCTCGACCAGACAAGCCGTCGCACCCGCATCCAGCGCCGCCCGCACGAACCGCCGCGCATCGACATGCTGCCCCGGCCACGCGATGAAGCCATCACCTGACCCCACCGCACGGTGGTCGGTGTGCAAGGTGCCGGTGACACGTGCAGCCAGCCAAGCGGCGGCATCTGCAGCCTCGACAAGCAGCGGTTTCATTTCCACATCAATCGCCGAAAGTGCGCGAGCGAAGCGCAGCGAACCCACCAAACAGAGCCGCGGAACCGGCTCTGCCGGGCCGCAGGCGAACACCCCCCCTCGGGGGGCAGCGAGCGAAAGCGAGCTTGGGGGCCCATCAGAACGACTCCCGTTCCGCAGGAACGGGAGTCGCAGCAACCTGTGCCTGCACTTCCAGGTCGGGCGTCACATTCATCAACTGCAACGTGCGCGACACCACCTGGCTGAACACCGGCGCGGCCACATCGCCACCGAAGTAGCTGCCCTTGCTGGGCTCGTCGACCATCACCGCGACCACGATTCGCGGCCGGTCGATCGGCGACAAGCCGACGAACCAGGCGCGGTAGGTGTTGGTGTAGTTCTTGCCGACCTGCTTGCGCGCGGTGCCGGTCTTGCCGCCCACCGAGTACCCCAGCGCCTGCGCCTTGGGCGCTGTGCCGCCGGGGCCGGCCGCCATGCGCAACATCGCCCGCACCTGTTGCGCCACCTTCGGCGACAGCACCCGCTCGCCGATCGCCGGCGCGTCGTGGCGCTGGATCGTCACCGGGATCAACTCGCCATCGCGCGCGAACACGGTGTAGGCGCGTGCCAGCTGAAACAGGCTGGCCGACAGCCCATAGCCATAGCTCATCGTCGCCTGCTCGACCGGGCGCCAGGTCTTCCAGGGCCGCAGCCGACCGGTCACCGCACCCGGGAAGTCGATGCGCGGCTTCTGGCCGAAGCCGATGCGGGTGTACATCTCCCACATCTGCTGTGCAGGCATCTGCATCGCCATCTTGACAGTGCCGACGTTGCTGGATTTCTGGATGATCTCGGCCACCGACAGCACCCCGTGCGGGTGGCTGTCGCTGATGGTCGAGCCGGTGAGGGTGATGCGGCCCGGCGACGTGTCGATGCGGGTTTCGGGTGTCACGCGGCCGGTTTCCAGCGCCAGTGCAGCGGTGAAAGGCTTCATCGTCGAGCCGGGCTCGAAGATGTCGGTCAGCGCGCGGTTGCGCAGCTGCTCGCCGGAGAGCTTCTTGCGGTGCATCGGGTCGTAGCTCGGGTAGTTGGCCAGCGCCAGCACCTCACCGGTCTGCACATCCAGCACCACCACGCTGCCGGCCTTGGCACCGTGTTCCAGCACCGCATCTCGCACCCGCTGCCAGGCGAAGAACTGCACCTTGCTGTCGATCGCAAGGGTGATGTCCTGGCCGTTGACCGGCAGCGCCGGTTCGCCCGCGTCTTCGATCACGCGGCCGAAGCGGTCGCGCACCACCGTGCGCTCGCCTGCGCGGCCGACCAGTTGTTTCTCGAAGCCGAGCTCGATGCCTTCCTGCCCGCGGTCGTCGATGTCGGTGAAGCCGACCACATGCGCCAGCGCTTCGCCTTCGCTGTAGCGGCGCTGGTACTCGCGCACCTGCGCCACGCCTTTCAGCTTCAGTGCCTTGATCGCCGCCCAGGTGGGTTCCTCGACATGGCGGCGCAAGGTGACGGTGCCCGTTGCGTTGTCGACGCGGGCGTTCAGCTCGGCCGGTGTCATCTGCAGCCACGACGCCAGCTGCTTGCGCTCGGCGACATCGGCAGCGAAGTTCTTGATGTCGACCGTGACGGTGGGCATGGCGATGCTGGTCGCCAGCGGCTCGCCATTCCGGTCCAGGATGCGGCCGCGGCTGGCCGGCAGCGGCTCGCGGTGCAGAAAGCGCTTCTCGCCCTGCGCTTGGTAAAAGCCGCTGGAGACGATCTGCACCTGCACCGCGCGGCCCAGCAACACCGCGAAGGCCAAACCCACCAGCCCCACCACGAAGCGCGAGCGCCAGGGCGGGGTCTGGCTCGCCAGCAACGGGCTGGTGGCGTAGTCGACGCTGCGGATGGCCGTCCGTGTCGGCGCCGCTTTTCGGGCGGGTTTGCGCAGCACGGGCGGGCCGGACTGCGCGTGGTTGCTGCGGCTCATCGGTGGTCTCTCATGGTCGCGCTTCCGACGCAGGACGGTCCTGGGTGTAGTGGGTCACGGCGGCCGTGGCGGTGCGCATCTTCAGCCGCTCGCGCGCGGTGCGCTCGATCAGCAGGTGGGTGCCCTGCGCCTTCGCTTCGGCATCCAGGCGGCGGTACTCGGCGTCCAGTTGCTTTTGCTCCAGACGCGCCTGGTCCAGCGCGGTGAACACACGGCGCGACTCGTAGGCGGTGCGCACCAGCACCAGGCTGCTGCCCAGCAACAGCGCCAGCAGGAAGAGATTCAGCCGGGTCATGCCGCAACCTCGGTGCGCTCGGCCACCCGCATCACTGCCGAGCGGGCGCGCGGGTTGGCGCTGACCTCGGCCACACCGGGCTTGATGCGCGCCAGCGCACGCAGGCGCAGGGGGCGCGGATCGGCAAACGGCACGCGCCGGTCCACCACCTCCTTGCTCTCGCTGGCGATGAAGGTCTTGACGATGCGGTCTTCGAGCGAATGAAAGCTGATCACCACCAGCCGCCCATGCGGTGCCAGCAGCGCCAGCGCCGCCTTCAGCCCTTGTTCGAGTGCCGCAAGCTCTGCATTGACGTGAATCCGTAAAGCCTGAAACGTGCGCGTTGCAGGGTCCTGGCCCTTTTCGCGGGTGCGGCCGACGCCAGCCACGAGCGTGGATAGATCACCGGTGCGGGTGATGGGACTCCCGTTCTCGCGGCGAGCCACAAGCGCCTTTGCAATCGGTTGAGCAAACCGTTCTTCGCCATAGTCACGTATCACCTCTGCGATCTCGCGTTGATCGGCGCGAGCCAGGAAGTCGGCCGCGGTTTCGCCGCGGGTGGTGTCCATGCGCATGTCCAGCGGGGCATCGAAGCGAAAGCTGAAACCGCGCGATCCGTCGTCGATTTGCGGGCTGCTGATGCCCAGGTCCAGCAGCACGCCCTGCACCTGGCCGGCGCCGATGCCGCGGTCGGCCAGCAGCGCGGCCATGTCGGCATAGCTTTCGTGGCAGATCGCGAAGCGGGCGTCGTCGATGCGCGCGGCATCGGCGATCGCTTGCGGGTCCTTGTCGAAAGCCACCAGGCGGCCGCCTGCGCCCAGGCGCGCCAGCAGCGCGCGGGCATGTCCACCGCGGCCGAAGGTGCCATCGATGTAGAGGCCGTCGGGCGCGGTCACGAGCGCATCGACGGCTTCGGCCAGCAGCACCGGGGTGTGCGACAGAGCGGTTGAAGCGCCCGTGTTCACCGCACCACCAGGTTGCGCAGCGCCTCGGGCCTGCCGGCGGCGATGGTTGCGGCTTCGCGCTCGCTGTAGCGGGCGGTGTCCCACAATTCGAAGTTCGGACCCACGCCCATGAACTTGACCTCGCGATCGAGCCCGGCCCAGGCCCGCAACTCGGGCGGGATCAGCACCCGCGACGCACTGTCGATCTCGACTTCGGTGGCGCTGCCGATGTACAGGCGGCGCCAGGCATCGGACTCCAGCGTCTGGCTCATCAGGTGGGCTTCGAACTGCTCCCAGACCGGCAGCGGATACAACGACAGGCAGCCGTCGGGGTTCTTGCAGACCACCATCTGGCCGGCCACGGTGGCCACCAGCACATCGCGGTGGCGCGCAGGCACGGTGACCCGCCCCTTCGCATCCACCGTCAGTACCGGACCACCCCGAAACACCATCGCCACCGCCCCCGTCGCCGCCAAACGACCCACCCAAACGACTTATCACCCACCAGAGCACCACAAACTGCCACTTTCTCCCACCACTTTAACCGAGCGATGGATGCGGGGTCAATGGCGGCAACGCGCGAAAACTCAATCAAATCAACAACTTACATTTCGGTTTTGAGAGGCTTGGCGAACGTGAAATTCGTTGCGCGAGAAGCACTTATGACGCTTTGGTGAAGTCGTTTCTTCGCTGACCAGGGGCTTGCATGCCGCGAGACCTGTTTGACAGCACGGGCACTGCCGCCACTTGCGGCATCGAGCGACAGCGGTTTGTAATGGCGACCCTCGCCCCTCAGCGTGCCGCCGTGCAGAACGCCTCATGGACCTCTTATCCTTCCTCGGGCGCAGCGGCTTCCTGCCGCACGGCACCTGCCTGACCTGGTCGCCGACGGTTCTCTGGACGATGGTGCTGGCCGACAGTGCGATCGCCCTGGCGTACTTTTCG
>JBBSPW010000148.1:0-8674 GCA_038258365.1 Burkholderiales bacterium | reverse complement strand
TCTGGCGGCGCTGCACGTTGGCTTCGTACTTCGACGGGTGGCCGTAGCCGTCGGTGACCACCGGCTTGACCAGACCCTTGCTGTGCTCGGGCAACTGCAGGATCGCCGGGTCGCCCTCGGCTGTTTTCGCCGTCTGGGCCAGGGCAGCACCGGCGCCCCCGGTGGCCGCCGCCGCGGCGAAGGCGTTGCGAAGAAAGTCGCGCCGACCGGCCCGCGCCTCGACTCGGACCGCCTGAATCGCATCGCGATCCAAAAAGCCTTCGGGCGCCTTCTGCAGGCGGCCGGGGCGATCCGACGGGGCATCGGGCGGGTGGCGATCGTTCAACTGGGTGGATGCATCTGGATATAAGCAACCACCAATATATGCCCGACCGAGACGGAGGGCCAGGGTACAAACCCCCAGGGCGGCGGCCGCCAGGGATCAGCTCTGACCGACGATCGAAGCGGTGGCCATCAGTTCGAGAAACAGCGACATCGACACCTGCCCGCTGACCGTAAACGGATCGAGCGTGGGTTTCTCGGAATACTTCAGCAGCAGCGCCGGGTTCAGCCGCGACATGTTGACCTGTCCCATCGACCATCCGGCGAAGCAACGCTCGCCGATCTCTTCGTAGGTCAGCAATTCGACCTCGGTGTGGCGCGGGTCGGCTGCAATCTTGTTGTAGAGCCGGTTGACTCCGCTGCGCCCACCTTCCAGCACCTGCAGAAAGATGCCCTGGCTGAAACACAGCACGCCGGTCACCCCGAGCGACGGGTTGTTGGACTTGGAGCGGCGCAGGATCGACAGCAGTTCGTCCTGATCGACCGTGGACACAGCGCGGCTGGCATAGAGCAGTCTGACGAGCATCGCTTGTTTCTCCTTCAGCCCTGGTTGCGGCGGGGCAGCAACGACAGGAACTCGCGCCGCAGGTTCGCATCTTTGAGGAATGCACCCCGCATCACGCTGTTGACCATCGCAGTCTCGGTGTCTTTGACCCCGCGCCAGTGCATGCAGAAGTGGTCGGCTTCCATCACGATCGCCAAGCCGTCGGGCCGCACGCGTTCTTGAAGTTCGTTCGCCAGCATCGTCACCGCTTCTTCCTGGATTTGCGGCCGGCTCATGATCCAGTCGGCAATCCGGGTGTACTTGCTCAAGCCGATCAGGTTGCTGTGTTCGTTCGGCAGCAGGCCGATCCAGACCCGGCCGAGGATCGGGCACATGTGGTGGCTGCAGGCGCTGCGCACGGTGATCGGGCCGACGATCATCAACTCGTTCAGGCGCTCGATGTTCGGAAACTCGGTGACCGCCGGCATCGGCACGAAACGGCCACGGAAGACCTCGTCGATGTACATCTTGGCCACCCGCTTGGCAGTGTCCTGGGTGTTGTGGTCGCTTTCGGTGTCGATCACCAGCGCTTGCAGCACCTGCTGCATCTTGGCGGCCACTTCGGCTTTCAACTCCTCGGTCTCGCCTTCGCGCACGAAGGCCGAGATGTTGTCGTTGGCGTGGTAGCGACGCTTGGCATCGACCAAGCGGTAGCGGATGCGCTCGGAAGCGGGCAACGCCGCAAGTTCTTCCTCGGTGCGGAAGATGCGTTCGGCGGCAGGGGTCACGGTTGCGACAGATCGGGCCATTCGGCGGGGTCGGCGGTCGCGCACGTGCGCGAGAGCGGCTTTGAGGAAAACCCGATTGTGCGCACGGAATCGATATCGGCGGAACCGATCGCATGTCCCTCCCCGGCGCCAGCCGCAGCGCGGAGGCGGGTCGGGTCGGGTCGCCAGGGGCGGCCGGGCCACGCATAGACTTCCCCCCATGCCCGTTCCGCAGTTGCAGGTCGCTCCCCCCGCCCAGGGCTCGCTGCCGCTGGCGCGCCTGCTGGAACTCACCGCCGATGCGGTGCAAGCGGTGCGGGACCCCCGTGGCGGGCAGTCGCTGACCGATGTGCTGGCCCGCTGCCCGGCCGATGCCCGCCCAGGCGTGCAGGCGCTGAGCTTTCATGCGTTGCGCTGGCTGGGCAGCGCGACCGAAACCCGCGCTCGCCTGGCTCCGAAAACCCCGCCGCCCAACGTCGACGCTTTGCTCGTGACCGCGTTGGCCCTGCTGTGGCCGGCCGATGCCATGCCCTATGCCGAGCACACCTTGGTCGACCAGGCTGTGGGTGCGGCGCGGCTGCGCACCCCCGCTGCAGCCGGCTTCATCAACGCGGTGCTGCGACGCTTTCTACGCGAACGTGCGGCTGTCACCGAAGCCGTGCTGCATGCCCCGGTGGGCGCCTGGAACCACCCGCTGTGGTGGATCGAGCGGGTGCGCCACGACTGGCCGCAGGCCTGGCAAACCCTGTTGGCAGCAGCCAACCAGCGGCCGCCGATGACCTTGCGCATCAACCAGCGGCGCGGCAGCGGTGCCGCCTATGTCCAACGGCTGGCCGAAGCGGGGCGCCACGCCACCCTGCTGGAAGACGTTGCCGATCCGACACCGGGCGGGCAGACCGCCCACCCCTCGCAAACGGTTGTGCTGGCCGAGCCCTGCCCGGTGCTGCAGCTGCCGGGCTTTGCCGAAGGCGAGCTTTCGGTGCAGGACGCCGCCGCCCAGCGCGCGGCGCCGCTGCTGCTGTCGGGCCTGGCCGCACCCAGCGGCCGCCGGCTGCGCGTGCTGGACGCTTGTGCCGCACCCGGCGGCAAGACCGCGCATCTGCTGGAGCTTGCCGATCTGGACCTGCTGGCGCTGGACAGCGACCCACTGCGCTTGCAGAAGGTGCAGGAGACGATGAACCGGCTGAAGCTGTCGGCCGAACTGCGCGCAGGTGATGCGCGCCAGCCCGCTGCCTGGTGGGACGGCCGCCCCTTCGACGCGATCCTGCTCGACGCGCCCTGCACCGCGTCGGGCATCGTGCGCCGACACCCCGACGTGCGCTGGCTGCGCCGTGCCGACGACATCGGCGCATTGGCACGCACGCAAGCGCAGATGCTGGACGCCCTGTGGCCGCTGCTGGCGCCCGGCGGACGGCTGCTGTTTGCCACCTGTTCGATCTTCAAAGCCGAAGGTGAACAACAGATCG
This sequence comes from Burkholderiales bacterium, assembly GCA_038258365.1. Lineage (GTDB taxonomy): Bacteria > Pseudomonadota > Gammaproteobacteria > Burkholderiales > Burkholderiaceae_C > Rubrivivax. The sequence goes on along the minus strand of JBBSPW010000148.1, from coordinate 5,636 downwards.
ATGCGTTTTTGCAACGCCTGGCGCCCGGCACGGCCAGCCTGGACCCGCTGTCGCCCGGGCACCTGCTTGCCAGCCACGACAATGCCCCGCAGGGCATTCACGGTCGCGCACCCATGCTTCAGGATGGGTTTTTCTACGCGCTGCTCCACAAGCTCTGACCCCGATCCTGCTGCTCACAGGCTGCGACGCCCACCGATTCACCCCTCTCGCCGGCCGCCCCATCGGCCCCAACCCACCCAGGACCCGAACCCGGAACGCGACCCTTCCAGCCATGCTTGCGCTGTCCCGCCGCCACCCCCTGAATGGCCCGTTGCGGATGCGGCGCGGCTTCGCGGTCGCGGCTGTGTGGCTCTTCAGCCTGGCAGTGACGGGGTTGGGAGACGGGCTTGGCGGTGCGGCGCACGCCCAGCCCGTGCCCACCGCATCCGGCGCGTTGCCGTCGGCCACCAGCCTGCCCTTGCAAGCCCCACCGTTGCAAACCACGGCCCCGCTGCAAAGCCAGATGCAAACGCAGCCGGTCGAGCTGGCCACGCTGCAGGTCGATCGGTCCGACGGTGCGCTGAATCTGGAATTCGCGGTGCGCATCAACCTGCCGCGCGCGGTCGACGACGCCCTGCACCGCGGGGTGCCGCTGTACTTCGTGGCCGAAGCGCAATTGCTGCGCAACCGCTGGTACTGGCGCGATGAACGCGTAGCCCGCATCGCGCGGTCGTGGCGGGTGGCCTATCAGCCGCTGACCAACACCTGGCGTGTCGGCTTGGGGGGGCTGAACCAGACCCACGCCACGCTGGCCGAATCGCTGGCCGTGGTGTCGCGCAGTTCGGGCTGGCGCCTGGCGGAGTTGTCGCAGCTGGACCCCGACCGCAGCTACTACGTCGACTTCCGCTTTCGCCTGGACACCTCGCAACTGCCCGGGCCGATGCAGTTCGGACTGGGCAGCCAAGGCGACTGGGCAGTGGAAGCATCGCGGGTGCTGAAGGTCGACTTGTAGTGGGCGCCGTCCGGCCGAGCTTCTGATGCAGCCTTTGCGATGAAGAAATCGGCCCGATGGGGTTGGTTCGTCGGCAGCGTCGCTGCGTTGGGCATGGCGATGGTGCTGGCCTTCGTGCTGTCGTTCAGCAGCCAGGACAGCGGCCTGTACGAGCGCAACTTCGTCTGGCTCTTCAACATCAACGTGGCGGTTGCGGCGCTGCTGGCACTGGTGCTGGTGGTCGTCGCCTTCCGCCTGGCCGCGCGGCTGCGGCGCGGCAAGTTCGGCAGCCGTCTGCTGTTGAAGCTGGCGGGCATCTTTGCCCTGGTCGGCGTGCTGCCCGGGCTCGTGATCTACACCGTGTCCTACCAGTTCGCCTCGCGCAGCATCGAGGCCTGGTTCGACGTGCGCGTGGCCGGTGCGCTGGACGCCGGGCTGGCGCTGGGCAAAGGCACGCTGGAAGCGCTGTCCACCGACCTGCAACGCAAGACCCGGCTTGCAGCCGAACGTTTCACCGATGCCAGTGTCGCCGGCGACCCGCTGTTGCTGGAACGGCTGCGCGAACAACTCGGCGCCAGCGAGGTCACCGTGGTCGGTGCCAGCGGTCAGGTGCTGCTGATGGCCGGCGGCGGCGCCGCAGCCGGCCGACCCGAACGACCTTCGCAAACCCTGTTGCGGCAAGCCCGGCTGTTGGGCGCTGCGAGCCAGGTCGAGGGACTTGACGATGAATCTCTGGCCGCGGGCAGCACCGGACCGCGGGTGCGCGCGCTGGCGTTGCTGCCGCGAACCCAGATCGAGCTGGCCACGGTCGACGAGCGCTTGCTGATGGTGGTGCAGCCGATGCCGCGTGCCCTGGCGGCCAATGCGCTGGCAGTGCAGGCGGCTTACAGCGAATACCAGCAGCGCGCGCTGGCCCGGGACGCACTGCGGCGCATGTACATCGGCACATTGACGCTGGCACTGATCCTGGCGGTGTTTGCCGCGGTGCTGCTGGCGATCGTGCTCGGCAACCAATTGGCGCGGCCGCTGCTGCTGCTGGCCGATGGCGTGCGCCAGGTGGCCGAAGGCGACCTCACTGTCAAACCGGTGTTCAAGAGCAACGACGAGCTGGGCGGCCTGACACGCAGCTTTGCCGCCATGACCGCCCAGGTGGCCGAAGCGCGCGAAGCGGTGCAGCGCGGCATGCTGCAGCTGGAAGGCGCCCGCACCCGCCTGCAAACGATCATGGACACGCTGACATCCGGCGTGGTGGTGTTCGACCCCGAGGGCGCCATCGACACCGTCAACCCGGGTGCCACCCGCATCCTGCAGCGGCCGCTGTCGGCCTGGCGCGGCCGTCGGCTGGCCGAGTTGCCCGAACTGGCCGATTTCTCGGCCTCGGTTGATCAGCGTTTCGAGCTGCTGCAGGTCAAGCCCGAAATCGGCGAGCGCGACGACTGGCAGGAATCCTTCGAACTGAAGCGCGGCGACGGCCACACCCTTCAATTGCTGGTGCGCGGCGCCCTGCTGCCAGGGGGGTCACGGCTGCTGGTGTTCGACGACATCACCGAGGTGGTGTCGGGCCAGCGCTCGCAGGCCTGGGCCGAGGTGGCGCGGCGCCTGGCGCACGAGATCAAGAACCCGCTGACCCCCATCCAGCTGTCGGCCGAACGCATGCAGCACCGATTGCAAGCGCGCCTGGAGGGCGCCGACCAAGCGCTGCTGGTGAAGTCGGTGGCCACCATCGTCAACCAGGTGCAGGCGATGCAAACACTGGTCAACGAATTCCGCGACTACGCGCGGCTGCCGGCTGCGGTGATGAAGCCGCTGGACCTGAACGAGCTGGCAGGCGAGCTGATGACGCTGTATGGCGCAGCGCACGACCGCGGAACGCTGCAGCTTCGCGCCGACCCCGACCTGCCGCCGATCCTGGGCGATGCGACGCAGTTGCGGCAGGTCATCCACAACCTGGTGCAAAACGCCCTGGACGCGGTGGCCGACCGCGAGGGCGGCCATGTGGAACTGGTCACGTCCTGCGCGCGCAGCGACAGCGGGAGCCTGCGCGCGGTGCGCCTGACGGTGCTGGACAACGGCCCCGGCTTTGCCGAAGGGGTGCTCAAACGCGCCTTCGAGCCCTATGTCACCACCAAAGCCAAAGGCACCGGACTCGGCTTGGCGGTGGTGAAGAAGATCGCCGACGAACATGCCGCGCGAATGAGCATCGTCAACCTGCGCGGCGGCGGCAATGCAGACGAAGGCCCGGTAACCGGCGCGCGTGTTTCGCTATCATTTTCCAAGTTGCCCCACGCAAGAGAAATCCGCCCGTCAGACGGTGTCGACACCGCGGTCACGGCTCCTGGCGAAACCGCCGGGTGAGCGTTGAGGTTAAGGTTGCAGCCGCGCAATGCACCAGACGAGGACACAACGGACTGAATGGCAACGATCCTGGTAGTCGATGACGAGCTTGGCATTCGAGCCCTGCTCTCGGAGATCCTGAGCGACGAGGGACACACCGTCGAGCTGGCGGAAGACGCTGCGCAAGCGCGCCAGGTGCGCGAGTTGCTGCGTCCGGACCTGGTGCTGCTGGACATCTGGATGCCCGATGTCGACGGCGTCACGCTGCTGAAGGAATGGTCGGTGGGTGGGCAGCTGTCGATGCCGGTGATCATGATGAGCGGGCACGGCACCATCGACACCGCGGTCGAAGCCACCAAGTTCGGCGCCACCGCTTTCCTGGAAAAGCCGATCACGTTGCAGAAGCTCCTGCGCGCGGTGGAGCAAGCGCTGGCCAAGCCGACCCAGCGCCTGGCGGAGGGCCTGTACCCGATGCGGGGCCACGAAACGACAACGTTGAATGATCAGCGCTTGCCGATGGCGACTGGCATGCTGGGTGTTGCCCTGTCCCCGGTGAGCCCCGGCCCGCGCGGAGAGCAGAGCTTCGATCTGGACCGGCCGCTGCGCGAAGCACGCGATGCCTTCGAGAAGAGCTACTTCGAGTTCCACCTGGCCAAGGAAGGCGGCTCGATGACGCGGGTGGCCGAGAAGACCGGCCTGGAACGCACCCACCTGTACCGCAAGCTGAAGCAGCTGGGTGTGGACTTGTCGCGCAACAAACGGGGTGGGATCGGCTGAGCCGGTGGGGGCGGTAGTGGTGCGCTACGGCCAACTTGGCCGTCATATAATTGAAGGCTTGGCCTGGTAGCTCAGTTGGTAGAGCAGCGGATTGAAAATCCGCGTGTCGGTGGTTCGATTCCGCCCCAGGCCACCAAGATGTCGTTTCAGGGAATCCCAAGAGGTCCCAGGAAGTCCGAAAAGCCCTAGAGAATCAACGCTCTAGGGCTTTTTTTCGTCTCAGGCGGTTTCAACTGATCCCTGGAGTTCTTCCAGAACTTGGAGTAACTTTGGCAGTAACTCGCACTGACCCGGGTGCGAAGCCGGAAAGTTACTCCATGCCGCGCAGCCTGATCCCCTCTGACACGACCATCCGGGCCATCAAGCCCGGCGATCCACGCTCGCGCCTCAGCGACGGCGGCGGACTCTTTCTGCTTCTGTTCGTCAAAGGCGGGGCGCATGGCTGGCGTTTCGACTACCGATTCGGCGGCAAGCGCAACATGATTTCGCTGGGCACCTACCCCGACACCACGCTGGCCATCGCTCGCCGCAAGGCAGATGCAACGAGGCATCTGCTGGCCGAAGGCATCGACCCGAGCCAGAAGCGCAGGACAGAAAAGGCCTCCTATGTGCAGGCGCGGGAGGCGCAAGAGCGGGAGTCGCAGGGTCTGCCGCCGCTGGATTCGTTCGAGGCCATCGCGCGCGAGTGGTTTGCCGTGAAGCGCGACAGCTGGGCGAAAAGCTACAGCGACAAGATCATCGCGCGTCTGGAGGCCGACGTCTTCCCGTGGATCGGCAAAGTCCCGGTGGCGCAGGTCACGGCGCCCCTACTGTTGGAGGTGATGCGCCGCATCGAGGCTCGCGGCGTCATCGAGACGGCCCACCGTGCGCTGCAGGACTCGAGCCAGGTGCTGCGCTACGCCGTCGCAACGGGCCATGCGACAAGCAATCCGGCGCGCGACCTGAAGGGCGCACTGCGGCAGCCGAACGTCAAGCACTTCGCGGCGATCACCGAGCCCAAGCGCTTCGGCGAGCTCTTGCGCGCGATCGACCATTACGCGGCGACGCCTGTCGTGCGAGCGGCTCTGAAGCTGGCGCCGATGCTGCTGCTGCGCCCCGGTGAGTTGCGTTTTGGCGAGTGGAGCGAGATCGACCTGGATGGGGCCCTGTGGACCGTGCCGGCCGTGCGGATGAAGCGCGAACAACGGCTGAAACTGCATGGCGCGCCTCACCTCGTGCCGCTGCCAAAGCAAGCGGTGGTCGTGCTGCGCGAGCTGCACGCGTTGACCGGAAATGGCACGATGGTCTTCCGCGGTGAACGTCATCACCACCGCGCGATGAGCGAGAACACCGTCAACGCAGCGCTTCGCGCCATGGGCTTCTCGGCCGACGAAGTGACGGGCCACGGGTTCCGCGCCACCGCGAGGACGATGCTTCAGGAGCGGCTCGGCTTCGATCCGGACGTGATCGAGGCGCAGTTGGCGCACTCCGTACGCGATAACCTCGGCCGCGCCTACAACCGCACCGAGTTCGTCGATCAGCGCCGCAAGATGATGCAGGCGTGGGCGGACTATCT
>JBBSPW010000147.1:0-8714 GCA_038258365.1 Burkholderiales bacterium | reverse complement strand
GGGCCATTCGCCATCTGGGCGTGATGAACGACCGCGACCACCGCAAGCTGTGCGTGATCGACGGTCGCGAAGCCTTCGTCGGCGGCCATTGCATCGTGGACGCGTGGCTCGGCGACGCGCAGGACCACCAGCACTACGCCGATCTCAGCGTTCACCTGCACGGCCCGATCGTCAACAGCGTGCAAGCCGCCTTCAGCGAGAACTGGACCGGCAACACCGGCGAGGTGTTCGTCGGCGACGATGTCTTCCCGGCCCTGCAACCGGCCGGCGATGTGTCGATTTTTGCCGCCTATCTGAAACCCGAAGGTTCGGCACCGGCGGTCAAGCTGCTGCACCACACCGCCATCTGCATGGCGCGCAAGTCGATCCGCATCCAGAACCCGTACTTCATTCCCGAGCCGGAGGCGATCGATGCCTTCGGCCGCGCGGTGGCGCGCGGGGTCGACGTGCGGGTGATGATGCCGTCCACCGGGGGCTCGGACAACCCGATGGTGCAGCATGCCGGGCACCGCAACTTCGAGAAGTTGCTGCGCTGCGGGGTGCGCTTGTTCGAGTACCCGCACACGCTGTTGCACCAGAAGGTGATGACGATCGACGGCGTGTGGAGTGCCATCGGATCGAGCAACTTCGACGACCGTTCGTTCGAGACCAACGACGAAATCGTGCTGGGCATCTCCGACGCGGCCACCGCGGCCCGGCTCGACGCGGTATTCGACAAGTACGCACCCCATTGCACCGAGATCGAACTGGAAACCTGGCGCAAGCGCGGGATGTGGCACAAGTTGAAGGACAACGCCTACTACCTGCTCAATGAAATGATGTGACGCAGCTGCCATCGGCTGCGTCGGTGCTCCGGGCCGGGCCTGCGCAGGATGCGCCACGGTGTTGGTCCACGAGGTGAGGTTGTGCCTTTCCAGGCGCCGGCGCGGGCCTGGCTGCACCCCGAATTGATGGGCTGAGGCCCTGCGCCTGAACACCCGGAGCCGGGCGCCGACCCCCGATCCACCATTGCCGCCTGCGATGGCGTATCTTCAGCGCCCCACCGGTGCGGTCTCCCGGCCTGCACCGACCCGAACACCGGCTCTGAGCCCTCGATCCGATTCCATGCCCAACCCCGATCCGAAACGCAGCCACATCCGCCTGACCTCGCACCCCGGGCAGGGCGCCATCGGCGCGCTGCCGCTGCAATGGGGCATGGCCGACCCGCTGCTGCGCGGCCCGGTGGTGGGCAGCACCGCCAACCGCTCGCAACGCAATGTGATCGGCAGCCACAGCGGCAGCTACGGGGTCTACCGCGCCTTGGCGGTGGCGGCCGGCAACCTGCCGCGCGGCCACCGCGCCGACCTGACCGACACCGCACCTACCCACCCGGTCGGTCCGCACCCGCAGTGGGCCGACCCGCAGAAGATCGTCTCGATCGACCCCTGGGGCGCCAGTGTGCAGAGCGTGTTCGCCGACCACCTGGCAACCGGCTTCGACATCCGGCCGACGATTGCGGTGACGCAAGCGCACATCCACCTGCCCGAGGTGCGGCAAGCGATCGCCTTCCAGCGCCTGGCGGTCGACGGCCGCATCCTGAAGGCCGATGGTTCGGCGATGGTGACCAAGATCGCGCTGGAGCCGGTGTGGTGGCTGCCCGGTGTGGCCGCGCGCTTCAAGGTGGCGGAAGCCGATCTGCGGCGCGCCTTGTTCGAAGAAACCGGCGGCATGTTCCCGGAGTTGGTCACGCGCAGCGACCTGGAAGTGTTTCTGCCACCGGTGGGCGGGCAAACGCTGTATGTCTTCGGCAGCCTGCACGATCTGGCGGATCCGAGCGTGACGCTGACCGCGCGGGTGCACGACGAATGCAACGGCTCGGATGTATTCGGCTCCGACATCTGCACCTGCCGGCCCTACCTGACCCATGCAATCGAGGAATGCATCCGCGGCGCGCAAGAAGGCGGTGTGGGCCTGATCGCCTACAGCCGCAAGGAAGGCCGCGCCTTGGGCGAGGTCACCAAGTTCCTGGTCTACAACGCCAGGAAGCGCCAGCTGGGCGGCGACCGCGCCGACACTTACTTCCTGCGCACCGAGTGCGTGGCCGGGGTGCAGGACATGCGCTTTCAGGAGCTGATGCCCGATGTGCTGCACTGGCTCGGCATCCAGCGCATCCACCGGCTCGTGAGCATGAGCAACGACAAGTTCGACGCCATCACCCACAGCGGCATCACGGTCGGCGAACGCGTCAAAATTCCCGATGCGCTGGTGCCCGCCGATGCCCATGTGGAGATCGAAGCCAAGATCGCCGCCGGCTACTTCACCGACGGCCTGGTACCGACCGCTGCCGAACTGTCGCTGGTGCAGGGGCGGGCACTGGACTGAAACCGCTGCAGCGCTGCGCCACCGATCTCCCACGCTTCAAACGACTCACTCAAAGGCCGACTTGACCCCCACCCTCACCCTGCCCGCATTCGTTTCACGCCACCCGCTGGCGCCGCTGTTCGACCCCGGCACGATTCGCGCGCGCTGCAACGCGATCCTGGCCGCGGTCGAAAACAACGTCAGCGGCCATTTCACGGTGGACCGCAGCGCCTTGCCGGCCACCGCCGACCGGGTGGCCCGGCTGACGCGCGAGCGCTTTCCGGACCTGCAGATTCCGACCCACAGCCGCTGGCGCCATTTCGAGGCCGGTGGCGTCGACCGCAAGGCGCAGCTGGACGCGCGGCTGGCGGGTTGCGACGCGGCCGAAGCCGCACGCGTGCGCATCGACCTGACCGTCGTGGCCGTGCTGTTGGACGCCGGTGCCGGCGGTGGCTGGCACTACATCGACGGCACCCATCGCGAGCCGGGCAGCGCCGAGTCCAGCCCCGAGGCGCGCACCTTCAGGCGCTCCGAGGGTCTGGGGGTGGCCTGCTTCAACGCGTTCATGCAGGGCGCGTTTTCAGACGACAGCGCATCCCCGTTGCGGGCCGATGCGGCAGCGCTGGAACGGATCGACCTGGCCACCTTGCGGCCGCTGTTTCAGGCGAGCCCGGCCAACCCGCTGGTCGGACTTGAAGGCCGGGTCGGCTTGCTGCAGCGCCTGGGTGCGGCGCTCAAAGAAGCCGCCGCCGGCAGCGGCCTGCCGGCCAGACCCGGTTTGCTGTTCGACCGCGTCACGGCCAGCGGCACGCGCAGCAGTGTCAGCGCCACCGAATTGCTGGACCAGGTGCTGCGGCTGCTGGCCCCGATCTGGACCAGCGGCAGCCGCGTGCAAAGCCTGCTGGCCGGCGATGTCTGGCCGCACCTGTGGGCCGGTGAAGGCATCGGCAAGGCTGCAGCCGCGGTCGTGGGTCGCGAGCGCGACGCGACCACCGCCGGCTGGGTGCCCTTTCACAAGCTCAGCCAGTGGTTGACCTATTCGTTGCTGGAGCCGCTGCAGTGGGCCGGCATCGAAGTCACCGGGTTGGAAGCGCTGACGGGATTGGCCGAGTACCGCAACGGCGGTTTGCTGATCGACTCCGGCGTGATCGTCCCGCGCAACCCGCGCATGCTGACCAAGACCTGGAAGCCGCAGGACGATGCGATCGTCGAGTGGCGCGCCTTGACCGTGGCGCTGCTGGACGAGTTGGCGGTGCTGGTGCGAGAGCGTCTGGAGCGCACAGCCGAGCAACTGCCGCTGGCCTGCATCCTGGAAGGCGGCACCTGGGCCGCGGGGCGCGCAATCGCGGCCGAGAAGCGCGCCGATGGGGTGCCGCCGCTGCGGATCGACAGTGACGGGACGGTGTTTTAGGAGCTGCCCGGCTTTTCATCTGCGACACCACCTGCCCAAGACTGGCACCACCGCAGCCGCAATCCCCATGATGACCACCCCACCCACCGTCCACCTCATCGACCACCCGCTGGTGCAGCACAAGCTGACCCTGATGCGCGAAGCCGACCGCAGCACCAGCAACTTCCGCCGCCTGCTGCACGAGATCAGCATGCTGATGGCCTACGAGGTCACGCGCGAGATGCCGACCCAGATGATCGAGATCCGGACGCCGCTGGAAACCATGCAGTCGCCGGTGATCGATGGCAAGAAGACCGTGTTCGTGGTCATCATGCGCGCTGGCAGCGGCTTTCTGGACGGCATGCTGGAAGTGGTGCCTGGCGCACGCGTGGGCCATGTGGGTCTGTACCGCGATCCGAAAACGCTGGTGGCAGTGGAGTACTACTACAAGATGCCGCAGGACATGCACGAACGCGATGCCATCGTGCTCGACCCGATGCTGGCCACCGGCAACTCCGCGGTGGCGGCGGTGGACCGGCTGAAGGAATCCAGGCCGCGCTCGATCCGCTTCGTGAGCCTGCTGGCGGCGCCCGAAGGGCTGAAGAACTTCCACGCCCACCACCCCGACGTGCCGGTCTACACCGCCGCCATCGACCGCCAGTTGAACGAGCATGGCTACATCGTGCCGGGGCTCGGTGATGCAGGCGACCGCCTCTTCGGCACCAAGTAGGTGGCTCGGCAGTTGCAGAAGATGACGGTGAAGCTTTCGTCGTCACGGATCGCCGCTGCCGTCGCAATGCCCGCTGCGCTGGCGCTAACGCTGGCGCCAGCTCAGGCGCAGCCGCTGAAGCTGTCGCCCACCGAGGTGCCGATGTCCATGCGGCTCGGCTTCGAGTCGGTCGATCTTCCCGGCGGCGAGCGCATGGGTCTGGTCGGCGGCACCCTGCTGCTGCAGGCCGCCCCGGGGTGGTGGGTCGGGCCGGCAGCCTATGGCGCGGCCAGCGGCGAGCGCGGTGGCTGGTTCGTGGGCGGGGTCGAATTGCAGCGGCGCTTTGTGTTCGGCCGCACGCAGGTGGCGGCAGGCCTGTTCGCGGGTGGCGGCGGCGGTGCGGCGGCACCCGTCGGTGGCGGCCTGATGTTGCGGCCGGCGCTGACGCTGATGCAGGACTTCGGCGGCTGGCAGGCGGGGCTGTCGCTGTCCAAGCTGCGGTTTCCGAGCGGCGACATCGACAGCAACCAGTTCGGCGTGGTGCTGGCCTGGGATGGGCGATTCCGGCATGCGAATGCCACCGACATCGGGCAGGCCACGGATGCCGGTTGGCGGTCCGGCGTCGGCTTCGACCGCGTGCTCGGCACCGCGGGTGCTTACGACCTGCGTTTTCGCGACCAGCCGAATCGACGCATCGGCTTGATCGGCGCCCGGCTGGAGCGACGGCTCGGCATCGGCACGGGTGCGCCCACGGGCTTCGATGCCGGCGGCTACTGGGGTCTGGAACTGGCGGCCGCCGCGTCCGGGGGCGCGGCCGGCTACATGGAAATCCTCGGCAGCGGCGGGTGGGGTTTTGCCCCACTGCCCGGCAGCGCGCCATCGTTGCGCATCAACGCCCGCGCCGCGCTGGGACTGGGTGGCGGCGGCGCGGTGCCCACGGGCGGTGGGCCGATCGCCAAAGGCGCCATCGGCGTGTCCTGGCAGGCCACATCCCGGCTGTCCGCGGGGCTCGAGGTGGGTGTGTTGAAGGCGCTGGACAGTGCCTTGCGCGCGCCGACCGCGCAGGGGTGGCTGTCGCTGGCGCTGGAGCCTGCCGGCGCAGCCGATGCCAGCAGCCCTGTTGCAGACACACGGGTGGCGCAGCGATCCGAATGGATGGTGTCTTTGCAGCATCACAGCGGCGTGCAACGGATCGATGGATCGACCCGGTCGCTCTCGACCCTGGGGCTGAAGGTCAACCGCTACCTGTCGCCCAACCTGTACCTCAGCGCGCAGGCCCATACCGCCTTTGCCGGTGGTGCAGGCGCCTATGGCATCGGCCTGGTCGGTGTCGGGATGGCCAGCGCGGCACCGGTGCGGGGCTGGCAAGCCGGCGCCGAGGCGCTGCTGGGCGCATCGGGCGGAGGCGGGGTCGACACCCGCAGCGGCGCGCTGGCGCAGGCCCTGCTGTGGGCAGGGTGGAGCGCGGACGCCGGTAGCCAGTGGCGCATCGGTGCAGGCGCCTTGCGCGCCTTCGAGGGTGGGCTCTCGTCGCCGGTGATCGAGGCGGCTTATGTGTGGCGCTTCGGCCAACCTTGAACTGGCGATACCGCCTTGCAAACGGTGCCGGAAGGGTACCCCCCTGTTCAAGTGGGTTGTTGGCGACCGCTGCGCTGGCTAAGGTCAGTTTGTAATCCCTTCACGTGGCTCCTGCGGCAGCGCCCGCAAAGCCCAACCCTCCAGGAGCACCCGACCATGAAACTGATCAAGACTCTGCTCGCCGGCGCCAGCGCTGCCGTCGTGTTGTCAAGCGCTCCTGCATTCGCGCAGACCCTGGCCGGCAATGCCACCGCCAACAATGGCGGCTCCGCCAACTGGGGCATCTTTTTCGACCTGACCGCCACAGGCACCGACCTGACCGTCACCTCACTCACCACGTTCAGCAGCGCAGCCGCTTCCGCGGCTTTCGGCATCGATGTCTACACGCGCGCCGGCACTGCCCTGGGCGGCCCTGTGTCCGGCGGTGCCGGCAGTTCGTCGGCAGGCTGGACCTTGCTGGGCAGCGCGGCTGCCGTGCAAGGCGGACTCCTCAACGGAGAGTCGCTGCCAGTCGACATCCCCGATATTTCTCTCGCGAGCGGCCAACTCACGGGCATCGCGCTGGTGTTCACCGGCGCGGGTCCCCGTTACTTCGGAACCGGTGCCGCACCGCTGCAAACCTTCTCCGATTCGTTCCTCACCCTGGTCACCGGCGACGCTCGAACCGCACCCTTCACCACCGGCGGCTCGTTCTTCACGTCGCGTGGCTTCTCAGGCTCGCTGATCTACGCACCGGTTCCGGAGCCCATGACCGTCGTGCTGATGGGTTTGGGTCTGGCCGGACTTGCGCTGCGCATGCGGGCTCGCTGATCCGGCGTCGGGTCGGACTTCGGGTCCGCGTTTCAGTCAATCGCCGGCCGGCAGCCCTGCGCTGTCGACCGGGTCCCAGCGGCTGCCTGCGGGCAACCAGCGTTCGACCACCAAGCCAGGGGCTGCTTCAGCGCCCTGGCTTTTTGCGGACGGCGCCTCGGTGCGCAGCAGATGCAGCCAGCCGTTGCCCACCAGTTGCCGCACCACCGTCTGCTGCGCCATGACCGCTTCGATCTTCTGGCGCGGCGCCTCGATCAGGACCGACAGCCGCAAGGGCGTGTGGCGCCACTGCTGCCCGTCATGCAGCGACTGCATCGGCAAGCCGATGCGCAGATCGCCTCCGTTGCCCTCGAACACACCGACCCCGTGGCCGACCACGTTGTGCAGCACCTTGTCGCCGCTGCCGTAGCGCCGGTTGTCCAGTGCCGACGCGTGGTACTGCAGGTTGATCCAGTTCGTCACCACCATCGGTGCCGTCATGATGAGGGTCAGCACCGACGAGTCGGGGTCCGCCTGCCAGTCGTAGTCGTGCAAGAAGCTGCGTCCTTGCAAATGGACGCCCCGGCTGCGCGCGCGGGGCGCAACGATCAGCATCGCGTTGTCGACCAGCCCCCACTCCGGACGCACCTGCGACCAGTCATTGGCGCGCTGCCGCATCGCAGTGGCCAGTTGCGGGGCATCGCCGTGGCCGTTGAGCCCGAGCGCGCCGGCACGTTCGGCGCGGGCCTCAGCACCGGCCTCCACAAGCCAGCCCTGCATCTGCGCGAGGGCGTTGTTCCGCGCGCTGCCCGCCATGCCGAGCGCTGCCGGTGCCGTGTCGGCGGTGTCGAACAGTTGCACCTCGTCGGTGGTGGTGTTGTGCAACGCGGCCACGAACCGCGTGCTGTCGGGCACCTGGATACCCTTCTCGGCCAACGCACGGCGAATGCCCGCGCGGTTCAGCAGATCGCTGAGCACGCGGGCATTGACCTCGCCGGTCTGGCCCCCGCAGGCGCCGCAGTCCAGCCCGGCGGCATGCGGGTTGTTGGTGGTCTGGCTGCCGTGGCCGACCAGCAGCACCAGCGGGGCGAAGCCATCGACCAGTCCGATCGCGGTGAGGATGCCGTGGGCCATCGAAGCCGCTGCATCGGCGTCCAGGTCGCCCGGTTGAAAACGCGGACCCACGGCAGGATCCCTGCCGGCCGCTTGAGGAGGTGCCGAGCCGCGCGCCGTGCGCAGGCTGTCCATCAGCAGCTTGCCGCCATAGCCCAGGCCGATCGATTCGACGAAGCTGAAGATCGATGCCGGGGTGTGGCGAAAGTCGTGCCAAAGAGCCGACCACCCCAAGGCGCGGCGCCGCGCAGCCAGCACCTGGCCCAACGACTGCGATCCAGCCGGGGTGGCCGCATCGCCGGGCGGCGCGGCATCGCTGACCTGCAGCGCGGGGCTCAACAAGCCCGGCAACTGCGGCCGCGCGCTGGCGCCGCCCAGCGGGGTGTAGGCGATCGGCAGGCCGAAGAACCCGGCAAAGCCGCGGGTGTGCACAGCCGGGCCGGCCACGGTTTCCAGCGCCCGCCGAAAGACCTCGGAGCGCACATCGATGCAGAACACCGCCTGCACCGCTGGTCGCACCGCCGGTAGCAGTTTGGCTGCCGCTTGACGCTGTGCCGCTGCGGCAGCCGAGCGCAAGCCGGCAACCACCTGCCGCTGATGGCCGAATTCCAGCGCCGACTGCAGGATCCAGTCGACCAACTGACCGCGGCGCAGGGCCTCGCGCCGGCCCGCCAGTCCCGCCCACCCGCTGCGCCAGTCGGCCAGCGGCAGGCTGGCGTCGGCCAGCAGTGCTTCCCAGCACAGGCGCACCGCCAACAGGTGCGTCAGGGCCTCGTCGTCGGCGGCTGCGGGTCG
>JBBSPW010000146.1:0-8843 GCA_038258365.1 Burkholderiales bacterium | reverse complement strand
GGCCAGTTGCCCCGGTGCCGCGTCCACATGCGCGAAGCTGGCGTTGAGCCCGATGTGCGGCGACAGCAGGCCAAGGCAGTTGGGCCCCAGGATGCGCAGCAGGTTCGCTCGGGCCGCGTTCAACATAGCCTGCTTCTGCATCGGGCTGAGGCCGGCGGTCAAAACCACCGCGGCGTGGGTGCCTCGTGCGCCCAGCGCCGCGATCAGCGCCGGGACCGTGGTCGGAGGTGTGCAAATCACCGCCAGCTCGGGCGTGGCTGGCAAAGCGGCGGCATCGGCGTAGCACGGCGCTGCGCCCAGGGAGCCGTATTTGGGGTTGACGGGCCACAGCGCGCCGGCGTGGGTGTCGGCGTAGGCGCCGGTATGCAGGTTGTGCCAGACCGTGCCGCCCACGCTGCCGGGCCGCAGCGAGGCGCCGAAGACAGCCACCGAGGCCGGGTCGAACAAGGAATCGAGATGGCGGATGCTCATGTTTCGATGATGCGCCCTGGGTCCGACGCCGCTGCGGCAACAGCCGCGCCTAGCGCGATCGAAACGCTAAGCCCAGCCCTGACGCCAGCGGCTGCCGCTGCAGCCCACGCCTCAACGCGCCGGGTCCACCGACTGCGCGGGGCGCAGCCATTGCAGCAAAGTCGCGTCGAGCACGTTCGGCTCGACCGGCTTTTCGATGTGCCCATTCACGCCGCCTGCCAGACATTGCGCGCTCTACATCCATGCCGGCTTCATCTGCGGCATCCTGATCGAGTCCGAAGCGCGGCAACTTTGGATGCCTGCCGGTACGGTCTATGTGCGCTGCGCGGGGCTGCTGTACAGCTGGGGCCTGCGGCACCTGATCCTCGTCGTGCCTAACTTCGCATCGCTGCCGCATCCGTTCGCCGGGTTGGTGGCGGCCGTGCTCGTGGCGGCGGTGTTGTCCGGGTTCGATCGGTTCAGAGCCAGTTGATCCTCAGGCGGACGATTTGTCCGAGGACTCGTCGGATGCGGCAATCGCGTTTGCGCGCATACACCAGGGCCGGGCCGCTTCGCTGCAGACCACGACGCCGAGCGTCTCGTCGGGTTCCGGGCGCAACGTTGGCTTCAGGATGCAATCCCCAGCCGCAACGAGCACGAGGCTTACGCTTTCGTCGGGCGGAGCTTTGACTGGCCTGCCCGGCATCTTCACCTCCAACGCCAAGGTGGTCAGCCAGCAGGTGATCAACATCGCGGTCGAGTCTGTGAGCAAGAACAACAGCCCACCCCATTGATAGAGCAGGCCTACCTAGGTCGCCGACGGCACCATGTTGAAGGTTTAAGCCGAGTACAACAACGGGATGGGCTACGCCCGCCGCATGGTGGAATTTGCCTGCCCCCTACACGCCCAAGACATCTGGCGAAACCGGCCCAGACATGGATCAGCGCGATGGCGGTGGCGCGGCCGGTTGTCGTTGGTGCCAGGCTCAGCATCGCGCTGCGCGCGGCGCGGGTCCTTGTGCGGTGCGTCCACCAACGTTCGCGGGCCATATCGCCGAAGATTTAATTCGGTCCGACCTCCTTTAGTTGCCAGCCCAGGCGTCAGCGATCGGGCCAGCCACCTGAGACTTCGGCAGACCGCTGAGGGTCGACACCGTTAGTCCAAGCAGAGGGGAAGCGGTCGGCGCGCCGCGAGCCACAACGCCGGAGTGCAATGGCCGCAGTCCTCGTACAGCTGCCATTTAAGCCTCTGCCGGTCGCGACCCCCAGCGACCGCTTGGTGCCAGTCAGCGTGAGTTCGCCCGCCGGCGGCAACCGCTGCATTGCCGGCATACCGTCGGGCTTGATCTAGGTTGCCGCGGGGATCTGTTTCACTCAGCCATCGCCAAGTCGGCCATGATCCTGACCCATGCTTAGTGGTCGCGCCCCAGATCTGGAAGCGGCAGGCGCGCCGGTGTCGCGCCATCACGACAGTCCTGACTGGCCGCGTAGCAGCAGCACCAACCGCCGAAGAACTGGCACCAGACTGGCACCGGCCGGCCCCAGAAAGCAAAAAAGTCAGCAGGCGCTTACCTGCTGACTCTCATGTTTGTTGGCTCCTCGACCTGGGCTCGAACCAGGGACCTACGGATTAACAGTCCGGCGCTCTACCAACTGAGCTATCGAGGAACGTAACCCGCGATTATAGCGGCCCCGCGCATGCGCGAAACCGTCAGAACGCCGCCTGCACCGAAGCCCGCCAGGTGCGCGGCGACAGTGGGTACAAGTACACATGGCTGAACTGGTAGGGCGATTCTTTCCAAGCTCTGCGACCCGTCGCGTTGTCCACCGCCAGCCGCCAGGTCAGCGTGGTGCTTTGCAGCTGCTGCTGCCAGCGCGCACCCAGGTCGATGCGAGACCAGCCTGGAATCTGCACCGTGTCGTCGTAGGGCAGCACCTTGCGGTTGCCTTCGGCGATCAGGTCGGCCATCAATGACAGACCCGGCACCGCCACCACGCGGTACTCGGCGCCGGCGCGCAGGCTCGCCTTCGGCACGTTGACCGGCCGGCGGCCATTGACGCCGGCGTCCGCAGCGCCCCTGCGCTCGGCGTCCAGCAGCAACGCGCTGCCCCGCAAGGTCACAGCGCCGATCGCCTGGGCCCATGCCGCTTCGATGCCGCGGTGCCGGGCGCTGCCGTCAACGACGCGGGTGCAGGTGTCGGCCCCGCCGCATGCGCCGATGTCGCTGGTGACACCGCGGTCGATGTCGAACAGCGTCAACGCGGCTTCGACGCGTTCGTCGCCGTGTTTGATGCCGAACTCGACCTGGCGGCTGTCCAGTGCCAGCGACTGGCCGGCATTGGTGTAGCGCTCGCGGCTCGGCGCCACATCGGTTTCCAGACCCCGGCCCCAGCTCGCATAGAGCATCGTCTTGGCGGTCAGCTGCCACGCCGCGGCCAGCCACGGGGTGGTGGCGTTGCGTGTGGTGTCGGTGGCGCGCAGGCTGCCGTCGCCATCGGGGCTGGTGCGGATGCTGCTGCGGTCGAGCCGGCTGTGGCGCAGGCCGGCCCAGACCTGGGCGCGTTCGCCGATGCGCATCGCGTCGCGCACGAAGACCTCGGTGCTGCGTTCGTCGCGGTTGGTGTTGGCATCGGGAAAGCCGGGCGCTGGAGGCGTGGCCAGGCTGCCGTCGATGCGCCCGGTGCCCGCGATGTCGAAGATCTGGTCTTCGAAGCGAGCCTTGTAGCGGCTCTGCAGCACACCCGCTTCGATGCCGTGCGCCACCGCGCCAGTCTGCAGCTTGCCAGCCGCCGACACGGCCAGGTTGGTGGTGGTGCGGCGTTCGTTGTCGCTGACGAACTGCCAGTAGGTGAAGCTGCCGTCGGGCGCGAAGCGGTCGCACCATTGCGCGCATTCGTAGGTGGCCGCGTCGTAGACACCATACGGAAAGGCGGTGCGGTCGTCGCTCTTCAGTCGCTGCTGCATGGCTTGTGCGGTCAGCGCCCAGTCGGCATTCAGTCGTTGCCGCAGGCGCAAGGATCCGGTGCTGCCGTTCAGCACCACCGGTTGACCCCACGGTTGCAGGTTCAGGTTGCGGCGCGGGTCGATGCTCGAAGCTGCCGGCACGGTGTCGCCCAGCATGCTGTAGCCGGACACGCTGGGTTGTTTTTGTCGTGACGATTCGAACTCGGCTTGCAACAGCGTGTCGCTCGACAGTTGCCAATCACCCGCCAGTGCGACCAGGCTGCGCTCACCTTTCGTGTCGCGCACCTTTGGATCGAGCCGTTCGGCGGCCAGGTTCAAGCGCAAGCCGAAGGCGTTGTCGGTGCCGAAGCGCTGGCTCAGATCGGCCGCTGCCACCAGCGATCCACTCTCACGGAAGCCCAGCGTGACCCGTCGCAGCCGGTCCACCGGCCGCTTCACCACCAGGTTCACGAGCCCGCCCGGTGCACTGGTGCCGGCCTGGATGCCGCTGGTGCCTTTGATGACCTCCAGTCGGTCCTTGTTGTCGAGCGCGATCGCGGTTTCGGCGTTGACGGGCAGCCCGTCGCGGCGGTAATTGAAGCGGTTGTCCAGCGTGTAGCCGCGCACCGAGAGGATGCTCCAGTAGCCCTCGGCGTTGTAGGCGTCGCTGATGCTGGCGTCCAGCCGCGTCAACGCGCCGATCGATTGAATGCCGCCATCGGCCAGCTGCTGCGTGCCGATGATGCTGGCCTGCAGGGGCGCTCGGGCCAGCGGCACATCGCCGAAGCCAGCCACACCGGCCACCGGATAGCTCTGCCCGGTGATCGTGATGCGGTCGGGGCTGCGGTCGGCAGGTGATGCGGGGTTGGCTTGGGCGGCCGAATGGATCGGTTGCCACAGTGCGCAGCAAACAAACGCTGCTGTGGCGGTGCGCGCGAGCGCGAGACGGTTAAATAAGCGTGCCATTCCTGTTCCTTGCAGGTCATGGCAGGTCGGCTGTTCCGATGCGGCAGCCCATGGCGGGCCCCGGTGTACTGGAGACTGCTTCCCTGCGCGAGGATTACCTCAATCAGGTTCAAAGGGACTTTCTCAGCCGGCACCTGAACAGCAGTGCCAACACCCCTAGCGGATGCGCTGCAACGGTGTGCAGCGCAGTACAGATTATGGGCCGGGTCGAAACCGAGCCAGTTGTGAGGCCTCAGTCGAAGACGGGTGACTCGACTCCCAGCACCTTGTGCAGTTTCGGACTGGTGGTGGTGTACTGCAGCAGGATGCGCTTGTCGGGGAACACGATCGGCGCGGCACCAAAGGCGGCCAGCGCGGCTTCATGAAAGCCCGACAGAATCAGCTTCTTCTTGCCTGGATAAGTGTTGATGTCGCCAACCGCGAAGATGCCGGGCACCGTGGTCTGGAACTTCTCGGTGTCGACCACGATCTGCTTGCGCTCCAGCCCCAGACCCCAGTCGGCGATCGGACCCAGCTTGGGGCTCAGGCCGAAGAAGACCAGCAGCATGTCGACCGGCATCACGCGCGTCACGCCGTCGGCGCCGGCCACCTTCAGCCGCGCCAGCCGGCCGCCTTCTTCCTCGAAACCGTTGACCTGCCCGATCATCAGCTGCATCTCGTAGGCGTCGCACAACTCGCGCATCTTCGCAACGCTGGCCGGCGCGGCGCGAAACACATCACGGCGGTGCAGCAGGATCACGCTCTCGGCCTTGTGCGGACCGGCCTGTGCAAAGTTGAGCGCCCAGTCGAGCGCCGAATCGCCACCGCCGACGATCACCAGGTTCTTGCCCGCAAAGGGCGCCGGGCTGCGCACGCGATAGAAGAGCTGGCTGTCGTCGAAGCGCTCGATGCCGTCGACCTTCAACGTTCGCGGCTGGAACGAGCCAACTCCGCCGGCGATGAAGATCGTCTTCGTGAGAAACCGCGTGCCCTTGGAGGTCTCGACCTTGAAGCGCCCGTCGTTCTGCTTCTGCACCAGCGTCACTTCCTGGCCAAGATGGAAGGTGGCGCCGAAGGGTTCGATCTGCTTTAGCAGGTTGTCGGTCAGCTCTTTGCCGGTGCACAGCGGCACCGCCGGAATGTCGTAGATCGGCTTGTCGGGATAGAGCTCGATGCACTGGCCGCCGGGGTAGGCGAGCGAATCGATGATGTGGGACTTGATCTCGAGCAGGCCGAGTTCGAAGACCTGGAACAAGCCCACCGGCCCGGCGCCGATGATCACGGCATCGGTTTCGATCGGGCCGGCGTGCAAGTGGGCGTTGCCTGTGGCTGGGAGCAAGACGGCAGGGTTGACTTCGGCGTTCATCGCGGGTGCGGGTGCGCCATCAGCGCACCAGTTGGTCGAGCTTGTCGGTCTTGTCCTTCCAGTCGTCGGCATCGGCCGGCGGCGCCTTGCGCTTGGTGATGCTGGGCCATTTGCGCGACAGCTCGGCATTCAGTTTCAGGAACGCCAGTTGCTCGGTGGGCACATCTTCTTCGGGAAGGATCGCATTGACCGGACATTCCGGGATGCACACCGCGCAGTCGATGCACTCGTCCGGGTCGATGACCAGCATGTTGGGACCCTCGCGGAAGCAGTCCACCGGGCAAACATCGACGCAGTCGGTGTACTTGCAGCGGATGCAGGATTCGAGTACGACGTGGGTCATGGAAGGCTCGGTTGGTAAGGTGCCCGCGGGCGTTGGCGGATGGATGCCGCATCGGTTGCTCAGGCAGCCGGGCTCTGGAAGCCAGCAACGCTGGCGGGGCTTCGAAGGCGCACGGCTGGCGCCTGCAGCGAACGCCGATTTTACGGTGTCATCAGCAGGCTGTCGGCTGCCGCCGGGATGACCACCACGGGCGCAGCGAATGCGCCTGCGTGCGGCGCCGGCAGCAGGGCTGCCTCCACCGTTCTCAGGGCCGCGCCCACCGGACGCGCACCCGCGCCGAGCGTGACCACCGTGGGGCGTCCGCCGTGCAACACGGCCGCGGCTGCGATGTCGGCCAGCAGGTGATCGCTGTGCTGCATGTCGGGCCAACCGGCGCGTGAGACCACGCAGACCGGTGTGTCGTCCGCCCAGCCGGCCGCCCGCAGGCTGCGGCCCAGGCGCGCCAACTGGCGGCCGGCCATGTAGTAGACCTCGGTGTCGGCATGCGGCACCCCGTCACCTTCTGTTGCCGACGGCAACAAGCCTTGCTGGGTCATCGCGGCGGTGAGGCTGACGCTGCGCCCGTGGCCGCGGCGTGTCAGCGGGCGCTGGCTGTCGGCCGCAGCCGCAAGCGCCGCGGTGATGCCGGGCACGACTTCGCATGCGATGCCGGCTTTGGCCAGCGCCTGCAGCTCTTCTTCGAGCCGCCCGAACACGCTCGGGTCGCCCCCTTTGAGGCGCACCACCACCCGGTGCGCCTGCGCCATCTGCACCAGCAGCGAATCGATCCGGGCCTGTCCGGTGGCATCGCAGCGAAAGCCGCGCTTGCCGACATCGACCCAGAGCGCATCGGGCGCGATCTGTCGCAGCAGCGGATCGGTCAGCGCGTCGAACAGCACCACATCGGCTTGCGCCAGCAGCCGCGCACCGCGCACCGTGATCAGGTCGGCAGCGCCGGGGCCGGCGCCGATGAAGACCACCCGGCCGATGATTCCGTGCCGCATCAGAGTCGCGCCCCGTGGCCGGGCGGGAGTCCGGGATCGAGGCGGACGGGCACCCGCTCGCTGGCCGATGCCTGGTAGCGCAGCGCGGCGGCCGCCGGAGTCGCGCCGAACACGCCCAGCGCCCGTTGTGCAGTCTGCAACGACTGGTCGGCGCGCATCTGCACCGCGTCGAAACCGCAACGCTGCAGCAGCGGCAGCATGTCGGCCAGAACATCACCACAGGCGATCAGCTGGCCGGTATAGCGCACCCGCGCTCGCAACAGCACCGCTTGCGAATACGCGCGGCCGTCGGTCCATTTCGGAAACTGCAGTGCGATGTGGGTGGCATTGCGGGCGGTGGCTGCGTCGGCGGTCACATCGCTGTGGTTGTCCAGCACCCGGGTGCCGGGCGGCAGGCTTGAATCGCTGTCGATGAAGTCCATTTGAAGTGCTCCTTCAGACCGTGACGCGCGGAGACACCGCAGTCGAGCCGCGCACCGCATCCGCGGCTCGGCGGAACGGCAATGTGCCCAGGCGCCTGGCGGTGTCGATGAAGCGCTCGGAACCCATGCGTTCTCGCAGGTAGGTGCCGATCACCGCTTCGATCGCATCGGGCACCTCGTCGGCCGCAAAGGCCGGGCCGATCGCCTTGCCGGCCACCGCGTCGCCAGACAAGATGCTGCCATCGGCACCGCCCACGCTCACCTGGTACCACTCGGATCCATCCTTGTCGACGCCGAGGATGCCGATGTGGCCGCTGTGGTGGTGGCCGCAGCTGTTGATGCAGCCGCTGATGTGCAGATCGACGTCGCCGATGTCGTGTTGTTCGTCGAGGTCGGCGAAGCGCTCGGTAAGCGCCGCGGCGATCGGGATCGAGCGCGCGTTGGCCAGCGCGCACAGGTCGCCGCCCGGGCAGGCGATCATGTCGGTCAGCAAGCCGATGTTGGGCGTGGCAAAGCCGCCTTCCCGGGCGCACAACCACAGCGACCGCAGGTCGGATTCGCGCACCCACGGCAACAGCAGGTTCTGTTCGTGCGTGACACGCAACTCGCCCTGGCTGTAGCGGTCGGCCAGATCGGCAGCGCCTTCCATCTGCTCGGCGGTCACATCGCCGGGTGGCAAGCCGGCACGCTTGAGCGACAGCGTCACCGCTCGGTAGCCTGCCAGCCGGTGCGCATGCACGTTGCGGGTCAGCCAGCGTGCATAGGCCGGGGGCGTGGCGACCGGTTGCGCAGGCACGTCCGGCATGTCGATGGCCTGCACCGGGGTCACGAACGATGCCGCGATTCGCGCCAGTTCGGCCGGGTCGATGAAGGTGGTTGCCGGGTCGCTGACCAGTGACTCGAATTCGCGGTTGACCGCATCGACAAAGCGCTGGCCTTCGGCCTTGACCAGGATCTTGATGCGCGCCTTGTAGAGGTTGTCGCGCCGGCCGTACAGGTTGTAGACCCGCACGATGGCTTCGATGTAGACCAGCACCTGCGTCCAGGGAACGTAGTCTGCGATCGGCGTGGCCACCACCGGGGTGCGGCCCATGCCGCCGCCCACGGCCACCGCAAAGCCCACTTCGGCCTGTGCATTGCGGTGCAGGCGCAGGCCGATGTCGTGCCAGGCGGTGGCGGCGCGGTCTTCACGCGCACCGGTCACCGCCAGCTTGAACTTGCGCGGCAGGAATGCGAATTCCGGGTGCAGGGTGCTCCACTGCCTGAGGATTTCGCAGTAGGGCCGCGGGTCGACGTCTTCGTCGGGCGCAATGCCGGCCAACGCATCGCTGGTGATGTTGCGGATGCAGTTGCCGCTGGTCTGGATGCCGTGCATGTCGACTGCGGCCAG
>JBBSPW010000145.1:0-8919 GCA_038258365.1 Burkholderiales bacterium | reverse complement strand
GCTGCCGCCGCGCGTGTTCGGCCCGCCTTGGGTGCCACCGAGCACCGCCGGCAACCCCAAAGGCCTGCGTGAGAACCTGCTGAAGGCGCGCGCCCTGCTGGACCAGGCCGGCTGCAAACTGGGTGCCGACGGCAAGCTGCGGCTGCCCAGCGGCGAGCAGCTGTCCATCGAGTACATGGTGCCGCGCAGCACCAACATCGTCGACTGGCAAAGCAACCTGAACAAGCTGGGCGTCGAGCTGAAAGAACGGCTGGTGGACTTTGCGCTGTACCGCAGCCGGCTGGAGGCCTACGACTTCGACATGGTGGTGATCGTCGAAGGGCGCTTCACGATCCCGTCGGTGGCAGACCAAGCGGGGCTCTACGGCAGCAAGTCGGCCGATGAACCCGGCAACAGCAACTACCGCGGGGTCAAGAGCCCGGCAGTGGACGCAGCGATCGCCGCGATGGGGCGTGCCAACACCGTGGCCGAGTTGCGTGACGCGGCCCGCGCCATGGACCGGGTGGTGATCTGGAGCTTCTTCCAGATTCCCGACCTGTGGTCGGCCAGCGAACGATTCTCGATCTGGAACCGCTACGACCGCCCGGCCCAGCAGCCGCCGTACTTTCAGGCCGACACCCTGATCAGCGGCTTCGTCGAGTGGGGTCCGTGGCCGCTGTGGACCTGGTGGGAGAAGCGCCGTCCACTGAACCCTGGCATCGACCGCGCCTGAAGCCTGACACGGACATCTCATAGACATGTGGGTCTACATCCTCAAACGCATCGGGCTGATGGTGCCGACCCTGCTCGGGGTGCTGACGATCACCTTCGTGGTGATGCAGTTCGTGCCCGGCGGCCCGATCGAGCAACTGATGGCCGAAGCCCGCGCCGGCAGCGGCGGCGACACCGGCGGCTACAAAGCCGGCCGTGACCTCAACAAGCAGCAGATCGAAGAGCTGAAGAAGCTCTACGGCTTCGACAAGCCGGCGCATGTGCGCTACTTCGAGATGCTGGCCAACTTCGCGCGCTTCGACCTGGGCAAGAGCTTTCTCTACAACAAGGATGTCTGGACCCTGATCAAGGAGAAGCTGCCGGTGTCGATGTCGCTCGGCTTGTGGACCTTCGTCATCAGCTATCTGGTGAGCATCCCGCTGGGTGTCGCGAAGGCCGTGCGCGAGGGCTCGCGTTTCGATCTCATCACCACCGGCTTCGTGCTGCTCGGCTATGCGATCCCGGGATTCGTGCTGGGCATCCTGCTGATCGTGCTCTTTGCGGGTGGCAGCTTCTTCGATGTGTTTCCGCTGCGCGGGCTGACCAGCGACAACTGGGCCGAGCTGTCTGCCTTCGGCAAGGTCAGCGACTATCTGTGGCACCTGACACTGCCCTTGATCTGCCTCGTCATCACCAGCTTCGCAGTGGTCACCCTGCTGACCAAGAACGTGTTCGTCGAAGAGATCAGGAAGCAATATGTGCTGGTGGCGCGGGCCAAGGGCTTGAGCCAGCAGCGGGTGCTCTACAAGCATGTGTTCCGCAATGCGCTGATTCCGCTGGTGACGGGTTTTCCGGCGGCGTTTGTCGGCGCCTTCTTCGCCGGTGCCTTGTTGATCGAAACCTTGTTCTCGCTCGATGGGCTGGGTTTGCTGAGCTATGAGAGCGTGGTCCGGCGCGACTACCCGGTGGTGCTCGGATCGCTGTACCTCTTCACCCTGATCGCGCTGGTGGTCAAGCTGATCTCGGACCTGATGTACCTGGTGGTCGACCCGCGGGTGCAGTTCGGGAGTGTCGGCAAATGAGCGCCGTGCTGGATGGCCAAGAAAAGGGTGGCCCGAAGGAGGGCAGCCGGACTGCGCCGACCGCGCCGGCTGCGGCATTGCCATCGGCGATCCGGCCGCAATCACCCGGCCAGCGCGCTTGGGCTCGTTTCAAGCGCAACCGTGTCGGGACGGGTTCGCTGTGGGTGTTTCTGACCCTGCTGGTGCTGGCCACCGGCGCGGAGTTGCTCAGCAACGACCGGCCGCTGCTGGCCCGCATCGACGGACAGCTTCTGGCGCCGATTGCCAGCAACCCGACCGAGAAAAGCATCGGCGGCGACTTCAACACCCCCACCGACTGGAAGGACCCACTGGTGGCCGAGTTGCTGGCCAAGCCGGGCAACTGGGCGCTGATGACCCTGAACCCGCATTCGGCCGATTCGTTGAACTATTTCAGCCCGCTGCTGAACCCCGCACCACCCTCGGCCGACAACTGGCTCGGCACCGACGAGAAGGGCCGCGACATGGTGGCGCGGCTGTTGTACGGATTCCGGGTCAGCGTCTGGTTCGCGCTGGCGCTGACCCTCAGCGGCACCGCGCTCGGCATCGCGGCCGGTGCGTTGCAGGGCTACTTCGGTGGTAGGACCGATCTGCTTCTGCAGCGCTTCGTCGAGATCTGGGGCGCGGTACCCGAGTTGTTCCTGTTGATCATCTTCGCGTCGATCTTCGAGCCGTCGATGTTGCTGCTGCTGGTGCTGTTGAGCCTGTGGGGTTGGATGGGTCTGTCGGACTATGTGCGCGCCGAATTTCTGCGCAACCGCAACCTGGAATACGTGAAGGCCGCGCGGGCATTGGGGCTCAGCAACTGGCAGATCATCCGCCGCCATGTGTTGCCGAATTCGATGACCCCGGTCATCACCTTTCTGCCGTTTCGCATGAGTGCCGGCATCCTGGCGTTGACCTCGCTCGACTTTCTGGGACTCGGCGCGCCGTCCAGCGTGGCCTCGCTCGGCGAGCTGCTGAAGCAGGGCAAGGACAACCTGGATGCGTGGTGGATCATCGTGCCGACCTTCGTGGTGCTGGTGCTGACGATGCTGTTGCTGACCTTTGTCGGCGACGCGTTGCGCGATGCCTTCGACACGCGCAAGTCCTGATTTCACCGGCATGAGCAGCCCTGCGCCGCCCCTGCTGAAAGTCGACCGCCTGAGCGTGCGCTTCGGCACCAGCACGGTGGTCGACAGTGTCTCGTTTCAGATTCGCACTGGCGAAAAGTTCGCGCTGGTGGGTGAGTCGGGGTCTGGCAAAAGCATCACCGCGCTGAGCGTGCTGCGCTTGGTGGATGCGGCGGTGACCACCGGCGCGATCCGCTTCGAAGGCGAAGACCTGTGCCTGAAAAGCGAGCGCGAGATGCGCGGCTTGCGCGGCAGCCGCATCGCGATGATCTTTCAAGAGCCGATGACCGCGCTGAACCCGCTCTACACGGTCGGCAACCAGATCGCCGAGGTGCTGGAACTGCATGAAGCGCTGCGCCCCAAGGCGGCCCGGGCACGCGCGATCGAGCTGCTGTCGCGCACCGGCATTCCCGACCCCGAGCACCGGGTCGACGCCTACCCGCACCAGTTGAGCGGCGGCCAGCGCCAGCGCGCCATGATCGCAATGGCGCTGGCCTGCCGGCCCCAACTCCTGATCTGCGACGAGCCCACCACCGCGCTCGATGTGACGATCCAGGCCCAGATCCTCGCGCTGCTGGACGAGTTGCAAGCCGAGATCGGCATGGCGCTGCTGTTCATCACCCACGACCTGAACCTGGTGCGGCGCTTCACACACCGGGTCGGCGTGATGGAGCGTGGCAAGCTGGTCGAGATCGGCGACACCGCCACGGTATTTGCCGATCCGCAGCATCCGTACACGAAGAAGTTGCTGGCGAGCCGGCCACAGCGTGTGGTGCAGGCGCTGCCAGCCGATGCGCCGGTGTTGGTCGAAGGGCAGGGGGTCGAGGTGCAGTTCGTCAGCGCCAAGGGCTGGTTCGGCAGCACCGCTTTCACAGCCGTGAAGAACGCGACCCTGCAGCTGCGGCGCGGCGAAACGCTGGGCATCGTGGGCGAATCGGGTTCGGGCAAGACCACGCTCGGCATGGCGCTTTTGGCGCTGCAGGCGATCAGCGCCGGGCAGATCAACCTGGGAGCCGAGCGCATCGACAACGCCAGCCGCGACAGCCTGCGCCGCATGCGAAAGCGCATGCAGGTGGTGTTTCAGGATCCGTTCGCGTCGCTGAGCCCGCGCATGACCGTCGGCCAGATCGTCGGCGAGGGTCTGGCGCTGCACCAGCCGCAGATGAAAGCCGCGGCCCGCGATGAGCGCGTGTTGCAGATGCTGGCCGAAGTCGGACTGTCAGAACGGCAGGGCATCCACGGTGTGCTGCAGCGCTATCCGCATGAGTTCAGCGGAGGCCAGCGCCAACGCATCGCGATTGCCCGCGCGGTGGTGCTGCAGCCCGAGGTGTTGGTGCTGGACGAGCCGACCTCGGCGCTGGATGTGTCGGTGCAGCAGCAGGTGCTGGCGCTGCTGGCCGACCTGCAGAAGCGCTATGGCATGAGCTACCTTTTCATCAGCCACGACCTGGCGGTGGTGCGGGCGATGTCGCATCGCGTGATCGTGATGAAGAACGGCGACATGGTCGAGCAGGGTGAGGCGGAGGCCTTGTTCGACGCCCCGCAGCAGCCTTACACACAGGCTTTGCTGGCCGCCGCGCACTTGGGTTGATGACGCGTTGCTGGGGCGGAAGCGACGGCATTCGCTCAGCGGCGCAACCGGTTTTCGAGCAGGTCGAGCCGGTCCTGGCCCCAGAAGACTTCGCCCCCAACCACATAGCTCGGGGCGCCGAAAACATCCGCGTCCAGTGCCTGTTGGGTGTTCGCGGCGTAGGCTGCAGCCACTTCCTCGGCCGCGGCACTGTGCACCAGCTCGGGTGTCAAGCCGACTTCGCCCAAGAGCTCCCGCAACACCTCGGGATCCGCCAAGTTGCGTTCGTCGGCCCACACCGCGCGGCCCATCAATCCGCACAGCCGCAATGCCGCTATCGGACCCTCTGACAGCTGGGTCGCCACCACCAGCTTCGAGGCCAGATCGGCCGCAACCGGGAAGTGCGCGGGTTGCGGGTGCAAGGGCACGTTCAGGTGCTCGCTGAACCGTTTCAACTCCACCAGCCGATAGCGCTGGCGCTGGGCGGCTCGCTTGGCCAGCGGCAACCCACCGGAGGCCGCAAAGATGGCGCCGAAATCTGCCGGCAACACGCGCACCGTGTTGCCGCTCTCGGCGACGATTGCGGCAAAGCGGGCGTGCCCCAGATAGGCCCACGGCGAAACCGGCGTCAGGTAGTAGTCGATCGATGCCGGCATTCGGCCTCCTTGGTGGCAAGCCGTGATTGTCGCGGTTGAGTTGCTGCGGGCAGGCTGGAGCCCACCGGAGGTCGACTGCAGCCGATCGACCGGATCGCGGGCCTCAGCCTTTGGCGACGGTGTCTGGCCCGGCCGACGGCTCCGCTCCATCGGTGCCGTCTTCGAACCCCAGCTTGTTCAGATCGCGGGCGTCGGTGGGAGCGATGTCGCCGTCGTGGTCGAGTTCGTCGATCTCGACCCCGTCGACGCCCACGATCCGGTCGGGCAGGATGTCGGCACCGGCGCTGTCGTCGGGCCCGGTAGCGCTGCCGCGGGCGCCGGTGCCCATCGAGTCGCTGTCGCTGCTGTGCTTGGACGGGGTGGCGCCCCACTCGCCGCGGTTGTCGGGCGCAGTGGCCATGGTTTGTTCACCCTGCACATCACTGCCACTGTCCGACGTGTCGCTGGGGCCGAGGCTGTCGATGTCGGTGCCCTTGGGGTGTTGGGGTGCGCGGGTCGTTCCGGTGAGGCTGCTGCTGGCCATGTCCTGGCTCCTTCGGTCTTGCCCTTGAGGCGGTGCAGCCATCCTGACGATGCCGATGGCGCCAGCCGATCGGTGCAGCACGCGGCGCCAGGTAGGCGCTGTCCTGCAGCACCCACCCGCGCATGGCACAGTGCAGCCCCGTGCGAGCCACGCCATGCACCCTGGCGTTGTGATGCTGCAGCGCGGGCCCGCATCGATCGAAACAGGAGCCAGATGAACACACCGCAACGCCCCTACAACCACCGTGCGGCCACCGATACGGCCTCGGTGGCGCGCCGTCCGTCGGAATTCGGCCGCCGCGCCTGGCTGATGCTGGCCGGCTACGGGCTGATGGTGGCGGCTGGCTGCTCGAAGCAAGAGCCGGCCGCGAGCGCATCGTCGACTTCGCAACCCCCACCCGTTCCCCCGCAGCCGCCCGCTGCGGGCGCCGCACGCGAATCCTTCGATGCCGCCGCTGCCGGCAAGGGCTTCGCCACCGGCGAACTGATCGCAGCGCGTGTGGCGCGGGTGTTCTTCGATCCGCAGTGCTCGCATTGCGCGGCGTTGTGGCAAGCCAGCAAGCCGCTGCAAGACCGGGTGCGCATGGTCTGGATGCCGGTGGCCTTCATCGCTCCGCCATCTGCCGTCCAGGGCGCGATGCTGCTGGCCAGCGATGACCCGGTGGCGCTGATGGACCAGCACGAAGCCGCATTGGCAGCCGGCGCTGGAGGGCTCGATGTGAGCGGTGCGGCGCCGAATGCCGATGCGCTGGCCAGCGTCAAGGCCAACACCGAACTCTGGAAGCGCATCGGCAGCAGCGGCGTGCCGCACATGGTCTACCGCGCCGGCTCCGATGGCCCGTACGGCGTGCAGGAAGGCCAGCTCAGCACCGACCAATTGACCCGGCTGATGGGGCTTTGAAGACGGGGCTCTGCAGATGGGGCTTTGATCCGGTTCCCGCATGCCGCAGATCAGGCATTCGGACGCGCGTTTGCACCGCACGATCGGCAGCGACCCGTCCGCCATAATTTGCGGCCCCGCTTCCCGACTGGGTCTGTGAATGACTGTTGAATCCACTGCTCCCACCAACCCAGCCGACCCCGCAGCGCTGTATGGCGGTGGCGCCGCGCCGGCCGATCAGCGAAAGCCGATGACTCTGCACCGCCTGAAGGCGATGCATGCCAAGGGCGAGAAGATCACCATGCTGACCTGCTACGACGCCAGCTTTGCCAAGCTGCTGGACGCCTGCGGGGTCGACACGATGCTGGTCGGCGATTCGCTCGGCATGGTCTTGCAAGGGCACGGCACCACACTGCCGGTGACGGTGGACGAGGTGGCGTACCACACCCGCTGCGTCACCCGCGGCAGCCCGCATGCCTGGATCGTCGCCGACCTGCCGTTCGGCAGCTACCACGGCTCGCCGGACCAGGCCTGCCGCGCTGCCGCCACCTTGATGCAGGCGGGCGCGCAGATGGTCAAGCTGGAAGGCGGCGGCTGGACCGCCGACACCGTGCGTTTTCTGGTCGAACGCGGCATGCCGGTGTGCGCCCACCTGGGTTTGACGCCGCAGTCGGTGGGCGCGCTGGGTGGCTACCGGGTCCAGGGCCGCGACGGGCAGGGCGCTGAAACCCTGAAGCTGCAGGCGATCGAGCTGTCGGATGCCGGCGCTTCGATGATGGTGCTGGAGCTGACGCCGTCGACCGTGGCAGCAGCCATCCAGCAAGCGGTGTCGATGCCGGTGATCGGCATTGGCGCCGGCCCCGATGTGGCCGGGCAGGTGCTGGTGCTGCACGACATGCTGGGCATCACCCGCGGCAAGCTGCCGCGCTTCGTGCGCAATTTCATGGACGGGGCGGGCAGTGTCGAACAGGCGTTGCGCAACTATCTGGCCGATGTGCGCAGCGGGGCGTTTCCGGATGCTGCGGTGCACGGCTACTGAGCGCATCCGACGGGCACCGATTCGGGCACGGATTCGATCCATCGCGCAGGCATGCAGGTCATCCGCACGATCGCCGACTTGCGCCGTGCACTGCCGGGTCCGGGGGCAGCGGCGCTGGTGCCGACCATGGGCAACCTGCACCAAGGCCATCTGGCGCTGGTTGCCACCGCGCTGCAGCATCGCAGCGAAGGCGCAGAGCGGGTGGTCGCCAGCATCTTCGTCAACCGCTTGCAATTCGGACCGAACGACGATTTCGCCAGCTACCCGCGCACCTTCGATCGCGATTGCAAGCTGTTGCGCGCGGCCGGTTGCGACATCGTCTTCGCGCCGTCCGAAGCCGAGCTCTACCCCGAGCCGCAGGCCTGCACCGTCAAGCCTCCGCCCGCACTGGCCGGGTTGCTGGAAGGCGAGTTCCGGCCCGGTTTCTTCGACGGCGTTTGCACGGTGGTGTTGAAGCTCTTCAACATCGTGCAGCCGCGGCTGGCGGTGTTCGGCAAGAAGGACTATCAGCAGTGGCTGGTGGTGCGCAACATGGTGCGGCAGCTGGCCTTGCCGATCGAGATCGTCGGTGCCGAAACCACCCGCGCTGCCGACGGCCTGGCGCTGTCGTCGCGCAACGGCTATCTGGACGCCGTGCAGCGCGACGAGGCGACCGCGTTGTCGCAAGCGTTGCAAGGCATCGCCGATGCGGTGCACAGCGGGCGACGCGACTGGTCGGCACTGGAAGCCGAAGCGCTGCGCTCGCTGCAGGCGCGCGGCTGGCGGCCGGACTATGTGGCGGTGCGCCGCCGCAGCGACCTGGGCGAGCCGGTGGCAGGCGATGCGCTGGTGGCGCTGGCGGCGGCGCGGCTCGGCCGCACCAGGCTGATCGACAACCTGGAGCTGCAAACGCCCGCTTGATGATCGGTGGCCGATTGGCGCAAGACCGGGCCTTGCGCCAGACGGCGAGCACAGCACGAAAGGAGCTGCCGAACCGCAAGCTGACCGAGCACCCCGTTTTTCACAGCGGTTGGCGCTGAACCGGCTTGCGGCTGTTAGTTTCTGTCTGTCAGTTGGCAGCGACGCGTCGGCGACGGGTCGCCAGGAAGCCGACGCTGGCAGCGGCCAGCAACGCGAGGCTGCCGGGCTCGGGCACCGTGCCACCGGGAATCTGCACCGGCAACCCCTCGTCGTCGAAGCCCACCTGGGTGATGCGGATGGTGTAGGGGTCGGCGCTGTTCGAGCCGTCGACACTGAGCTGAGCAAACCCGTAACGTGTGCCTCCCCCGGCGTCGAAGCGCAGCCCGACGAAGCCGCTCAAGCCGAGGAAGTTGCCGGTTGGCGGCGCGACGAACTCCGAAGCAAGTTCGC
>JBBSPW010000144.1:0-9061 GCA_038258365.1 Burkholderiales bacterium | reverse complement strand
CTGGCGCAGGTGTCGGTGGCCACGGTGTCGCGCTGTGTCAACGGCAAGCAGCGCTTCACAGCCGAGGTCGAAGGCCGCATCGCAGCAGCCATCGGGGCCACCGGCTATCACTCGCACCCGGTGGCTCGCAGCATGTCCACGGGCCGGTCGGGCGCAGTGGCAGCGCTGGTGGCCGGGGTCGGCGGGCCGCATGCCGCGGCGCTGGTCAAGGGCTTGTGTCGCGTGGCGCTGGCCGGCGGGCACGACCTGATCTGCGTCGATCCGCTGCATGGCGATTCGGCCCTGCGCGAGGTCGAACGCGTGCTGGCGATGCAGATCGACGGCGTTGTGCTGGCGGCGCCGCTGCCACCCGAAGCACGGTCGCGTCTGGCGCGCGATCCCCGGCCCCGAGTGGACCTGGACAGCATGGAGGCCGACGCCAGGCACCCGCCGCAACGCGCGGCCGGCGCCATGCTGGCGCGCTACCTGATCGGCAGCGGCCATCGCCGCGTTGCGTTCCTGGCCTGCGAGGACGAAGCCGGCAGCGCAGCGCGCCTGCAAGGCGTGCGCGACGCGCTGGCCGATGCGGGGCTGCCGCCGCCAGCGCTGCACCGAGCGGCCGATGCCAGCGCCGCTGCGGGTGCGGCGGCTGCATCGGCTGTGCTGCTGGGCCGCGAGCGACCCGATGCGGTGATCGCCTGCAACGATTCGTTGGCGATGGGGCTGATCAGCGAAGCCCGAACACTGGGCATCGCCGTGCCCGCCGAAGTGTCGGTGGCCGGTATCGGCAACATGCCGTTCGGGCGCTACCTGTCGCCGCCGCTGACCAGCGTCGACCTGCATGCCGATGCGCTGGGAGCGGCGGCGATGACGAGTTTGCTGGCGGCACTGCGGGGGAATGGGACGGTGGGCGATCGGGAGGAAGTGCCGGCACCCCGTTTGGTGGTTCGTGAGTCGGCGCGCTCCTAAAGACCGCGTTGACGGGATGAGAGCGGGATGAGAGCGGGATGAGAGCGGGGCGACGGCGAACTGCCTAGAACCTCGGCTTGCGTTTGACAAACCCCGGCTGGTGTTTCTGCATCTCGCGCGTGTCGTTGCGGCTGCGTACCCCACACCGCAGGTACTGCTCATGCAGCGCCCCCAGCGCGTCCCGGTCCAACTCGACGCCGATCCCGGGCGCATCCGACAGCACCACCGCACCCTCCACAAACGGCACCCGCCCGCCCTGGATCACATCCTCGCTTTGCCACGGGTAGTGGGTGTCGCAGGCATAGGCCAACCCCGGCGTGCTGGCCGCCAGGTGGGTCATCGCCATCAGGCTGATGCCGGCATGCGAGTTGGAATGCATCGACAACTTCAGGCCGAAGGTGTCGCACAAGGCCGCCAACTCGCGCGTGGCGCGAAAGCCGGGCCAGAAATGGTGGTCCGACAAGATCGTGCGGATGGGGGTGCCGAGGCCGACATTGGCAGCGAACTCGCCGCGGTCGCAAACCACCATGTTGGTCGCCAGCATCAATCCGGTGCGCCGGTTCAACTCGGCCATGTCGGCCAAGGTCGGCACCGGGTCTTCGTAGTACTCCAGCGCCGAGCCGACCTTGTCGGCCACGCGCAAGGCGGTGTCCAGCGACCAGTTGCCATTCGGGTCGATGCGCAGCGGGTGGCTCGGAAACGCATCGTGCAGCGCCAGCAGCGCGTCGGCTTCCAGGTCGGGCTCGAAAACCCCGGCCTTCAGCTTGATGCTGCCGAAACCGTACTGCTGCACCATCGTTTGCGCCAGCCGCACCATTGCATCGGCATCCACCACCTCGCCCCACGGGTCGCCGGGGTCTGCACCCCGATACGGCGTGCCGTGGTGGCTGCCGAACTTGTAGAACAGGTAGGCGCTGTAGGGCACCCGGTCCATGCGGCGCCCACCCAGCCAGTCGGCCAAGGGCAGGCCCGCATGGCGCGCGTTCAGGTCGGCGAAGCCGGTCTCGAAACCGGCAAACACCTTGTCCAGCGCGCGCGCTGGCTTGGCGCTTGGCGCCACGTCGGGTCCCGCCGCCGCCTGCCGGCCGCTGCCGTGTCGGCGCACGGCATCGGCCAGCGCTGCCAAGTCGTGGGAGTCGATGCCGCGCAGGTGCGGCGCTACCGCCTGCAAGCGCAAGAGGGTGTCCTCGTCGCCATAGGTTTCGGCCAGGCCGACATGGCCGCTTTCGCCTTCGATCTCGATGATCGAGCGCAGCGTGAACGGTTCGTGCACGCCCGATGCATTCAGCAGCGGCGGGTCCTTCAGTGCGATCGGGGTGATGCGGATCTGGGCGATGCGGTTCATGGCGTGCGTTTCCTGCGAGAGGGCGTTGGGGTCGAAGCCAAAGGCGCTTGGGGCGGTGATGAATGCTTTGGTGCCAAGCACGGCACCGCAGGCGGGCGGGTCGAGTCGCGCACGAGCAAGCGCGGTGGCAGGGTTTCGTCGTTCGGGTCGGTCAGCGTGCCGGCCATCGCCTGGATCAGGCGCTGCATCGCCACCGCGCCTTGCTCGGCACTGTGCATGGCCACGGTGGTCAGCGCGGGCAGCACATGCCGCGCGCCCTCGATGTCGTCGAAGCCCGCCACCGACACCTGTTGCGGTACGTTGAAGCCCAGGCGCCGCGCCTCGTGCATGAAGCCGACGGCGATCAGGTCGTTGTAGCCCACCACCGCGGTCGGCCGCACCGACTCGGGTTGCAGCAGCACGGACGCAGCCACGGCCTCGCCAGCCTCGGCACCGGGCGATTCGACCGCGTGCGCCTGCAAGCTGCCGCCAGCGGCCAGCAGCGTGCGCTTCAGGCTGCGCCGGCGTTCGTCGCTCCAGCGTGCGCCGGCGAAGTGCAGGTAGGCCACCCGACGGTGGCCCAGCGATGTCAGGTGCGAACCCAGCAAACGCGCCGCCGCCACGCCGTCGGCCGACACGCTGTGCCACCCCGGCAGCGAGAGGCGGCCGAAGAACACCACCGGCTTGCCGAGCCGGGCGATCCAGTCGACCGCTCCGCCGGCGAGCCTGGCGCTGACGATCAGTCCGTCGACGCGGCGCGCCAGGGCTTCGACCAGTTGACGTTCGGGCGCGCGGCTTTCTGCGGTGTCGACGAACGCCAGACTCAAGCTATGCTGGGCCGCCACCCGGTGGGCGCCATGCAGCAGGCTGGTGAAGTGCGGGTTGGCCAAGTCCAGCACCACCAGCCCGACGGTGCCGGTGCGGCCGGTGGCCAGGCTGCGCGCGGCCGGGTGGTCGCGGTAGCCCAAACGCTCGAGGGCGCCTTCGATGCGCGCCACCACCTGCGGGGCGAAGCTGCGAACCCCGCGCCGGTGGCGCGACACGGTGGCCGCCGACACGCCCGCAGCAAGGGCCACGTCTTGCAGAGTGGGGGAGCGTTCTTCTGGCACGATGTTGGATACCGGTTAACTGCGATGCTATCTGGGAAGGGGTTTGCGAAGGATGCCTTGAATGAAAGGGAAAACACGGGTGACAGCGGCATTGCAGGCGCGCGAACACGGCTTCAGAATCCGCTCGTTGAGTAAACCGCTGTCCAATGGTGAGTGCCGCGCGCTGTCCGATCTTTCTGCTGCAGGCTGAG
This sequence comes from Burkholderiales bacterium, assembly GCA_038258365.1. Lineage (GTDB taxonomy): Bacteria > Pseudomonadota > Gammaproteobacteria > Burkholderiales > Burkholderiaceae_C > Rubrivivax. Next base: position 5,489 of record JBBSPW010000144.1, on the reverse strand, counting down.
ACCCGCGCGGCCCACCTGCTGGCCGCATGCGCGCTGTTGGGCGCCGCGCTGCTGCCTGCGGCCAACGCCTGGTCAGCCGAACCCCTGCGCATCTGGACCCGCTCGTCCACCGATGGCCGCAAGACCTACGACGCGATCGCCCGCGCCTTCACCGCCAAAACCGGCATCGGGGTCGAGTACTTCAACGCCACGACAGATTTCGAGCAACGCCTGGCACGCGCTGCGGTGGGCCGCGACCTGCCCGACATCGTCATCAACGACGGCGGCTCACTCGGGCAATTCGTCAACATGGGCATCGTCCAGCCGATCGCCCGGGCCGAAGTCAAGGGCGGCGCCGACCTGCACGAGCGCGCCTGGGGCACCGCCACCCTGCCGGACGGACGCGTGTTCGCGGTGCCGACATCGGCGCAGGCGCATGTGCTGTTCGTGCGCAAGGACTGGCGCGAAAAGCTCGGCCTGCCGCCGCCCCGCACCTGGGACGATGTGGCAGCGCTCGCCCGGGCGTTTACCGAGCGCGACCCCGATGGCAACGGCGTGGCCGACACCTACGGCTTCGTGCTGCCGGGCGGCACGGCACGCGGCTACACCGCGTGGTTCCTGAGCTCCTTCCTGTACCAGGCCGGCGGCGACTTCGTGCAGATGGGTGCCGACGGGCGAGGCCATGCCACCTTGAACACCACCGCGGCTGCGCAGACCATCGGCTTCTTCAAACGCATGCTGTGTCAGGACCGGAGCGTGCAACCCGGCGCCATCAATGCGTCGACGCAGGAAGCGAACCGGGCCTTCGTGTCGGGCCAGGCCGGCATCTACCTGTCGGGGCCTTATCACATCGCACTCTTCGACAAGGAACCGGGCAAGAGCCGGGTCGAGGTGCTGCCGGCTCCTGCCGGCCCCGGTGGTGAGCGCGCCACCCTGGCCGGTGGCGAGCTGGCTTTCCTGACCCGCACCACCCAACGCCGCGCCGACGCGCTGCGTTTCATCGAGTTCCTGATCTCGCCCGAAGGCCAGTTGCTGGGCACGCGGCCCCCGAAAGGTGGTTTGCCGGTGGTGCGCTTGCCGGTCAACCGCCAACTGGAAGCCGGCAGTGCGCATGGCGACCCACGCTGGGCGCTGGTGGCCGATGAATACCTGCAGCATGGCAAACCGCTGCCGCTGCTGCCGAACGCGTCGAGGGTGCAGCAGCTGGTCGCCGATGGTTTCAACGCGCTGCTGGCGCGCTGCGGCAGCGATGTGCCCGCGGGGCTGCAAACCTTGAATGCCAAGGTCGATGTGGAGCTGGCGCGCCAGCGGGTGCTGGACCGCCGGCCATGACTGCGCCTGTTCCGCCGTTGCCGCCTGTGGCGCATGTGCCGCCCCTGCCGCTCCTGCCGGTGAATGCGGCCCACCCGGACGAGCGCCGCCGCCGCTTCCGCTCGGCGCTGTCGCCCTGGCTGTTCCTGGCGCCGGCGCTGCTGGTGTTTCTGTGGTTCAAGTTCATCCCGATGGTGCGCGGGGTGCAGATGAGCTTCTACCAAGTGCGCTTCGCCGACGACGACATCTGGGTCGGCTGGTCGAACTTCGAGCGCGCACTGCACGACACCGCGTTGCATGCCGCCGCCGGTCGCACCTTGCTGTATGTGCTGGTGACGGTGAGCCTGTCGGCATTGATCGCGCTGATGCTGGCGCAAGCGTTGCAGGGCACCACCCGCAGCCTGCGAATCGTGCGCACCGCGATCTTTCTGCCGGCGGTCACCAGTGCCGCGGTGGTGGCGGAGATCTGGCGCATCCTGTACGCGCCGACGCCCACCGGGGTCATGAACACCCTGATCGGCTGGGTCGGCATCGCGCCGCAAGGCTTTTTCTCGAACCCCGACCAGGCGCTGGCTGCGTTGATGGGCATGCATGTGTGGAAGCATGTGCCCTACGACACGGTGATCTTCATCGCCGGGCTGGCGGGCGTGAACCGCGAGCTGTACGACGCCGCCGCGGTCGACGGCGCGGGTGCATGGAGACGGTTCGTGCATGTGACCCTGCCAGGGCTGGCACCGGCCATCACGGTGGTGATCGCGCTGGGCTTCATCCGTGGCTTTCGGGTCTTCACCGAGGTCTATGCCACCACCGGCGGCGGGCCGGCCGGCAGCACCGAGGTGGTGATGACGCAGATCTACAAGCAGGGCTTTCAGGAGCTGGACTTCGGCTATGCGGCCGCCGCGTCGACCTTGCTGTTCATCTTCACCGCGCTGACCACAGCAGCCTTTCTGGTCTGGCGCAGACGGCGGGCGCGACGATGAACGGCCTGACAAGTCCGCGGGTGCAGCGCGCCGCCCGTGTGCTGCTGTATGCGCTGCTGATCGTCGTTTTCACCGGTCCGTTCTGGGCTTTTCTGATGACCGCGTTGTCCGGTGTGACGGTGGCTTCGGGCCGGCTGCTGCTGTGGCCCGAGCAACCCACCTGGGACAACTTCCGCTATGCCTGGGTCGAAGCCAAGGCCTGGCGCTACCTGCTCAACTCGGCCATCGTGGTGGTGGTGGGCACGCTGCTGCAGCTGGCGGTCAGCACCCTGGCAGCCTATGCACTGGCGCGCAAGAAATTTCGCGGTTTGGCGCTGGTCAGCTTCCTGATCCTGTCGACCATGATGCTGCCCGAAGAGGTGATCGCGATTCCGCTGTTCATGGTGCTCGGCAACCTGCCGTTGCTCAACATCAGTCTGCAGAACACCCATCTGGGAATGATCCTGCCACTTGTGGGGTGGGCCTTCTCGATCTTCATGCTGACCGAGTTCATGCGCGCCATTCCGCTGGAGCTCGAAGAAGCCGCGCGGGTCGACGGCGCCGGCGACTGGCAGGTGTTCTGGCTCGTGATCCTGCCGCTGTGCAAGCCAGCGCTGGGCACCGCTGCAGTGTTCGGCTTCATCATGATCTGGGACCAGTACCTGCTGCCGCTGTTGGTGACCAACCGCGACGCGCTCTACACCCTGCCGGTGGCGCTGGCCACGGTGCGCGCCGACGAAACGATGAAGCCGGCGGTGTTCATCGCCATCAGCGTGATCGCGATGCTGCCCAGCATCGTCGTGTATCTGGGCCTGCAGCGCGCCTTCAACCGCGGTTTGCTGGCAGGCGCCGTCAAGGGATAAGACAAGACCACATGGCTGCGATCGAACTTCAGAATCTGCACAAGCGCTTCGACACCACCGCGGTCATCACCGACGTGAGCCTGTCGATCGCCGATGGCGAGTTCTGCGTGCTGGTGGGTCCGAGCGGGTCGGGCAAGTCGACCCTGCTGCGAATGATCGACGGGCTCGAAACCCTCATCGCCGGCAGCATCCACATCGGCGGACGCGATGTGACGCACAGCGCACCGAAGGACCGCGACATCGCGATGGTGTTCCAAAGCTATGCGCTGTACCCGCAGATGACGGTGCGCGAGAACATGGGCTTCGGGTTGAAGCTCTTGAAGCAGCCGGCTGCCGAGATCAAGCGCCGGGTCGACGAAGCCGCGCGCATGCTGGACCTGACGAAGCTGATGGAGCGGCGGCCTGCCGCGCTTTCGGGCGGCCAGCGCCAGCGCGTGGCGATGGGCCGCGCGATGGTGCGCGAGCCCACCGCGTTCCTGTTCGACGAGCCGCTGTCGAACCTGGACGCGGCTTTGCGGTCCAGCGTGCGCGGCGAGATCCGCGCGCTGCACCAGCGCAGCCGCACCACGTCGGTCTATGTCACCCACGACCAGGTCGAAGCGATGACGATGGGCGACCGGATCGTGGTGCTGCGCGGCGGCCGGATCGAGCAAGTGGGCACGCCGGTGGAGCTGTACGAGCGCCCGGTCAACCGCTTCGTGGCTGGCTTCATCGGTTCGCCAGCGATGAATTTCGTCGAGCTGGCGGTGCAGCGCGATGCCGCTGGACTGCATGCGCGGTGGGGCGAGACGCGGCTGCCGTTGCCGGCCGGTGTGCCGCACGCGGCCGGGCACATCGTCGTCGGCGTGCGGCCCGAGCATCTGCGGCTGGCGCCTGTCAGTGCGCCACCGCCGTCAGACGGAGACGACGCGTGCCATGCCTTTCACTCACAAGGCGTCGCAGCCCGCGTGCTGGCGGTCGAATTCACCGGCGCGCAATCGCAGATCGAGCTGATGACCGCGGACGGACCGGTGTCGGTGTGCGCTGCCGAGCGGCCGGCGTTGGCCGCTGGCGACGACACCGTGCTGCAACTGCCGCTGGCACGGCTCCACCTCTTCGATGCAGCCAGCGGCCTGCGTCTGGCTGCCTGATGACGAGACACCCATGAAGCGCCCGATCACCGGTTGGCTGGCCTCACTGGCACTGCTCATGGCGGTTGCCGGCTGCGCCCAACCGTCCGCAACGCCAGTGCCAGTGCCAGTGCCAGTGCCGGCGTCAACGTCAACGTCAACGCCAGACTACCGATCGCCTTCCGCACCGGCCCTGCTGACCCTGGAGCCCGATGCACTGGCACTGACCCGCCTGCGCCTTCGGTCCGGCGATGCCAGCCTGCAACCCGCCCATGCCGCGCTGATGAAGCGTGCGGACAGCGCGCTGACCACAAAACCCCGCAGCGTGGTCGACAAGACCACCGTGCCGCCATCGGGCAGCAAGCACGACTACCTCAGCATGGGTCCGTACTGGTGGCCGAACCCCGCTACCAAAGACGGCCTTCCGTACATCCAGCGCGACGGCCAGCGCAACCCGGAAGCGACCGGCGAAGCGCTGGACTCGATCCGCATGCAACGCATGTTGGCCGATGTGCGCGACCTGGCGCTCGCCTTCCATTTCAGCGGCGACGCGCGCTATGCAGCGCAGGTTGCTAGGGTGCTGCGCATCTGGTTTCTGGCGCCGGCCACGCGCATGAACCCGAGCCTGCGCTTTGCCCAGGCCGTGCCGGGCGTGGCCGAGGGCCGCGGCATCGGGCTGATCGACACCCGCGACCTGTGGATCGTGTTCGATGCGCTGGCATTGATCGACCCGGCGCCGGCATCGGCCCGCCTGAGCGCCGCCGAGCAAGCCGCATTGCAGCAGTGGTTCGTCGCCTACGCCGCGTGGATGGACACGAGCCCGCTCGGTCGCGACGAAGCCGCCGCGCGCAACAACCACGGCATGTTCTACGACGTGCAGATGGCGGCGCTGTGGCTGCACACCGGCCAGATCGACCGCGCCCGCAGGTTGCTGGCGGGTGTGCAGACCGCGCGCTTCGGCGCCCAGATCGACACCCAGGGCCGACTGCCGCTGGAACTGGCGCGCACCCGGCCGTTCCACTATCACACCTTCACCCTCGAAGCGATGACGCGGCTGGCGCACTACAGCCGCGTGCTGGCTGCGCGCAGCGGCTCAGCCCCGCCCCCCGACGACCCCCGCTGCCTGCGCACCGCCGTGCCCTGCACCCCCGATCTGTGGCGAGCCGAGATCGACGGCCGCTCACTGCCGGCGGTGATCGACTTCGTTGCCCGCGCGGTGATCGACCCGGCCGGCTGGCCGCATCCGACCCCGCTCGAACGCCAGCTGG
>JBBSPW010000143.1:0-9075 GCA_038258365.1 Burkholderiales bacterium | reverse complement strand
CGCCGGCGGCCACGATCATCGTGCTGCACGGACTGGGTGCCGACGGCACCGATTTCCTGCCGTTTGCCGACCAGCTCGACCTGTCGGCGATCGGTCCGGTTCGATGGGTGTTTCCGCGCGCGCCGCAGCGCGCCGTGACCATCAACGGCGGCTACCGGATGCGGGCCTGGTACGACATCCTGGGTGCCGACCTTGTCAAGCGCGAGGACGAAGCCGGCTTGCGCGAATCGATCGCAGATGTGCAGCAGCTGCTGGATGCCGAAGTGGCGCGCGGCGTGCCGGCCGGTCGCATCGTGCTGGCCGGGTTCTCGCAGGGTTGTGCGGTGACGCTGGGTGCGGGCCTGCGCTATCCGCATCGGCTGGGCGGGTTGGCCGGCATGTCGGGCTATGTGCCGCTGGCCGCCACCACCGCGGCCGAACGCCACGAAGCCAGTGCGTTGACACCGGTTTTTCTGGCCCATGGCCGCAGCGACAACGTGGTGCCGCTGGCGCGGGGAGTGGCTGCACGCGACCTGCTGCAAGAACTCGGTCAACCGGTGGAATGGCATGACTACCCGATGGAACACGCGGTGTGCGCCGAAGAGGTGCAAGACCTTCAGAAGTGGCTGTTGAGCGTGCTGAGCTAGCGCGCAAACCTGTTCCTGTATTCAACTTTGACATGAACTCCAGACAAGGAAACCCCCGGATGCGCAACCTCAGAACCTTCTTCGCCAGCACCTGTGCGGCGGCCCTGCTCGCCCTGCCGATGTGGGCCGGCGCCGAGGCGCCGATGCAGAAAGTGCAGTCACCCGGCTGGTACCGGATGATGGTCGGCAACATCGAGGTCACCGCGTTGTCCGATGGCACCGTCGAGCTGCCGATGGAAAAACTGCTGAAGGGCATCAAGATCGAGCAGATTCGAGCGCTGCTGGCACGTTCGTATCGGCGCCCGCCGGTCGAAACCTCGGTCAACGCGTTCTTGGTCAACACCGGGTCGCGCTTGATCCTGATCGATGCCGGCGCTGCCGGGCTGTTCGGCCCCACGCTCGGCAACCTGATGACGAACCTGAAGCTGGCGGGCTACACGCCGGAACAGGTCGACGAGGTCTGGATCACCCACATGCACCCCGACCATGTCGGCGGACTCGTGATCGGCGGCAAGCGCGCCTATCCGAATGCCATCGTGCGCGCCGATGCCAACGAAGCCTCTTACTGGCTCAGCGCGGAGCGGCTCGGCAATGCCAAGGCCGATGACAAAGCTTTCTTCGAGGGCGCCATCGCTTCGATCAAGCCTTACATCGAAGCCGGCAAGTTCGTGCCCTTCGAAGGCGAGAAGGAACTGATGCCCGGCATCAAGGCGATGCCCGCTCCGGGGCACACCACCGGCCACACCATCTACTCGATCGAGAACGACGGCTACAAGCTGGTGGTGTGGGGCGACCTGGTGCACGCGGCGGCGGTGCAGTTTCCGTTGCCTGCGGTGACGATCGACTTCGACAGCGACCCGCGACGCGCCGCATCGGAACGGCAGACCCTGATGACCGATGCGGCCAACCGCGGCTACTTCGTGGCGCTGACGCATGTGCAGTTTCCGGGGCTCGGGCAAGTCAAGCCCGGCAAGGACGGTCAAGGCTTCGAGTGGGTGCCGGCGAACTACTACGCGATTCCCTGAGCTTGAGTGTGCGGGCGCCATGTGGTGTGGCGCTGTGCGGGCGATATGGAGCGCCGCGGCTGAATCGCGGCTGCAGGTCGGGAATCAGCGCAAGGCCGCAGTGCCGCTTGCTTTTCGGGTCGCGGCCCCTGTCGCGGCACCAGGCGCGGTGGACCCCGCGCCATCGAGTGGCGCCACCATGATCACCTGAGCCTCTCCGCCGACGCAGTTGGTCTTCTGGACGCGGGTGCAGCGCGGCGGCTCGTCATTGCGAGCGGGCGGCAGCGGGCGCCCGTCTGAGCCGAGCAGGACCTCGCGTGTCAGGTGCAGGCCAGGCCGCTCCAGCACCGAGTACATCACTGTGCCCGCCGTGCCCAGTGCCAGAACCACGATCAACAGCCGGCGCAGCGGCGTGATCGGCTTGTAGTCGTCGGGAATGAGACGCGGATCGGATGGCTTGGCGGGCGTCGAAGGATCCGAACGAAGAGTCATGGCAGCACTATCGCATGGGCACCGTGCAGTCAGACGCCGCGGCCGAGAGCGGCCGCACCGGCCTCAACCAAACCGCCCCTGCAGAAACCACGTCGGCTCGCCCGCGTGCTGCGGCGCATCGGGCAGGCGGTTGCGGTAGATCCACAGCAGCGACCCGTCGGCGTCCTGGACGATGAAGTAGTCGCGCGCCGCTGGCGGGCCGTCCCACCAGCCGGATTCGATGCGCTCGGGGCCGCTGACCGGTTGCAGGGGCTGGCCGTCGAGCAGCGGCAGCATCTGGCGTTCGGCCAGCGGCAATGGTTCGGGCAGCAGCCACACCGGGCGGTGCAGTGGCAGCGGCCTTGGCGTCGCCTCGGTCTCGCCCGCCATCGACACAGCCGTCATCGGTATCGCCGGCTTCAGCGGCGCCATTGCCGCCCCGGTGGCCGGCACGCTGCGGCTGGCATGTTCGGGGCGGTGGTCGGCCACCGCTTCCAGGCGCAGCACCTGGGTGTCGCCGAGCCGGGCGCGCAAGCGTTCCAGCAGCCGCACCAGACCTTCGGCTTCGCTGGCGCGGGTGGGGAACAGCTCAGCGTTGGGCGCAGGGCTGTTCGCCAGATGGCTGCAGTGCAGGTGCAGATCGAGCGTGGGTGCAGCCATCTCGATGCGCCCCAGGCGTTCGCGCAACAGCAGTTGCAGGTGGGCGAGGTCGAGCGCCGGTTCGGCCAACGCGATCTGCAGCTCGGTCAGCGGCGTGGTCGAGCCGCGGTGCACCTCGTGGCGCATGCGCAAGCTGAAGGCGGCCACGCGCGCCTTGCGCGCCTGCGCCCAGACCACCAAGCGCGCCAGCAGCACGGCGGCGCCGTGCAGCACCTGCTCGGTGGTGTCGGCACGGGCGAACAGCTCCAGCGTGGTGTCGAAGGTGGCTGGCAATTCGACCCATTGCCGCGGGTCGGGCCGGCGGCCGAAAGCGCAGTCGAGGTCGGTCAGCAAGCCGTCGCCGAAGCGCCGCGCCAGCCCGGCGCGCGGCAGCGCGCGCAGGTCGGACAAGGTTTGCAGGCCCATGCCCTGCAAGGCTTCCCAGTGTTCACGACCCGGACCCAGCAGCCACACCGGTGCCGCGTCCAACAAGGCCTGCAAACCCGCCAGCCGCTGCCGCTGCGGCAGGGCCGGGTCGGCATGTGGGCCGTGCACCAGGTCGGAGCTGTTGTCGGCTCGGGCTGGTTGAATCGATCTTGTCGGTTGCGCCGATTCAGCCTGATGGGGCCGGTCCCATTGCGCCAGCAACGCGGCACCGAGCGCGGTCGGTGCCGCCGCCATGAGCATGCGGTGCCCCAGCGGCCGCACAGCCGCCATCGTCCGGTGCTGCAATGCATGCAAGCCGCCGAACAAGCGCAGGCTGGCTTGCACCTCCATCAGCACGGTCTGGCTGCCCTGCAGGCTGACCGATGGCGTGAACACCAGCGCCGCATGCGCCACCGCTTGCAAGGCGGCGGCGTCGCGACGGGTGTCGGCATCGGCCAGCAGCAAATCAGGCGCCAGCGCCAGGGCCGTGGCGCGCTTGAACCCCGGACGGATGCCGCGCTCGGCAGCAGCCCGGTTGACCGCGTCGATGCGGTGCGCGGTCAGCAGCGCGACCGGCTGCGGCGCCATGCCTTCGGGCGCAGCGGGCAAGGTGGCGCAGAAGGCTTCCAGCGACAACAACGGCAGGTGCAGGGCAAGCCACAACATGACCAGACGTTCTTGGCAAGACCGGGTTGGAACGCTCAGGCGGGGCTGCGCTGACCGCGTGCAGGCGAGGCCGCAGATGCAGACACGGCATCGGCGCCGCTGCCTTCGCAGCGCTTCAACGCCCGCTGTTTCAGCGCCCGATCCAGTGCCGGCTGCGACAGCACCGGCGGCAAATCCAGGGTCAACGGTTGCGCGAGCGGCGGGCCGCGGCGCTTGAGCACCGTCACCCGCAGCCGGTCAGGCCCCGCGGCGCCCAGCAGCAGGCGCAGCGGCGCCGGGCTGGGTGACGTGCGCAGTTGCGCACCGCGCAGCAAGAACACCGGGCCGTCGTGCGCTTGCGCCGCCAGTTGCAGGCGCCGCAGCGCATCGGCCGGCAGTCGGGCCGGCAACCATGCCAGCACCGCACCCAGATGACCACAGCGCAAGGCCTGTTCAAGCGCCCACAGGATGTCGGCCGAAGGCAGCAAGCGGCGCGCGCGGCCACGCACCCCGCTGCGGCTGTGCACCACCACCAGCTGCCGCAAGTCGATGCCCAGCGCCGACAACGCCCAGGCGCAAGGCGCGGCCGGCGGGTCCAGCCACATCAGGCAGCGTCTGCCCTGCTGCAACGCGGCCTGCACCGGCGCCAGCAGACGCAACTCACCGATGCCGGGGTGCGGCAGCAAGAGCTCGGTCAACACCCGCACGGGCCAGCCGCCACCGGGCAGTTGCGCGTCGAGTTCGGCATGGCCGCTGGCGAGCCCGCTGAATGATGCCGGTTGCGCCAGCTGGTGGGCGCGCCACAGCGCGGGGTGCAGGTCTTCGGGCGGGGGCGATGGGGCAGCGGGCGCAAGCACCGCAACAGGCGCTGAATCGCATGCCGGCGCCGCTGCCCAGCTCAGACCCGAGAACAGATCCGTTGATGAATGAAGCGGATCAAGCGGGTCGAACAGGTCCAGCAAAGGATCCGAAGACCGGCTTGAAAGCGCAGGGGAAAGAGCCACCAGAATACTGTACATACATACAGTATTTGCAGCAAGTGGTGGATGGTCGAAAACAGGCAAGTTGCCCACCCTGTCACGGGGTGGGCAGCAATCGTCTCAGGTGGGCAATCCCGGCTGCAGAGCGGTTTTCAGCACCGCCGCACACAGCGCCACCGCGGTCTGGGCTTCTTTGATCACTTTGCCCATGACGATGAAGCCGTGCACCTGGCGCTCGAAGCACAGGTACTGGCAGGAAGTGCCGGCTGCCGACAGCGCATCGGCGTATTGCCGGCCCTCGTCGCGCAGCGGGTCGCAGCCGGCGGTCAGCACCAGGGCCGGCGGCAAGCCGGACAGATCGGGTGCCAGCAGCGGCGATGCGCGCCAGTCGGCCCACTGCGCCTCGTCGGCGATGTAGTGGCCGCGGTAGTAGGCGATGCTGTCGGCGGTCAGCAAGTAGCCCTGGCCGTTGTGGGTGTGCGATGGCGCCACGGCGCGCATGTCGGTGGCCGGGTCGATCAGCAACTGAAACCGCAGCGGTGCATCACCGGCATCGCGCATCGACAGCGCCACCACCGCCGCCAGGTTGCCGCCGGCACTGTCACCGCCGATGGCCAGCCGGCTGCCGTCCAGACCCCACCCGGCCGCCTGTTGCCGCACCCAACGCGTGGCCGCCAGGCAGTCGTCGACTGCAGCCGGGAAAGGGTGCTCGGGACCCATGCGGTAGTCCACCGACACCACCGCGATGCCGGCTGCAGCGCACAGCTGGCGGCACAGCACATCGTGCGTGTCCAGGTCGCCGATGGTCCAGCCGCCGCCGTGAAAGTAGACCAGCACCGGCAGCGTCGCCTGTGCGGCATCGGCGGTGGCTGCCACCACCGCATCGGCGGGCAACGGCCGGTACAGGCGCAGCGGCAGACCGCTGTCGGTGCAGTGGTTTGTGACTGCGGCGACTTCGGGCGGCAGCGGTTGGGTGAAACCGCAGCGGTCGAGGTAGGCGCTGCGGGCATCGGCCGGGCTCAACGTGTGCGCCGGTGGAACGCGGCGCGAGACCATCAGGTCGATCAGCGCGCGGGCTTCGGGGTCGAGCATCGGGTGGCTCCAGGTGGCGAGGTCAAAGGACGGGATCGAAGGTCAAGCACAAAATCAGTGTATCGAGCGCCTGCCCATTGCTGACACGCACGCAGACACTCACCGCAGATGCCCTTTCCCGATCCCGTGCCGTCCGACCCATGCCCCTGCGGCACCGGCGCTGCCGCAGCCGCCTGTTGCGGCCGCTGGCATGCAGGCCCGCAGCACCTGCAAGCGCCCGATGCGCCGACGCTGATGCGGTCGCGCTACTGCGCTTATGTGCTGGGTCTATCCGACTACCTGATGGCCACCTGGCACCCGCACACCCGGCCGCTCTCTCTGGAGCTGGACCCCAAATTGCACTGGCTGGGTCTGGAAGTGCGCCGGCACGCAAGCCAGGACGAGCACCACGCAACCGTCGAGTTCGTTGCGCGCAGCAAGCTGGGCAGCCGTGCCAGCCGGTTGCATGAATGCAGCCGTTTCGAGCGCATCGATCGCCACTGGTTCTACCTGGACGGCGAGATTTTCAGGTCGTTGGTGGTGCGGCCCATCAGCAACGAGCGGCCCTCGGGCCCAACCGCCAGACCATGGCGATAGAACAGGTCGTAGCAATCCCGCTGAGGCAAACCGGCGCCGAAGGTCTGAAAGCTGCGCCCGCCGTCGGTGGTGCGGTTGACCACCAACGCGCCCTCCACCGCACCCGCTAGTCGTCTTTGATGCCGGGCACCCGTCACCGGCAGTTTCCCGAACGAGCCGCAGTGCCGGTGACAATGCGCTGCTTCGATGAATCCCGGTCTTCTCTACGCCGCCAGCGCGTTTGCGTTCTGGGGTCTGTTCCCGCTGTACTTCAAGCTGATCGCCGAGGTGGCGCCGCTGGAAGTGGTGTTGCACCGTTCCGTGTGGTCGTTGGTGTTGTTGCTGGCGGTGCTGGCCTGGCAACGGCATTGGGCATGGCTGGGTCAGGCCTTGCGCAAGCCGCGGCTGTTGGCGGTGTTCGCACTCAGCGCCTGGCTGCTGTCGGCCAACTGGCTGACCTATGTCTATGCCGTGCAAAGCGGCCATGTGATCGATGCCAGCCTGGGCTACTACATCACCCCTTTGGTGAGCGTGCTGCTGGGCGTATCGATCCTGAAGGAGCGGCTGCGGCGGGTGCAGTGGGCTGCAGTCGTACTGGCCGCTGGCGGGGTTCTGTGGCTGACCTGGCAAGCCGGTCGGCTGCCCTGGATCGCACTCGTGCTGGCGCTGTGTTTCGGCTGCTACGGCTTGCTGCGCAAGACCACGCCGCTGGGCGCCCTGGAAGGTCTGACCCTGGAGACACTGCTGCTGGCGCCGGTGATGGTGCCGGCGCTGCTGTGGTGGACCTGGCATCGCGACGCCGTCTTCACTCAGGGCGACCCTGCACTGATCGGCTGGATCCTGATGTCGGGTCCGCTCACCGCCCTGCCGCTGTTGCTGTTCGGCGCCGCCGCACGGCGCATCCCGCTGTCGATGCTGGGCCTGATGCAATACATCACCCCGACCTTGCAGCTGACGCTGGGGGTGTGGGTTTTCAACGAACCGTTCGACAACGCGCGGCTGACCGGATTCGTGCTGATCTGGCTGGCGCTCTTGCTGGTCAGCGTGGACGCCATACGCCGACGCTGATCAGCAGCTTCAACCGATGACTTCTGGCCAGTCGGTGTGAAACATCTCGCCTTCGGGTTTGTCGATGCGCTCGTAGGTATGGGCGCCGAAGAAGTCGCGCTGCGCCTGCAGCAGGTTCGCCGGCAGCCGCTCGGTGCGCATGCTGTCGTAGTAGGCCAATGAGGCGCTCATCGCCGGCACCGCGATGCCCTGCCCGACAGCGGTGGCCACCCCGTCGCGCCAGTTCTGCTGCGTGCGGTTCAGCACCTCGGTGAAGAACGGCGCCAGCATCAGGTTCGCAAGCTTCGGGTCCTTGCGGTAGGCCTCGGTGATGCGGTCCAGAAAGCGCGCCCGGATGATGCAGCCGCCGCGCCAGATGCTGGCGATGCCGCCCAGGTCCAGCCTCCAGTCCTTCTTCTGCCCCATGGTGCGCATCAGGTCCATGCCCTGCGCATAGCTGATGACCTTCGACGCGTAGAGCGCATCGGCCACCTTGGCCACCAGCGCATCGACATCGGCCACTTTCGGCGCCTGCGCAGGGCCTTGCAGCAACTTGCTGGCAGCCACGCGCTCGGCCTTGTGCGACGACATCACCCTTGCTTCGACCGCAGCGTTCATGGTGCTGACCACCACCGCCTGCTCGGTGGCGTTGATGATGGTCCAGCGCCCCGTGCCCTTCTGCCCGGCGCGGTCCAGGATCAGGTCGACGACCGCTTTTCCGGTGTCCGGATCGGTCTGGCGCAACGCCTTGGCAGTGATCTGGATCAGGTAGCTTTGCAGGTCGCCTTCATTCCATCGGTCGAAGACATCGGCCATCTGCGTGTTGCCCATGCCCACCGCCTTGAACAGCGCATAGGCCTCGCAGATCAGCTGCATGTCGCCGTACTCGATGCCGTTGTGAACCATCTTCACATAGTGCCCGGCGCCGCCCGGGCCGATGTGGATCACACACGGCTTGCCGTCGACCTGCGCGGCGATGGCTTCGAAGATCGGTTTGATCTCGTCCCATGAAGAAGCCGGCCCGCCCGGCATGATCGATGGCCCCTTGCGGGCGCCCTCTTCACCACCCGACACCCCGGCGCCGATGAAGCGCAAGCCCTTGGCGCTCATCTCGGCGTCGCGGCGCTCGGTGTCGGTGAACAAGCTGTTGCCGCCGTCGATGACGATGTCGCCCTTGTCCAGCAGCGGTGTCAGCTGCCCCAGCACCGCATCCACCGGCGCGCCGGCCTTGACCATCAGCATGATCTTGCGCGGCTTGGCCAGACTCTGCACAAAGGCTTCCAGGGTCTTGGCGCCGTGCAATTTCTTGTCGGGATTTGCGGCCAGAAAGTCGTCGGTGACCTCAGTCGTGCGGTTGTAGACACTGACCGCATAGCCGCGGCTTTCGACATTCAGCACCAGGTTCTGGCCCATCACGGCCAGACCGATCAGGCCGAAGGGGTTCAGGGTGTCGGGCTTGTTGCTCATCTCTGGCTCCGCGCTGGGGTGGCTGGCATTGTGGGCGCTGCCGCCCGTTGCCGTCAGCCTCGGTTTGCCGCTCAGCGCAGGCCCAGCAGCCGCAGCGCCAGTTGGTGCAGCCGCCCGGCCGGG
>JBBSPW010000142.1:0-9155 GCA_038258365.1 Burkholderiales bacterium | reverse complement strand
CTGCAATTCGGTGTTGCCGACCCCGCCCGGAAACACCACACAGCCGAGTGCCTGCGCGCCCGACTCCATCATCGACCCGGCCGGCGTCAGGTGGTAGCTGAAGCTGTTGTGCACCAGCTCACCGGCACGGATGCCGGCGGCGAACAAGGCCCGCGCCAGGCGCCAATAGTCGGTCGCATGGCCTTCGGGTTCGTAGATCGGGCCGGGTGACTGAAACACCCGGCGGGCGATGCGGGCGGCCCCGATACCGCGCCAGCCGATCGCGGAAAAGCCACCGAACGGGTCGCGCGAGGTAGCGACGTCATTGCGCTCGCGCGCGGTCTGCTGGCGCTGCAGCAATTGTTCCTTGCGCAACACCGGCAGTCGGGCCAGGGCCGCACGGTGGTCGATCGCAGCAGCGTCGATCTGTGCCAGGCTGGCCGCGAAACCGGCGGTTGCTTGCGCGGCCCTGAGTTGTGACGGCAACGCGGCCATCAGCGCGGCTTCGCGCACTTCCGGGTCGCGTGTTTCCAGCGAGTCGTAATGCGAATTCGGCGCGACCATCGTGTTCTGGACCTCCTCTTTTGCGGACTGTCTGCTCAGTCTTCGCGTTCCCAGCGCGCGAGTCGCTGCTTGAACCCGTCCAGCCACTTGCGCTGTTCCGTCGCTGACGCAATGCGCACACGGTCCCATTCGGGTGTCAGCGCCGGCTTTCGCACCACACCCGCCAACACCGCATCCCCATCGAGGCGCAGTTCGACATAGCGCTTGCCGCGCATCTCGAAGCCATCGCCGCGAGCGCTGAACTTCAGATCGCGAAGCGCCCGCTGCAGTTGCGACAACGCCGCATCGGCCTTGAAGGGTGGCAAGGCGAACCCGCGTTCTGCATCGACAGCCGAATCACTCACAGCATCTCCACACCGGCAACCTGCGTCAATTGAGCCAGCGCTTGCGACGCTTGTAGCTCTTCACGTCCTTGAAGCTTTTGCGGTTGCCGTCGTTCTCACCGTCACTGCCGCCCATGCCCAGATAGAACTCCTTGACGTCTTCGTTCTCGCGCAGGTCCTTGGCGGCACCTTCCATCACGATGCGTCCGCTTTCCAGGATGTAGCCGTGGTCGGCATAGCGCAGCGCCATGTTGGTGTTCTGCTCGGCCAGCAAAAAGGTGACCTTTTCGCGCGTGTTCAGGTCGCGCACGATCTCGAATACCTCTTCGACCAGCTGCGGTGCCAGCCCCATGCTGGGCTCGTCCAGCAGCACCATCGTCGGATTGGCCATCAATGCGCGGCCAATGGCGCACATCTGCTGCTCACCACCCGAGGTGTAGGCCGCCTGGCTGCTGCGCCGTGTCTTCAGCCGAGGAAAGTAGCCATACACCTTCTCCAGCGTGGCCGCGACCGCGGCTTTGCCGTCTTTGCGGGTGTACGCGCCCGTGAGCAGGTTTTCCTCGATCGTCAGGTGGGCAAAACAATGGCGGCCTTCCATCACCTGCACCACCCCGCGGTTGACCATCTCCGAGGTCGAGAGCTTCTCGATCCGCTCACCGCGCAACTCGATCGAGCCCTTGGTGACCTCGCCCCGCTCGCCCGCCAGCAGGTTGCTGACCGCGCGCAGGGTGGTGGTCTTGCCGGCGCCATTGCCACCGAGCAAAGCCACCACGCCGCCCTCGGGCACCCGCAAGCTGACGCCCTTCAGCACCAGGATCACATGGTTGTAGATGACCTCGATGCCGTTGACGTCAAGAAGGGGCGCAGTCATAGAAAAGGATGAGAAGTAGCGAACCGTGGCTGGACCAGGTAGAGCCGCGGAACCGGCTTTGCCGGGCCGCAAGCGAGCGCCCCTCGGGCGGGCAGCGACCGTCAGGAAGCGTGGGGGCTCAACGATCGCAGTCCGCAGGCGGGCGGCGGGTGAGATTCTTCTCAGCCGCGTACTTGTCCGCCGCAGCCCGGATCATCGGCTTCAGGATCTGGTTGTCGGCGTTGATGAAGTCCGAGGTGAAGTTCCACTTGCTGCCGTCCCAGGTCTGCACGCGCGCCGACTCGGAGCCCATGTGGTCCAGGCATGAGGTCGACACCGGCTGCATCACGCCTTTAAAGCCCAGGGAGTCGAGCCGCTTCTGGTCCAGGTTCAGGTTCTCGAAGCCCCAGCGGATCTGCTCGCTGGTCATGACCTTGCCCTTGCCGAAGCGCTCCTGCGCCGCGCGGATGGCTTCCTGGCCCAGCATCTGGATCATCACGCCGCGGGTGTACAGCACGCTGCCCACTTCGTCCTTCGGCCCGGTGCCCTGGCCCTTGTCGTGGACGTATTTCATGATGTCCTGGATCACCTTGGGCGAGGTGCCGGCGGTGTTCAGGGTCAGTGCGTTGTAGCCCTTGGCACCTTCACCCACGTCTTTCACATCGGGCTCGGCACCGGCCCACCACACGCCATACATCTTCTCGCGCGGGTAGCCGGTGGCTTGCGCTTCCTTCAGCGCGGTGCTGTTCATCACGCCCCAGCCCCACAGCAGCACATAGTCCGGGCGGCTCTGGCGCACCTGCAGCCATGCGCTCTTCTGTTCCACACCCGGTGCGGTCACCGGGATCAGTTGCAGATCGAAGCCATGCATCTTGCTGCGCTCCTGCAGCGCCGGAATCGGCTCCTTGCCGAAGGGGCTGTCGTGGTAGACCAGCGCGATCTTCTTGCCCTTCAACTTGGCCAGCCCGCCTTCCTTGGCACCGATGTGCTGGATCAGGATGTCGGCTGCGGTCCAGTAGCTGCCCATCAGTGGAAAGTTCCACTTGAAGACACCGCCATCGGCCGATGCGCTCAAACCGTACCCGAGCGTGATCAGCGGGATCTTGTCGCCGGGTGCCTTGGCGGTGAGCGCGAAGGTGATGCCGGTGGATTGCGGGTCGATGAAAGAAGCGCCGTTGCCCTTGCCCTTCAAGCGCTCGTAGCACTCGACGCCCTTGTCGGTGGCATAGCCGGTTTCGCATTCTTCGAACACCAGCTTGACGCCATTGATGCCGCCGTCACGGGCGTTGGTCATCTTGATGTAGTCCTGCTTGCCGTTGGCCCACGGCGTGCCGTTGGGTGCGTACGGGCCGGTCCGGTAGACCAGCAGCGGAATGAATTGCTCCTTGGCTTGCGCGTAACTGGCGCCGGCAGTGGCAAGCAAGGCGAGGCCGGTGAGTGCGAGGGTTGCGAACTTCATGCGTGTCTCCTTTTGGATCTCTGGGGTCGAACAAACGAAGTGAAAGCGAAGGGTCGAAGCATCAATGCGGGAAAGGCCACAACCGCAATTTCTCTTTCGCGGTGGACCAGAGCCGCGCAATGCCATGCGGCTCCTTGATGAGGAAAAAGATGATCAGCGCGCCGAAGATCATGAACGTCAGGTGCGACGCCAATGCCGTGTCGATGGGAATACCGAACCAGTAGGGCAGGTTGTCCAGCACGATCGGCAACACCACGATGAAGGCCGCACCGAAGAAGCTGCCCATGATCGAGCCGAGTCCGCCGATGATGACCATGAACAGCAAGTCGAAGGAACGCGTGACATTGAAGGCCGCAGGCTCCCATGAGCCCAGGTGCACGAAGCCCCACAAGCCGCCGGCCACGCCGACGATGAAGCTGCTGACCGCAAAGGCAGTTAGCTTGGCGTACACCGGTCGAATGCCGATCACCGCGGCGGCCACATCCATGTCGCGGATCGCCATCCATTCGCGTCCGATGTGGCCGCGCACCAGGTTCTTCGCCAGCACCGCAAACACCACCAGAAAGCCGAGGCAGAACAGGTACTTCGTCACCGGCGTGTTGACGGCCAAGCCGAAGAAGTCGATGCCTGCGACACCGACCGAGCCCGACGAAGAACCGTTGGTGACCCAGCTCAGTCGCAGGGCCGCCCAGTCGACGAAGAACTGCGCGGCCAGGGTCGCCACCGCCAGATACAGCCCCTTGATCCGCAGGCTGGGAATGCCGAACAGCACGCCGACGATGGTCGCGGCCACGCCGCCCAGCAACAGCGAAGCCACCACCGGCATGCCGTCGATGCGCACCTGAAAGTTGTAGGCGGCATACGCGCCCACCGCCATGAAGGCCCCGGTGCCGAGGGAGATCTGGCCGCAGTAGCCGACCAGGATGTTGAGCCCGAGCGCCGCCAGCGACAGGATCAAAAACGGAATCAGGATCGCGCGGAACAGATACTCCGAAGCGAACAGCGGCACCAGCACGAAGGCCACCGCCAGAAACAGTCCGATGAAGATCCGGTCCTGCAGGATCGGGAAGACCTGCGAGTCCGATCGGTAGCTGGTTTTGAACTGACCGTTCTCTCTGTAAATCATGGTCAGACCCGATCGATGATCTTCTCGCCGAACAGGCCCTGGGGCCGGAACAGCAGGAAAGCCAGGGCCAGAACATAGGCGAACCAGATCTCGATGCCGCCGCCGAAGAAGGGGCCGATGTAGACCTCGGACAGCTTCTCGCCGACACCGATCAGCAACCCGCCGACGATTGCGCCGGGCACCGATGTCAGGCCGCCCAGGATCACCACCGGCAGTGCTTTCAACGCGACCAGCGACAGGCTGAACTGGACGCCGAGCTTGCTGCCCCAGATCATCCCGGCCACCAGGGCGGTGAAGCCGGCCACGCTCCAGACGATGACCCAGATGCGCGACAACGGAATGCCGATCGACTGTGCAGCCTGGTGGTCGTCGGCCACCGCGCGCAGGGCCCGGCCGGTGGCGGTTTTCTGAAAGAACAGCGACAGCGAGGCCACCAGCGCCGCAGCGATCAGTGCGGCATACAAATCTTCCTTGTTGATCAGCAGTCCGCCCGGGAACATCTTGTCGAGAATGAACACCGGGTCTTTCGGCAAGCCGATGTCGATGGTGTAGATGCTGTTGCCGAAGATCGTCTGCCCCAGGCCTTCCAGGAAGTAGGCGATGCCCAAGGTGGCCATCAACAGTGTCACACCTTCCTGGTTGACGAGGTGGCGCAGCACCAGCCGTTCGACCAGCCAGGCGACCGCAATCATCACCCCCATCGCGGCGACGAACCCCAGCAAATTGGCCAGCAGCAAGTTGTCGAAACCCAGCCACTGCGGAAACCAGCCGGCAAAGCGCGCCATCGCCAGCGCTGCGAACAGCACCATCGCGCCCTGCGCGAAGTTGAACACTCCGCTGGCCTTGAAGATCAGCACGAAGCCGAGTGCGACCAGCGCATACAGCATGCCGGTCATCAGACCGCCGAGCAGGGTTTCGAGAAAGAAGCCCATCTGTTTCGCCCGCTCAGTGACTCGCGCCGAGATAGGCGCTGATGACATCGGGGTTGGCACGCACCTCGTCGGGCGTGCCGTCACCGATCTTCTTGCCGTAGTCCAGCACCACCACGCGGTCGGATATGTCCATCACCACCCCCATGTCGTGCTCGATCAACACGATCGTGGTGCCGTACTCGTCGTTGACGTCCAGGATGAAGCGGCTCATGTCCTGCTTCTCTTCCAGGTTCATGCCGGCCATGGGTTCGTCCAGCAGCAGCACCTGCGGCTCCATCGCCAGCGCGCGGCCCAGGTCCACGCGCTTTTGCAAGCCGTACGGCAGCCGGCCGACGGGCGTCTTGCGGACCGCCTGGATCTCCAGGAAGTCGATGATTTTCTCGACCACTTCGCGGTGCTCGGACTCCTCACGCGCTGCCGCGCCGAAGTAGATTGCTTGCTGAAAAATGTTGGTCTTCATGCGCAGGTTGCGCCCGCTCATGATGTTGTCCAGCACGCTCATTCCCTTGAACAAAGCGAGGTTCTGAAAGGTGCGCGCCACGCCCATCTCGGCCACCTGGCGGCTGTTCATGTGGCTGAAGGTTTGGCCCTTGAAGGTGATCTGACCTTCCTGCGGCGCATAGACGCCGTTGATGCAGTTGAGCATGCTGCTCTTGCCGGCGCCGTTCGGGCCGATGATCGAACGCAACTCGTGTTCGCGCACATCGAAGCTGATGTCGGTCAGCGCGTTGACCCCGCCGAAGCGCAGGCTGATGTGCTTGACATCCAGGATCACATCGCCGACGGCTCTCTCGGATGTTGTCATGCCGCTTGCCGCACCGCAGGGTAGGTCTTGGCGTCCAGCAGCTTCAAAGTCGCTGCGACCTTGCCGGTGCGGCCGTCTTCGAAAGTCATCGCGGTTTCGATGTACTGCTCGCTCTTGCCCGCATACAGCGCATCGACCAGCACCTGGTACTTGTCGGCGATGGCGCCTCGGCGCACCTTGCGTGTGCGGGTCAACTCGCCGTCGTCGGCGTCCAGTTCCTTGTGCAGCACCAGGAAGCGGCTGATCTGGCTGCCGGCCAGGCGCTCGTCGTGCGCCAGATCGGCGTTGACCTGCTGCACGCAGTCCTGCAACAGGGTCAGCACCTCGGGTTTGCCTGCCAGATCGGTGTAGCCGGCATAGGGCAGGTTGCGGCGCTCTGCCCAGTTGCCCACCGCTTCCAGGTCGATGTTCAGAAAGGCGCAGACCGCTTCGCGCCGGTCGCCGAAGGCCACCGCTTCCTTGATGAACGAGAAGAACTTCAGTTTGTTCTCGACATACTTGGGCGCGAACATCGCGCCGTCCGATGCACCGCCCATCAAGCGTCCCACGTCTTTCGCGCGGTCGATGATCTTCAGGTGGCCGCCCGCATCCAGAAAGCCGGCATCTCCGGTGCGGTACCAGCCGTCGGCGGTCAGCACCTCGGCGGTGGCTTCGGGATTCTTGTAGTACGACTGCAAAAGGCCGGGGCTCTTGACGAGGATCTCGCCGCTTTCGCTGACCTTGATCTCCACGCCTTCGATCGGCACGCCCACGGTGTCGGCCTTCACTTCATGGTCCGGCTGCAGGCAGACGAACACTGCCGTTTCGGTCGAGCCATACAACTGCTTCAAGTTGATGCCGATCGAGCGGTAGAAGGTGAAGAGGTCAGGGCCGATGGCTTCGCCGGCGGTGTAGGCCCCACGCACCCGACTGAACCCCAGCGTGTTTCGCAACGGGCCGTAAATCAGGCGGTCACCCAACGCGTATTGCAAACGGTCCGTTGCGCCGACGGTCTTGCCGTCCATCAGATCCGGCCCGACCCGCTTGGCCACCGCCATGAAGTGCTTGAAGAGCCCGCGCTTGATGCGGCCAGCGTCTTCCATGCGGATCATCACCTGCGTCAGCAGGCCCTCGAACACCCGCGGCGGAGCGAAATAGTAGGTGGGGCCGATCTCCTTCAGGTCGATCGAGACGGTCTCGGCCGACTCCGGGCAGTTGACGACATAACCGCACACCAGCCACTGCGCATAGCTGAAGATGTTCTGGCCGATCCAGGCCAGCGGCATGTACGCCAGCACTTCTTCGTTTTGGGTCAGCTTGTCGAAACGCTGCCCGGCGCCGGCGCGGTCGGCCAGGGTGTGGTGGGTGTGCACCACGCCCTTCGGGTTGCCGGTGGTGCCCGAGGTGAAGAACATCGCCGCCACATGCTCGGGTCGGACCTGCTGCAGTTGCGCGTCGTACCAGCCCGGCTCGGCGGCATCGCGTGCCGCGCCTTCGGCCACCAGGGTGTCCAGCGGTGCCACGCCGGGCTCGTCGATGTGGCGCAACCCGCGCGGGTCGTCGAACCAGATGCGGGCCAGATGCGGGCAGGACTCGCGCAGCTCCAGCAGCTTGTCGACCTGCTCCTGGTCTTCGACCACCGCAAAGGCGATCTCGGCGTTGTTGACCGGAAAGGCGTACTCGGTGACGGCCGCGTCCTGGTACAGCGGCACCGGCACGGCGCCCAGCGCCTGCGCGGCCAGCATCGTGGCGTACAGACGCGGCCGGTTCTCGCCCACCACCACCAGATGGTCGCCGCGCTTCAGGCCCGCCGCTGCCAGGCCGCAGGCCAACTGCCGCACCAGTTGCGCAAGCTCGGCCCAGGTGGTCGTCTGCCAGATGCCGTAGACCTTCTCGCGCAACGCAGCGGCCTGCGGCCTTTGGCTGGCGTGTTGCTGCAGCAAATGCGGGAAGGTGGTGGGCACGGGCAGGGTCGTCGTCCAAAGCCAATCTGGAGTGGCCCATTCTGGGCAGAGCTTTGACGTTCGCTTGTCGTTGTGACGACAATTGCAGGGTTCGTCCTGACAGGCATTTCCCCAAGTACCGCAGGCACCTCCAGCTTCGATGCAAACAAATGTGGTGGATCGCGCCGGCAAACGACCGCCCGGCCCAGCCCTGCCGACCACGGCACTGGCCGCCACGGTGCGGGCTTCACAGTCGCGTCCGGCCACCGCAAGCGATCTGCAGCAGGTGCCGTGGTTGCGGTGCCTGGACCCCACCGAACGCGACCGCGTGCTGGCCGATCTGCGGGTGGTGTCGGTGGAATCCGGCGAGTTGGTGTGCCGCGTGGGTCGCCCCGTCACCTTTTGGTTCGGCGTGATCGACGGGCTTTTGAAGATGAGCAACGACAGCGAGCTGGGCATTCCGATGACCTTCACCGGCCTGCCACCCGGCGGCTGGTTCGGCGAAGGCACGGTGTTGAAGGGCGAGGCCTACCGCTACAACGTGCAGGCGCTGCGAAAGAGCGTGGTGGCCGGCATTCCGGCAGCGACCTTCATGTGGCTGCTGGACCGCAGCATCGCCTTCAACCGGTTCGTCACGATGCAGTTGAACGAACGACTGGGCCAGTTCATCGCAGCGCGCGAGATCGACCGCCTGACGCACCCCGACCAGCGCGTGGCGCGCAGCCTGGCTGCGTTGTTCCACCCGCAGCTGTACCCGGGTGTGGGCGAGGTGCTGCGAATCACGCAGCAGGAGTTGGGGTACCTGGTCGGCTTGTCTCGCCAGCGCGTCAACCAGGCCTTGCGGGCGATGGAGGCGCAGGGCGTGATCCGGATCGAGTACGGCGGCGTGCGGGTGCCAGACCTTGAGCAACTGCGCGGATTCGGTTGAACATCGATCTCACGGAGGAGCCGCAGAGATGAAAGGCAAAGACCAAGCGCCAGCTGCTCCCGCGCCGGAGCTGAGCATCAGACGGCTGCGCGGCGACGAAGCCAAGGCTTGCATCGGCGCGCTCGCCGACCTGCTGATCGACTGCGTGAAAGGTGGCGCTTCGGTGGGCTTCATGCTGCCGCTGGCGCCCGGCAGGGCGCTTCAATTTTGGCGCCTGGTTGCCGACAGCGTGGGCCATGGCGAGCGGGTGCTGCTGGTTGCCGAGAG
>JBBSPW010000141.1:0-9288 GCA_038258365.1 Burkholderiales bacterium | reverse complement strand
TGTGCTCACGGCAGGGCCAGCGGCTGCCCAGATTGCCCGCAACTTCCCGGCGACAGCGTTGCGCGGCCAGGTGGTGGTGACGCTGCCGCCCGAGCTGCTGCTGAATGGCGCACCGGCACGGCTGGCACCAGGCGCCAGGTTGCGCGGGCAGGACAGCCTGCTGCTGGTGTCGGGCGCGCTGCAAGGCCAGCGTCTGCTGGTGCACTACACCCTGGACCCCAACGGCAACCTGCTCGATGTGTGGGTGCTGAACGCTGCTGAAGCCGCACGCCGGCCCTGGCCCGCCACCCCGCAGGAAGCCACGCGCTGGCAATTCGACTGGGCCGCGCAAACCTGGAGCAAGCCATGACACTCCCCACCGACACCAAGCCCACCGGCACCAAGAAGGTCTACATCCGCAGCTTCGGCTGCCAGATGAACGACTACGACTCCGCCAAGCTCGCCGATGTGCTGCGTGCCGCCGATGGCTACGAACCCACCACCGATGTCGAAGAAGCCGACTTGGTGCTGTTCAACACCTGCTCGGTGCGCGAGAAGGCGCAAGAGAAGGTCTTCTCCGACCTGGGCCGGGTCAAGCACCTGAAAAAGAAAGGCGTGCTGATCGGCGTCGGCGGCTGCGTGGCCAGCCAGGAAGGCGCAGCCATCATCGACCGCGCGCCGTATGTCGATCTGGTGTTCGGCCCACAGACCCTGCACCGTGTGCCGCAGATGATCGCCGCGCGCCAGGCTTCGATGCAGCCGCAAGTAGATATCAGCTTCCCGGAGATCGAGAAGTTCGACCACCTCCCGCCAGCGCGTGTCGAAGGTTCCAGCGCCTTTGTCTCGATCATGGAAGGCTGCTCGAAGTACTGCAGCTATTGCGTGGTGCCCTACACCCGCGGTGAAGAGGTCAACCGCCCGCTGGACGATGTGCTGGCCGAGGTCGCCGATCTGGCATCCCATGGTGTCAAGGAAGTGACCTTGCTGGGGCAGAACGTCAATGCCTACCGAGGCACGATGGGCAACACCGACGAGATCGCCGACTTCGCCTTGCTGATCGAAGCGGTGGCCACCATCGCCGGCATCGAGCGCATCCGCTACACCACCAGCCACCCGAACGAGTTCACCCAGCGGCTGGTCGATGTCTATGCCCGCGTGCCGCAACTGGTGAACCACCTGCATCTGCCGGTGCAGCATGGCAGCGACCGCATCCTGATGGCGATGAAGCGCGGCTACACGGCGATGGAATACAAGAGCACGATCCGAAAGCTGCGCGCGGTGCGGCCGGGCATCAGCATCTCCACCGACTTCATCGTCGGCTTTCCGGGTGAGACCCAGGACGACTTCGACCGCATGATGAAGCTGATCGACGATGTCGAATTCGACGCCTCGTTCAGCTTCGTCTACAGCAAGCGGCCGGGCACTCCGGCTGCTTCGCTGGCGGACGAGACCCCGAAAGCGCTGAAGCTGCAGCGATTGCAGCAACTGCAAGCACGGGTGGAAGAAAACGTGCGGCGCATCAGCACCTCACGCGTCGACACGGTGCAGCGCATCCTGGTCGAAGGCCCGTCGCGCCGTTTGGGGCCGCTCGGCACGCCAGAACTGATGGGCCGCACCGAATGCAACCGCATCGTCAACTTCGACGGCGGCCCGCTGTCAGCGCGGCTGGTCGGGCAGATGATCGACGTGCGCATCACCGAAGCGTTGCCGCATTCGTTGCGCGCCGTGCCGCTGGCCGAACACGGGCGCACGCTGCAAGTTGTTGCCGAAGCGATCAACGGCGACCCGCTCCGAAGCCCCGCCACCACAGCATGAGCGCACACGCCAGCACCATCGCCGCATAAGTGGCCATGCGGCCGTCGTGGCCGAAGAGCAGCAGTCCGCCCACCGCCACCCCCGCGCACGCCAGCGCGGTCGGCCAAGCCAGCCGAAGCCAGCGAACGGGCTTCAGTTCGCGGCGCCACAGCAGCTTGGCCAGCGTCGCCGCCAGGCATGCAAGGGCCACCGCGGGCAGCAGCAGATTGAGCAAGTGGTTGATGGCGGCTAGAGGTCCCATTGGCGAGCAGTTTCCACCCTGTCTACACGGCCAGCGCCAAGCAGCGCCGAAACCTACAATTCTGAAATGAAATCCGGCCCTGGGTCACCGCTGCGATGAGCGTTTTCGCGCTCGGGCTGAACCACGCCACCGCGCCGCTGGACCTGCGCGGGCGCTTGGCGTTCACCCCCGAGCAATTGACGCCGGCGTTGCTGGAATTTCGCCAGCGCCTGCAGCTGAGCCTGCCAGAAGCTGCCCTGGTTTCGACCTGCAACCGCACCGAGTTGTATGTCGCGGCGGCGCCGGCCTCGGTTCGCGAGCTGGTCACGCCGGCACTGGATTGGCTGGCCGAGCGCGGCGGCATCGCAAAAGGGCAGTTGCAATCGCACAGCTATGTGGTGGAGGAGAGCGCCGCCGCGCGCCATGCCTTCCGCGTCGCGGCCGGGCTGGATTCGATGGTGTTGGGCGAGCCACAGATTCTCGGGCAGATGAAGCAGGCGGTTCGGCTTGCCGATGAAGCCGGCACGTTGGGCACGACCCTGCACCAGTTGTTTCAGCGCTCGTTCGCGGTGGCCAAGGAAGTTCGCACCTCCACCGAGATCGGTGCCCATTCGATCAGCATGGCTGCGGCTTCGGTGCGGCTGGCGGCTCAGTTGTTCGAGGACCTCCAGCAGATCAAGGTGCTGTTCGTCGGTGCCGGCGAAATGATCGAACTGGTGGCCACGCATTTCGAAGCCAAGAAGCCGAAGGCGATGGCCCTGGCCAACCGCACGATGGAGCGCGGCGAGCGCCTGGCAGCGAAGTTCCATGGCGAGGCGATGCAGCTGTCGGATGTGCCCAACCGCCTGCACGAGTTCGATGCGGTCATTTCCTGCACCGCCAGCACGCTGCCGATCATCGGCTTGGGCGCGGTCGAGCGGGCTTTGAAGGCGCGGCGACGGAGGCCGATCTTCATGGTCGACCTGGCGGTGCCGCGCGACATCGAAGCCGAGGTGGCCGAGCTGTCGGATGTCTACCTCTACACCGTCGACGACCTCTCGGCGCTGGTGCAAACCGCCGGCGAAAAGCGCCAGGCTGCGGTGCAACAGGCCGAGGCGATCATCGATGCCGGTGTCCAGAGTTTCAGCCACTGGTTGGACCAGCGCGCGGCGGTGCCGCTGATTCAGGCGTTGAATCGGCAGGCCGACGACTGGGGCGCGATCGAGCTGGCGCGTGCACGGCGTGCGTTGGCACGCGGCGAATCGGCCGAGCGGGTGCTGGAATCGCTGGCGCGCGGGCTCACGCACAAGATGCTGCACGGCACCTTGTCGGAACTGCATGCAGCCGATGGTGACGACCGCGCGCGGTTGTCGGACACGGTGGCTCGCTTGTTCTTGCGACGGGACATGCGACAGGGCACCCGCCAGCCCGGCGGCGAACACAGCTGATCGCAGTTGAGCGCTGCGCCGTCCCGATGACCCCGGCCCTGCGCGAGCAGTTCGAGCGCTTGTCGTTGCGCTTGGCGGAGTTGGACGCGACCCTCGCCGACCCGGCAATCGCCACCGACATCAAGCGTTGGCGCAGCCTGTCGCGTGAACAATCGCAAGCGCAAGGTGTGGTCGAGCGCTACCGGCGCTATCTGCAGCGGGAAGCCGACCTGCAAGCCGCGCGCGAGATGCAGTCCGACCCGGAAATGGCCGAGCTGGCACGCGATGAAATCGCTGCTGCCGGCGCCGAGATGGAACGCCTGCAGGCCGAGTTGCAAACCGCCTTGATCCCGGTCGACCCCGACGATGCGCGCAATGCGTTTCTCGAGATCAGAGCCGGCACCGGTGGCGACGAATCGGCGTTGTTTGCGGGCGATCTGGCGCGCATGTACTTGCGATTCTTCGAGCGTCAGGGCTGGAAAACCGAGGTGTTGAGCCAGAGCGACGCCGAACTCGGTGGCTACAAGGAACTGGTGCTGCGCGTCGAAGGCGACAGCGTCTACGAGCAGCTGCGCTTCGAGTCCGGCGGCCACCGCGTGCAGCGCGTGCCCAGCACCGAGAGCCAGGGCCGCATCCACACCAGTGCCTGCACGGTGGCGGTGATGCCCGAGCCCGACGAAGCCGAAGAGGTGCAGCTGAACCCGGCCGACCTGCGCATCGACACCTTCCGCGCCAGCGGTGCCGGCGGGCAACACGTCAACAAGACCGACAGCGCGATCCGCATCACCCACCTGCCGTCCGGCTTGGTCGCGGAGTGCCAGGACGACCGCTCGCAGCACCGCAACAAGGCCAAGGCGATGGCGGTGCTGGCCGCCCGGCTGCGCGACCGAGACCGCCACGAGCGCGAAGCCAAGGAAGCGGCCACCCGCAAGGGCCTGATCGGCAGCGGCGACCGCAGCGACCGCATCCGCACCTACAACTTTCCGCAGGGCCGGCTCACCGACCACCGCATCAACCTGACGCTGTACAAGCTGGCGATGGTGATGGAAGGCGACCTTTCCGATGTGGTTGCCGCGCTCAAGGGCGCGCGTGCGGCCGAACAACTGGAACTGCTGCAAGCCGGCGCCGGCTGATTGGCGCGTTTGTGGCCGTGCCCACCTGCGTGTCCGATCTGCTGGCCGAAGCCCGCGTCCTGGGCGTGGCCCGACTGGACGCGCAGCTGCTGCTGGCGCACCACCTCGATCGGCCCAGGGCCTGGCTGCTGGCGCACGACGACCACCCCGTGGCTGCGAGCACCGCAGTCACGGTGCGCAGCGGTCTGGCGCGCCGGGCGGCTGGCGAACCGCTGGCCTATGTGATCGGCTGCACCCCCTTCCGTGGACTGTCTCTGAAGGTGTCGCCCGCCGTGCTGGTGCCGCGCCCCGAAACCGAAGAACTGGTGGCTTGGGCGTTGGAAGCGCTGTTGCAGGGGCAGGCGGCGGGACCGGTGTTGGACCTGGGCACCGGCAGCGGCGCCATCGCGCTCGCGATTGCGTCGGGACTGGCATCGGGTCGGGCTTTGACCACCCAAGCGGCTTCGCAGCGGGTTTGCGCGACCGACACCAGCGCCGAAGCGCTGGCAATCGCTGCCGCCAATGCGCAGCGTCTGGGCCTGCCACTGGAACTGTTGCAGGGCGACTGGTGGGCGGCGCTGGCGGATCGGCGTTTCGGGGTGGTGGTGTCGAATCCGCCCTACATCGCCGATGCAGACCCGCATCTGGCGGCCCTGGCGCATGAGCCGCAACTGGCATTGACATCGGGCGCTGACGGGCTGGATGCGCTGCGCACCCTGATCGTCGGCGCACCGGACCACCTGCTGCCCGGTGGCTGGCTGCTGCTGGAACATGGGCATGACCAAGGTCCTGCGGTTCAGCGGCTGCTGCGCTCGGCCGGATTTCACGGCGTCGAGACCCGCAAAGACCTGGCCGGACTTTCACGCTGCAGCCGCGGAATTCACGGCCCTTCTCACCCCACACAAAAGCTTGCAACTCGCGCATGATGCGGGCAGCGTCTGGCTGCGCACGGTTTCACCTCGGTGGAATCCGGAGCCGACCCCTGGCTTTGCTGGAGCAAGAGATGAGACACCTGTTGATCGGCTTGTCGCTTGGCGTTCTGGGTGCCTCGGCTGTGGCAGGCGACGGACTTTCCGCACCCGCGGCCGACGAGGTGTGGCCGCAGTGGCAAGGTCGCGTGATCCTGCAGACGTCGCGGTCGCCCCTGCTGCAGTCGCCTTCGCTTTGGAACGCGGCTCCGAACGCCACCGCAGCCACCGGCGGTTCGGTGCTGGGTGACTACTATTTCGGCACACAGGGTCTGAAGGGCCGATTTCGTGCCAGTGGCGGCTTGTTGCTGGGTTCGCCTGCTGCGGCCTCGATGGGGCTTGCGGCAGGCAGCTCCGCTCGCGGCTCGGGTCTGGCGCTGGCGTCCAGTCTCCCCGCGGTGTCGGTGCTCGACGCTGCGGCGGGTCGCAACGATGCCGATGCGCTGACCGCAGCGCCTTATTTGGGCCTGGGCTACAGCGGCCCGATCTGGCACAGCGGTTTCTCGCTGACCGCCGATCTGGGTGTGATGGCCGAACGGGTCGATGGCAGCGGACGGGTCCGCGGCGTGTTCGGCAGCCAGTCGCTGGACGGTGCGGTGCGCGAATTGCGCTTCTCGCCGGTGCTGCAGTTGGGTGTGCGCTACGCCTTCTGACGCGGGGCGGTTGGCCCTGCGGGCAGAGACTGCTCAGGCTTGGCCCCATACTTGCGCATCTCGTTTCATCACACAGGATCTGCCCCATGAGCGACGCTCAGCAGCGCATCGACGACCTCGTCAAGAACAACCGGGTTGTGCTTTTCATGAAAGGCACCGCGCAATTCCCGATGTGCGGCTTCTCGGGCCGCGCCATTCAGCTGCTGAAAGCCAGCGGCGCGGGCGAGCTCAAGACCTTCAACGTGCTCGACGACGCCGATGTGCGGCAGGGCATCAAGGACTATGCGCAATGGCCGACGATTCCCCAGTTGTATGTCGATGGTGAATTCGTCGGCGGGTCGGACATCATGATGGAGATGTACGAGTCCGGCGAGCTGCAGCAACTGCTGGTCAAGGCCTGATCCGCACAGCCCCGAACCGCCAGTCCGTTCGACGCAGATGACCGCCAAGCGCCGCCTGGTCGTCGGCATCACCGGCGCCACCGGCGCGCTGTACGGCGTCAAGCTGTTGCAACGCGCCCGCGAGCTGCAACTGCAGACCCACCTGGTGGTCACGCCGGCAGGGGTGCTGAATGTGCACCACGAAGTCGGGCTGGACCGCAAGGCGCTGGAAGCGCTGGCCGACCATGCACACGCCCCGGCCGACATTGGCGCCTGCTTGGCCAGCGGCAGCTTCGAAACCGCCGCGATGGTGGTGGCGCCGTGTTCAATGAAGAGTTTGGCAGCGATTGCGCACGGCTTGTCCGACAACCTGCTGACCCGCGCAGCCGATGTCACGCTCAAGGAGCGCCGGCGACTGGTGCTGATGGTGCGGGAGACACCGCTGAATCTGGCCCACCTGCGCAACATGGTGGCGGTCACCGAGATGGGCGGGATCATCTTTCCGCCGCTACCGGCCTTCTACCACCGGCCTGCCAGCATCGACGCGATGGTGGCCGAAGGTGTGGAGCGCGTGCTGGCGCTGTTGGGGGTGGGCGAGGCGTCACCGACGAGCTGGAACGGCCTCTGACGCCGGCACGTTCCTAGGCCGCCTTGATGTCCCAGGTGCGGCGCGCGCCGAAGACCAGGTTCGGATACTCCGCTTTGCCGCGGCTGCCGTTGTAGCGCCCCAGGGCCATGAACAGATCACCGCGTTCACGGTCCAGGTAGTGGCGCAGGATCACACAGCCGAAGCGCAGGTTGGTTTGCAAGTGGAAGAGGCGTTGGGCGTCGTTTCCGCTGCCGATCAGGCGCGCCCAGAACGGCATCACCTGCATGTAGCCGCGCGCGCCGACGCTGCTGATGGCGTACTTGCGGAAACCGCTCTCGACCTGGATCAACGCCAGCACCAGCGCTGTTTCGAGCCCGGCGCGCCGGCTCTCGTACCAGACCGACTCCAGGAACTCGATCCGGGTGTGGTGTTCGGCCTTGCGCTTCTTCAAGCGCTCGCTGGCCTGGCCCAGCCAACGCAGGTAAGCCAGCCGCGTGTCTAGATCGCTGAAGCTGGGCCGCGGCGGCGCTTCGTCGGCCACTGCAGCTGCCAACGCTGTGCGAACGGCATCGGCCAGCGGTTCTTCGACCTGCCCGCCAGCCTGCGCTTGCGAGCCGGGCCAGACCGACAGGGACACTGTCAATGGCAAACCCAGCAGCGCCCGGCGCCGCAACCCCGGGCCCGGGGTCATGCGGCCGGATGGCCTTTCAAACGTCCCTTCAAACGGTCTTTCAGGCGGCTGTGCACCGCCGCCACCACATCGCCGAGCGGCATCACAGTGGCGCTGTCCTCGCGCCGGCCCTGCAACTCGACCGTGCCGGCCTTCAAGCCGCGGTCGGAGATCACGATGCGTTCGGGCACGCCGATCAGTTCCCAGTCGGCGAACATCGCGCCGGGACGCTCGCCGCGGTCGTCCAGCAGCACGTCGATGCCCAGCGCCTGCAACTCGTCGTGAAGCCGCTCGGCGGTGGTCTTGACCTCTTCGTTTCGGTCGTAGCCGATGGGACACAGCACCACCGAGAGCGGCGCCATCGCAGCCGGCCAGATGATGCCGCGCGCGTCGTGGTTTTGCTCGATGGCGGCACCCAGCAGCCGCGTCACGCCGATGCCGTAGCAGCCCATCACCATCGGCTGCGGCTTGCCGGCTTCGTCCAGGTAGTGCGCCTTCATCGGCTCGCTGTACTTGGTGCCGAGCAGGAACACATGGCCGACCTCGATGCCGCGCTGGATCGCAAGCACACCCTTGCCATCAGGTGAAGCATCGCCCTCGACCACGTTGCGGATGTCGGCCACCAGGTCGGGCTCCGGCAGGTCGCGACCCCAGTTGACGCCGGTGTAGTGGGCATCGGCGTGGTTGGCACCGCAGACGAAGTCGGACATCTGCGCCACGGTGCGGTCGGCAACCACCTTTAGCGTTCGCCGGGTGCCGATCGGCCCCAGATAGCCCGGCTTGCAGCCGAAGTGGCTGTCGATCTCGGCCGCGGTCGCGAAACGGAAACCCGCCTTCAGCCCATCGATCTTGCTGGCCTTGATCTCGTTGAGCTCATGGTCGCCGCGCACCAGCAACAGCCACACCGTGCTGGCTTCGGTGTCACCGGCTGCTTTGCAGTTCGGGTCGAGTTTGTCGGTGGCCAGCACCAGCGCCTTGACTGTTCGCGTCAACGGCAGACCCAGCAACTCGGCCACCGCCTTGCAGGTGGTCGCACCCGGAGTGGGGGTGTCGACCAGCGGCTGTGAAGGCGCAGCGCGCTGCGCAGCGGGTGACACCGCTTCGGCCTTCTCGATGTTGGCGGCGTACTCGCTGTCGGGGCAATAGACGATCGCGTCTTCGCCGGTGTCGGCGATGACCTGGAATTCCTGCGATACGTCGCCACCGATGGCGCCACTGTCGGCAGCCACGGCCCGGTAGGTCAGCCCCATGCGGTCGAAGATGCGCGTGTAGGCGGCTTGCATCGCCTCGTAGCTCTTGCGGCCCGATTCGACATCGCGATCGAACGAGTAGGCGTCCTTCATCGTGAACTCACGGCCGCGCATGACGCCGAAGCGCGGCCGCCGTTCGTCACGAAACTTGGTCTGGATGTGATAGAAATTTCGTGGCAACTGCTTGTAGCTGCGCAGCTCTTGGCGGGCGATGTCGGTGATGACCTCTTCGCTGGTGGGCTGGAT
>JBBSPW010000140.1:0-9319 GCA_038258365.1 Burkholderiales bacterium | reverse complement strand
TGCTCAACTCTGCTGAAATTGTTCAGCGCCTGTTCGGCAGGCACGATCCCCACAAACCCTAGACCCGCTGTCGGTCATCACACCGGTCGAAGCCATGGCGCACAACCCGCGATGAAATCCGCTGCCTTTGACTACCTGCGTGCCGAATCGGTCGAGCAGGTGTTCGATCTGTTCGAGCAGCATGGCGATGCCATGCAGTTGCTGGCCGGCGGGCAGACCCTGCTGGCCTCGCTGAACATGCGGCTGTCGCAGCCCGCGCTGCTGGTGGACATCGGCGGGCTCGATGCCTTGCGGGGCATCGAGCGGGTGGGCGACAGGCTGCGCATCGGGGCACTCACCCGCCATGTCGAGATCGAGGAATCGCCGCTGATCGCAAGGCATGCGCCGTTGTTGACGCAAGCAGCGCCGCACATCGCCCACCGCGCGATACGCAACATGGGCACCTTCGGCGGCGCGCTCGCTTATGCCGACCCAGCTGCCGAATGGCCGGCTTGCGTGCTGGCGCTGGACGGGGTGCTTGTGCTGCGCAGCCGCCATGGCGAACGCCGGGTGCCGGCAGCCGATTTTTTCCTGGGCATCTACACCACGGCGCGTGCCGACGACGAACTCCTGGTGGCCTGCGAACTGCCAACGACAGCCGATCAAGGCAGGCGACACCATTTCGACGAGTTGGCGCGCCGCCATGGTGACTATGCGGTGGCGGGCATCGCGGTTAGTGCCGATGTCACCGCGACGCGGTTGTCGAAGCTGCGGCTGGTGTTCCTGAGCATGGTCGACCGCCCGGTGCGCGCCTTGAAATCCGAGCAGGTTCTGGAGTCCGGTCCTGTGACTGAGCAACTGCTGGACCAAGCCGAGGCTGCCTTGCGCGCCGAAATCGAACCCTTCGCCGACCTGACGCATTCGGTCGCGGCCAAGCGCCAGCTGGCAGCCACGTTGATGCGGCGCGCGGTGCGTGCGATCGGCGCCTGAGGCTTTCAACGCGTCGAGCAACCCGGACCCGGCCAGCAGACCGCCCCCACCGTTTACGCCCACCCATGCCCACACCGACCGACATCCCCAAACGCAGAGTGCGCATCGACATCGACGGCATCGCCGTGCTGCGCGATGTCGACTGCCGCAAACACCTGGTCGACTTCCTGCGCGAGGACTGCGGCCACAAAAGCGCGCACCTGGGATGCGAGCACGGGGTTTGCGGCGCTTGTACCGTGCGGCTCAACGGGCGCATCGTGCGCGGCTGCCTGGTGCTGGCCGTGCAGGCCGATGGCGGCACCGTCGAGACCGTCTCCACTCGCAATCCTTCGCCTGCACTGAGGGCGTTGCAAGACGCCTTCATCGAACACAACGCGCTGCAGTGCGGCTATTGCACCCCGGGGATGCTGATGGCGGCGCAGGAGTTGCTGCTGCATCAGCCAGAGGCCTCGCGAGAACAGGTGCGGCTCTGGATCAGTGGCAACTACTGCCGTTGCACGGGCTACCACGCGATCGTCGATGCCATCTGCACGGTGTTGCAGCGCCAGCGCAGCGGCGCGCTGGCCGCTGAGACAGACCTGCATGCAGCCTCGAACGCGGCCGCTGGTTCGGCCGCTATTCCGACCGCTATTCCGAACGCCAGTCCGACCATTGCCACGGCCGCTGGGGGCCCCCCATGAACCACCCCGCAGAACAACCTGCTCATCGCGACCTCGGCGCCGATCTGCCCGCATTGGTCGACGACCAGCGCCACATCGGCGTGGCGCTGCCCCGCGAAGGCACGCGCCGCCTGACGCAGGGGGGTGGCCAGTACGTCGACGACATCGAGCTGCCGCGCATGGCGCATGTGGTGTATTGGCGTTCGCCGGTGGCGCACATGCGCATCAAGCGCATCGACCGCAAGGCCGCGCAGGCGCTGTCGGGTGTGATCGCGGTGGCCGTGGGAGCCGAGATCGCCGCGCTGTGCAAGCCCTGGGTGGCGACCCTGTCGCATCTGGCCGGCATCAAGAGCGCAGCGCAGCTGCCGCTGGCGGTGGAGCGTGCAACCTGGCAAGGCGAACCGGTGGTGGCGGTGGTGGCCGAATCGCGCGCACGGGCCGAAGACGCGATGGCCTTGCTGGAAGTCGAGTGGGACGAGTTGCCGGCGGTGCTGGACACCGAAACCGCGCTCGACCCGCAAACCCCGGTGATCCATCCCGAACTCGGCGACAACCTGTGCTTCGAGCGCAAGCTGGACACCGGCGGTGTCGACGAAGCCTTTGCGTCTGCCGATGCAGTGTTCGAAGAAACCTATGTCTTCGGCCGCCACACCGGTGTCACGCTCGAGCCGCGGGGGCAGATCGCCGACTGGGACCCGGGCGCCCAGCACCTGACGGTGTGGCATTCGTGCCAGGCGCCGCACATGATGCAAGACCTGTATTGCCGCCAGTTCGAGCTGGAAGAGTCGCAGGTGAGGGTGTTGTGCCGCGATGTCGGCGGCTCATTCGGCATCAAGGTGCACGCCTACCCCGACGACTTCGCGACCGTGGCGTTGTCGATGATGCTGGGTCGCCCGGTCAAGTTCGTCGCCGACCGGCTCGAGAGTTTCGCAAGCGACATCCACGCCCGCGAGCACCGCATCAAGGGCCGCATCGCCGCGATGAAGTCGGGCGAGATCGTGGCCTTCGAAATTGACGATCTGACCGGAATCGGCCCGTATTCGGTATTTCCGCGCACCAGTGGCATCGAAGGCAACCAGGTCGTGAACCTGACGGGCGGACCCTATCGGCATCGGCACTATCGCGCAGCGCTGAAGGTGGTGTTCCAGAACAAGGTGCCCACCTGCCAGTACCGCGGAGTCGGCCACCCGATCGCCTGCGCCGTGACCGAAGCGCTGGTCGACGGTGTTGCCGCCAGGCTCGGCATCGACCCGATGCTGCTGCGCGATCAGAACGTGATCCCGGACGATGCCTACCCTGCGGTGGGTGCGTCGGGCATCAAGCTGGAACAGCTGTCGCACCAGTCCTGTTTGCGCGAGATGCGGCGTCTGGCCGACTACGACGCCTTGCGCGCCGAACAAGCTGCGCTGCGCAAGACCGGCGTGCACCGCGGCATTGGCGTGGCGGCTTTGATCGAGTTGACCAACCCGAGCGCGGCCTTCTACGGGGTGGGCGGTGCGCGCATCGCATCGCAGGACGGCGCCACGCTGCGGCTGGAGCCCAGCGGCGCGTTGACGGTGATGAGCAGCGTGGGCGAACAGGGTCAGGGAGCCGAGGCCATCTTCGGCCAGATCGCCGCCGACGCGGTGGGCCTGGCACTGGACCGGGTGCGCGTGCTGACCGGCGACACCGACACCACACCTTATGGCGGCGGCACCTGGGCCAGCCGGGGTGCCGGCATCGGTGGCGAAGCGGTGCTGCTGGCCGGCCGTGCGTTGCAACGCAACATCCTGTTGGTGGCCGAAGCGATCCTGAAACGTCCTGCCGACGGCCTGCGCTTGCGCCGCGGGGCGGTGATCGATGCGGCCGACGGCGCCGCGTTGATCGACCTGGCCGAATTGGGCCGCATCGCCTACTTTCGCTCCGACACACTGCCGGCCGATTTCACCCCGGAGCTGATGGTGACGCGGCACTACGCGCAGCGTGACTACCCCTTCATCTTCACCAACGGCGTGCAGGTCAGCCATGTCGAGGTCGACACCGACACGGGTTTCGTGAAGCTGCTGGGACACTGGGCGGTGGAGGACTGCGGCCGCGTCATCAACCCGATGCTGGTCGACGAGCAGATGCGCGGCGCCATCGTGCAGGGCATCGGCGGCGCACTGTTCGAGGAATGTCTCTACGACACCGACGGCACGCTGCGCAATGGCAATATGGCCGACTACCTGGTGCCGATGGCGGCCGAAATGCCCGACATCGTGATCGGTCATGTGCAAACTCCCACCCGCAGCTCATCGCTCGGAGCCAAGGGTGCAGGCGAAGCCGGCACCGCAGGCGCCCCGGCTGCGGTGATGAACGCGATCAACGATGCGTTGCTGCCGTTCGGCGTGCGGGTGAGTTCGCAGCCGATCACGCCGCAGAAAATCTTGCAGGCATTGGGCAAGGCCTAGCGTGGTTGGCACGCAGCGGTTGGCAGACTGCGCGCAGCGAGGCGCATGACCCTGCTGCAGAGATTCGGCCAACCCGGCATCGCGGCGGCGCTGGGTGCGGCGCTGTTGTTCGGCGCAGGCACGCCGTTGGCGAAGCGGCTGCTCGAAGGGGTGGGGCCCTGGATGCTCGCCGGGCTGCTCTACCTCGGGTCGGGGCTCGGACTGTGGTTGCTGCGACGCGTGCGGCGCGCCCCGCCGGTGCGCTTGCCGCCGGGCCAAGGGCGTTGGCTCGCTGGCGCGGTGCTCGCCGGTGGCGTGGTTGCGCCAGTGCTGCTGATGGTCGGGTTGACGCGCATGCCGGCATCGGCTGCGTCCTTGCTGCTCAACGCCGAGGGCGTGTTCACGGCATTGCTCGCCTGGTTCGCTTTCCGCGAGAATTTCGACAAGCGCATTGCGCTGGGCATGTTGGCCATCGTTGTCGGCGCCGTGGTGCTCAGTTGGCCTGCAGGTTCATCGGGCGGCGCCCAGATGGGCAACGTCTGGCCGGAGGTCGCGGTGCTGGGCGCCTGCCTGGCCTGGGCGATCGACAACAACCTGACGCGCAAGGTGGCGCTCAACGATGCGATGTGGATCGCCTCGGTGAAGGGACTAGCGGCCGGTTTGGTCAATCTCGCGTTGGCCATGCTGGTGGGCAACCTTGTGCCGGTCTGGTCGACGGTCGGCGCAGCGATGGCACTCGGCTTCCTGGCTTACGGCATCAGCCTCACGCTGTTTGTCGTGAGCCTGCGCCACCTCGGCACCGCACGCACCGGTGCGTACTTCTCAGTCGCGCCGTTCTTCGGCGCGTTACTGGCTGTGGTCTGGCTCGGAGAAAGCGTCGATCCCAAGCTGCTGGCCGCTGGCGTCCTGATGGGCATGGGCGTCTGGCTGCACCTCAGCGAGCAGCATGTGCATGAGCACCGGCACGAGCCGATGGAGCACGACCACGAGCATGTGCACGACGCGCACCACCAGCACGACCATCCGACGGGCACGGCCGCTGTCAAGCATGCGCATCCCCATCGGCACACGCCGATGACGCATCGGCACGACCACTTTCCGGACGAGCACCACAGGCATCCGCACTGACCTGAGCGAGCTGATCAAAGCGGTGCCGACCCGTCGAAAGCACTACAGTCCGCGCCGGCGGGCGCAGCCGATCATCCGGTCGCTCGACGCTGCGTCGAGCTGCAGCGCACAACACGAAGGTTTGCCGATGAGCCCGACACTTCAAGTCGCTGCGTTTACGTTGCCCGCCGTCGCCGTGGCCGCCATTGCAAGCGGCTTTGCAAGCTGGCGCCCGCCGGGCCCCAAGCTGACCAGCGCGATCCAACATCTCGCTGCTGGAATCGTCTTTGCGGCCGCCGCGCTGGAACTGCTGCCGAAAGAGCGCGAGGGCGCCGCTGTCCCGGTCGCGCTGGGCTTTGCCATCGGCCTCGCGCTGATGCTCGGCCTTCGGGAATTCGCCAACCGCATCGAGCCGCGCGGTAGCGAAAGTGCCTTGCCGGTCGGTTTGATCTTGATCACCGGCATCGACCTGGTGGTCGACGGCGTGGTGCTGGGCATTGCCTTCGCTGCGGGTGAGCAGACCGGCGTGCTGCTGTCGGTGGCGTTGACCTTGGAGGTGCTGTTCTTGTCGCTTGCGGTCAGCGTCGCAATGTCGCGGGCCGGTGCTTCGAAAGCGCTGACGCTGGTAACGCCTGCGGCACTGGCCGCGTTGCTGGCGGTGGCGGCGATGCTGTCGCGCTATTTTCTCGGCGGGTTGTCGCCGTTTGGTTTCACATTGCTGCTCGGAGCCGGCACGGTGGCGCTGCTTTACCTCGTGGTCGAAGAGTTGCTGGTGGAAGCCCATGAGGTCAAGGAAACCCATTGGGCCACTGCCGCGTTCTTTGTCGGTTTCCTGGCATTCCTCCTGGTCGAGATGGCGGTCGAGGGGTAGTTGCGATCGCCGGGCTACTGTTGAGTGGCGTCGTAGCCGGCGCGCTCGCCGCCGCAGCGGCGTGCGTCCGCCGCTTCGAACTCGAGCGTGGAATGGCCGATGCCGAAGCGCTGAGACAGCAGTTGCTTGACCGCAGGGCGCAGGTTCTCGCGCTGGTTCGACGGCATCGCGTCGAGCACCACGATGTGGGCCTCCAGCGCAATGTGATGCTCGTCGGTCTGCCATGCATGCAGGTGGTGCATGCTCTCGACGCCTTCGAGGGCACACACGGCACGCGTCACCTCGTCCAGGTCGCGGTCGGGCGGCGCGCCCTCCATCAGGATGTGAACCGCCTGCGGCAGCATCGTGGCCACCTGCCACAGCACGTAGACCGCAATGATCAGGGTCAGCAGCGGATCGACCCAGGTCCAATCCCGCCACAGCACCAGTCCCGCGCCGGTGAGCACGGCGACGCTTCCGAGTGCGTCGGTGACGTTGTGCACAAAGGCCGCGCGCACGGTCAGTGAACCCTTGGCGATGGCCCACAACAACAGCGCTGTCGCCACATCGACGACCGACGCCAGCAACGCCACGCCCGCCATCACCCAGCCCAGGATCGGCTCGGGGCTCATGGTTGCTGTCCTGTCAGGGCAGCGCCAGCCGCCAGCTCATCGCCGCCTTCCACCATGCGGGCATGAACCCTCCAAGTGGTCAACGACATTGACGGCCCCTGATGCGAAACCCTGAAGCAAGTGTAGAGTCAAGCCGATCGCTTAACGGGTGTGGTCCCATGAAGATCGGTGAACTCTCCAGCGCCAGCGGCACGACGATCGAGAGCATTCGCTTCTACGAACGTGAAGGCCTGATCGCCGAACCTGGCCGTACCGAAGGCAACTACCGTGTGTATGGTCAGGAGCACTTGCAACGGCTGCTGTTCATTCGCCGCTGCCGTGCGCTCGACATGGCACTGGATGAAATCCGCGTGCTGCTGCGTTTCAAGGATGCGCCCAGCGAGAACTGTGCGCAGGTCAATGAGTTGCTGGACGAGCACCTCGGCCATGTCACGAACCGGCTCAAGGAGTTGCGAGTGCTGGAGCGGCAATTGCGTGAGCTGCGCTCGCAGTGCCAGTCGATCGAATCCGGTGCGGATTGCGGCATCCTGAAGCAACTCGACAACGACGGTGCGGGCCCTCGCGTTTCGGTCGCCGTCAAGCGGGCCACCGACATGCATCGGCACGGTGCCTCCGTGCATGGACGTCCAGCCCGAAGTTCTGGTCGTTGATGCATGCCGGGCCGGTCGAAGAAGGCTCTGTCGGCGACTCGCATCTCCCGTCCGAAGTGCTCAGCAGTGCACATGGACCAGAAATGAAAGTGCCCACTTACGCGCGCACTCTCGGGTTCCTTGGCTCCTCGAACTGGGCTCGAACCAGGAACCTGCGGATGATCAGCTGGTGTTTTCCGTGCTTTGTGGTGTTGCGCCCGCTGGCGCCCGCACGCTGTTGGTCCGAAACACCGTCGAAGGCTCCGACGGACGGCCGGACCGACGAGACGGCCTGACCCAGACCACGGCGCTTCTCGCGTACGTTGAGAAGAAGCGTCGTGCCATGGATGGTCTGCCCCTGAAGGCATCTCGGTCTGCCGGAAGGCTATTCATGTCGGTCGGACTCCTGCGTCTTCGCGTCGCTGGTGCCCGAACCCGATGCGGTCTTGCTGGTGGCCGCCGGTTCGGGATGGCTGCTGAGGGCGCGCCGTCGCATTCACCAGCGGTTTGGCCGTCCGGGCCCCTGGGTGCCATCGCCCCGCGCAGCCAAGAAGGAATACACGTCAAGAATGTGGGCTGTCACCACCGGTTCGCCTTGCCAGGCGGGCATGGTCAACGCGCCTTCCTTGCGACGCATGATCTCATCCCGCAGCGCCTCGAAGGCGGCCTCGTCGCGCCCGCCCGGCGATGGCGAGAACTGCCAGTCGTAGCGCAGCAGGACCAGCTTTGCGAAGCGCCGCTCACCCATGGTGCGCACGACTTGCGTCAGATCGGGCGCCTGCGCGCCACCACGGGCATCGGCGCCGTGACAGCTGGCGCACTTGTCCTGGAACACCCGCCAACCCAGGTAGACGGAGTGGGCGGGTTCGGCCGAGCGCGCCATCTCTCGGGCCGGCTGCAGGTTCTGGATCTCGACCCCGCAGGCCGTCAACATCAAGGCCGAAGCCCACATCACGAACGGCAGAAAGCGCATTCGTACGTAGCGTCCTGAGGGCGCTTCTGGCCGACTTTTTCCCATGGATCAAGTACCTCGCAGCGCGGCTCGGCGGGCGCCGAGCCTGAATGACGTTTCATTGTCGAGACGCCCTCCGCGCGAGGCTTGCGCTGGATCAAGCTTCGTGACCGACCTGCCGGAACAGGGCCGTTCGCCGGCGTCAGCCTCCCACCGCGGTCGTGAAGACGGCATCCATTGACGGGCCATCGCTGCTGACAATCCGCGCCTCGGAGAAATCGGCCAGGGTCGCCCGCAGTGCGACGAGGGCCTGCTCTCTCACCGAACGCCCGCGACTTGGTCGGCGAGCATGTCGATGTCGCCATTTGCCTGGGCGCCGTCAAGGACGATCAACTCGTGGTGCGAAGCATCGGAACGTTCGGCATGCGAATGTTCGCAGCGTCCGCTTGCCTCGAACGTCGGGGCACGCCGCAGCAACCTTCCGATCTGGTCGAGCATGATTGCGTCGACTTCCCGGCGGTGCGGCGCGAGGCGTGCTGGCGCTTGCTGCGCGAGGCCAGCGCGACGGAGGTCACTGTCAGCGCCCGCTTCGCCGCCACCAACCTGGGCTTGATGCGCGTGCTGCCGAGCACGGCCTGGGCACCGCGGTGCTGTTGAAAGCTGCGCAAGCTGACCGATGCATTGCGTGCGGACGTCCATCACGTCGTCGGCGCCTCGTCTGCTGACCAGGGCCTACCGCAATGCCGGCGCCAGGCCGAGGTTGGACGCGCTGCGTACATCGGCCCAACCGGGGCGCCTGCGGCGGCCTGGCAGGGCCCGTCAAGACAAAGGACGAATCACCCAAAGACAGAACCCTATGCCGAGTCAGTCGCTACCGTCTGACTAACGTCAATAAGCTTCTGCGAACCCGGGGGCGGTTCGTGTCCACCGCCCCATTGTTGATCTCGAGGACATGGTCAGCGACCGCAAGTCCACGGTCAACCAGAATCGAAAAGCGCCACCGGCTGGCGCCGATCGATGTGTTTCGGGCGACTGCTACTACATTCAGATCGTCAACCACAGCGAGATACACCGCCAGTCCAACGCCGCCTACCGCCTACCGCCTACCGCCTG
>JBBSPW010000139.1:0-9324 GCA_038258365.1 Burkholderiales bacterium | reverse complement strand
TTGGCCAGCGCCGCCTGCACGGTGGCGCGCGGTGGTGCCTGGCCTTCGGCCACCCAGTCGTCCCAAACCGCATTCAGCGCCGGAAAGTCTGCCAGGTCGGCGACATAGATCTGGCACATCAGGATCCGCGACTTGCTGCTGCCCACGCGCGCCAGCAGTGCGTCGATTGCATCCAGCACCTGGCGCACCTGCCCGCCCATGTCCTGCGTGGCGTCGGCGGGCACCTGCCCGGCCAGATAGGCCACGCCGTTGTGCACCGCCATTTCCGACAGGCGGTGTCCGACATCGAATCGTTGAACCATCAGTGGCGCTCCTTGTGCGATTTGCGAACGGGATGTGCGGTGGGTTGCGGCCCCGGACGCGAAGGGGGTCGAGCGGCAGCCACAGCGGCCTTCTGACCCAAGCGGCTTTCGGTGCCCTTGATGAGTTTTCTGATGTTGCCTTCATGGCGCCAGACCAGCAGCAGGCTCATCACGACGATCGCCAGCACGCTGGGCTGCACGCCCCAGATCAGCGCTTGGTAGAAGGGCGCAAACAGCGCCGCGACGATCGATGCCAGCGACGAATAGCGCATGAAGGCGGCCACGATCACCCAGCTTGCGACTGTCGCAACCCCGAGCCAGGGGTTGATCGCAAACAGCACCCCGGCGGCGGTGGCCACGCCCTTGCCGCCCTTGAAGCGAAAAAACAGCGGCCACAAATGGCCGATGAACGCGGCCAGGCCGACGAAAGCCGCGGTTTGTGACCCGAGCCCGTAGGCCGGCCCCCACACCAGCACCGCCAGCACCGGCGCAAAGCCCTTGAGCGCATCGAGCATCAACGTCAGCCCTGCGGCCGCGCGGTGACCCGAGCGCAGCACATTGGTCGCACCCGGGTTGTGGCTGCCATAGCTGCGAGGGTCGGGCAGGCCGAACAGGCGGCTGACGATCACCGCGAACGACAGCGAGCCGACCAGATAGCCGGCCAGCAGGGACAACAGGGTTGCAGCAACATCCATCGTGTGCCAAGTTTAGGGTGCTGCTGCCGCTGGGCGGGCGGCCGGCCATGCAGCCGGACAAGCCGCCAGACAATCGATCACCTCCACCACGCGCACCGCCATGGCCCGCCTGCCCTACGCCGAGCTGAATGCCCCGGAGCTGCAACCGTTGATCGGCCGCATCGAAGCCGGTCGAGGCAGCGTGCTGCACCTGTACCAGATGCTGCTGCACAGTCCGCCGCTGGCAGCGGGTTGGCTGGAGTTCATGACCCAGGTGCGGCAGAAGCTGGACCTGAACGGCGCATTGCGCGAGCTGGTGATCATGCGCATCGCCCATCTGAACGGCGCGCCCTATGAGGCCGAGCAGCATGCGCCGATCGCGCTGAAACAAGGGCTGTCGCAACTGCAGCTGGACGCTTTGCCCGACTGGGCGGCCGCCGCAGACCGCTTCGATGCACCGCAACAGGACGTGCTGCGGCTTTGCGATGCGATGACAGTCAAGGTGCATGTGCCGTCGCAACTGGTGCAAGCCGTGCGCAAGCATCTGGGCGACCGACAACTGGTGGAATTGGTGGCAACCGTGGCGTCCTACAACATGGTCTCGCGCTTCCTGGAAGCGCTGCAGATCAGCGCCGGCGACCCGGTGCCTGGGCCCGGCGATCAGGCAGCGACACCCGGCGAATGAGCGAGCACCGCAAGCCGCGGTGGCGATGCCGAATCGCCTGCGCGTTCGCATTCACCGCCTTCGGCTCGGCAGATGTGCTGGCACAGCAGTCCCCGCTGACCGCGCCCGACACCATGGCCCAGCGCCTGCTGGCCTGCACCCCCTGTCATGGCGAGCAAGGCATTTCCACCAATACCGGCTACCTGCCCCGGATCGCCGGCAAGCCCGCAGGCTCTCTCACCAACCAGTTGCTCAACTTCCGCGAAGGGCGCCGCAACAACGCTGCGATGAGCCGGCTCACCGCCACCTTTACCGACAGCTACATGGAAGCGATTGCCGAGCACTTTGCAACGCTGGAACTCCCCTACCCCGCACCGCGGCCGCCCACCGTTTCGGCCGCGGTGCTGGCCCGTGGGCGAAACTTGGTCGAGCACGGCGACCCCTCGCGCGAGTTGCCCGCCTGCATCGCCTGCCACGGCCGATCGATGATGGGCGTGGCACCGGCGGTGCCGGGGCTGCTGGGACTGCCTGCCGACTACCTGTTGTCGCAGCTCGGCGCCTGGCGCACCGGCCTGCGCCGGGCGCAGGCGCCTGACTGCATGCAGGTGGTGGCCAAGCGGCTGGACGGGTCCGACCTGACCGCGGTGACTGCTTACCTCGCCGCACAGCCGGTCGATGGCACCTCCAAGCCAGAGCGAGCGCTGCCCACGCCGCTGCCACTCGCCTGTGGTGGTCTGAAGCCGTGACCCTCCGCAGGCAGGGTCGGGTGGCGGCTGTCGCTTGGGTGCGGGCGGCTGCGCTGGCGGCCATGCTGGCCGTGGCGACGGC
Source organism: Burkholderiales bacterium (assembly GCA_038258365.1). Taxonomy (GTDB): domain Bacteria; phylum Pseudomonadota; class Gammaproteobacteria; order Burkholderiales; family Burkholderiaceae_C; genus Rubrivivax. Next base: position 6,856 of record JBBSPW010000139.1, on the reverse strand, counting down.
GGGCGTGGTCGGTTGGCTGAACGTGCGCGGCGACCATCAAACCGGCGCGCCATCAGCGGCCGCTGTCGCGCCAGAGAACCAGGTGGCACGCGGTGCGTACCTGGCGCTGGTCGGCAACTGCGCCGGTTGCCACAGCGCCCGCGGCGGTGCGGCCTATGCCGGCGGGCAAGGCATCGACACCCCGTTCGGCACCGTGTACGCCGGCAATCTGACGCCCGATGCGGCAGTTGGCATCGGTGCCTGGTCGGCCGACGACTTCTGGCGCGCGATGCACAACGGACGCTCGCGCAGCGGCCGGCTGCTCTACCCGGTGTTCCCGTATCCGAACACCTCCCGCATCACCCGCGAAGACTCGAACGCCCTCTTCGCTTTCCTGAAGGCTCAACCTGCAGTGGCATCGCCCAACCGTGCCCATGAGTTGCGCTTCCCGTACAACACGCAGCTCGCCCTGGCGGTCTGGCGCGCGCTCTACTTCGAGCCCGGGGTGTTCGATCCGAACCCCGACCAGAGCCCCGACTGGAACCGCGGCGCGTACCTGGTGCGCGGGCTCGGCCATTGCGACGCCTGCCATGCATCGCGCAACGCACTCGGCGCCAGCAGCAGCGGGCTGGAGTTGGGTGGTGGCCCGATTCCGCTGCAAAACTGGTACGCGCCGTCGCTGGCCAGCGGCGCCGAAGCCGGCGTCGCCCACCTGCCGATCGAGCAGGTCGTGGGCCTGCTGCGCACCGGCACTTCCGCGCGCGGCTCGGTGCTGGGGCCGATGGCCGAGGTGGTCTGGCGCAGCACGCAGCACCTGAGCGACGGCGACCTGCGCGCGATGGCCGTGTTTTTGCAGGCCCTGCCGCAAGACCCGCGACATGCTGAGGCAGCGACAGCACCACAGCCCGCCGACAGCCCTGCGATGGCGCTCGGCCAGCGCGTCTATGCCGACCATTGCGCAAGCTGCCATGGCGCCCAGGGCCAGGGCGCCGTGGGCGCCTACCCGCCGCTGGCCGGCAACCGCAGCGTGACGATGGAGGTCTCGACCAATGTGGTCCGCGTCATCACCGAAGGCGGCTTCCCGCCAACCACCGCGGGGAACCCACGGCCCTACGGCATGCCGCCTTTCGGGCCGACCCTCGACCGCGCGCAGATCGCGGCTGTGGCCACCTACATCCGCAACGCCTTCGGCAACCGCGCCCGCCCGGTGTCGGAAGTCGATGTGATCCTGCGGCGTTGACGCCGCACCTTGAGCGCTTCGAGCTTCTACCCGACCCCGGCGCAATTCACCGGACATGCCTGCAACACCTGTTCCAGCACGACGGGCTCGATGCCCACCAGAAAGCCCCGACGACCGCCGTTGATGCAGATGCGCGGCAGCGCCAGCACACTGGCTTCGACATAAATCGGCATCGGCTTGCGAAGGCCGAACGGCGAGGTGCCACCGATCTTGTAGCCGCTGTGCCGCTCGGCGACATCCGGCTTGCAGGGCTCTACACCCTTGGCACCGATCTGGCGCGCCAGGTACTTGGTGCTGACCTGGCAGTCGCCATGCATCAGCACGATCAATGGCGCGGCGCGCTCATCCTGCATGACCAACGTTTTGATGACCGCATGCTCTGGCACGCCGAGTCGCGCAGCCGACTCGGCGGTGCCGCCGTGTTCGACATAGTCGTAGGAGTGTTCGGTGAAGGCGACGCCCGCCAATCGCAGCATTTGCGTGGCCGGGGTTTCGCTGACGTGCCGGGACTTGCGGACCATCGACCGTGCCTCAGTCGCCTTCAACCCACTCGATCTGCGCGCCCAGGTCGCGGATGTTCTCTGCGAAACGCGGATGGGCACGGCGGATCGGCGTGGCGTTGCGGATCGTCGACTTGCCCTCGATGCTGGCCGCCAGCATCAGCAGCGCGATCGCCACGCGGATGATGTAGGGGCTCTCGACCTCGGCCGGGCTCAGCGTCTTGCCGCCGAAGGTGACGATGCGGTGCGGGTCGGCCATGAAGGCCATGGCGCCGAACTTGGACAACTCGCTGGTCCAGCCCATCGCGCCTTCGTAGACCTTGTTCCAGAACATCGCACTGCCTTCGGCGCGCACCCCGAGAGCGACGAAGATCGGCAGCAGATCGACCGGCAGATAGGGCCAGGGCGCGGCCTCGATCTTCTGCAGGATGTTCTGCGTGAAGGGCTGCTTCACCCGCAGCGGACCGTCGACCACGGTGTGGCTCCAGCCGCCTTGGTGCACCACCTGAACGCCGAACTTCGCGAAGGTGCGGTCGATCAGCGGGAATTGCTCGGGGGCCGAGTTCTTGACCGCGATGCTGCCGCCGGTGATGGCGCCGAGTGCCATGAAGGTCACGGCTTCGTGGAAGTCCTCCGCGAAGGTGAACTCACCCCCGCCCAGCGACGCCACCCCGTGCACCGTCAGCCGACTGGTGCCGATGCCCTCGATCTGTGCACCCAGCATCGTCATGAAGGCACAGAACTCCTGCACATGCGGCTCGCTGGCGGCGTTCATCAAGGTGCTGGTGCCATGGGCCAGCGCCGCACACAGCACGAAGTTCTCGGTGGTGGTGACGCTGGCGTAATCGAGCCAGTGGTGGTTGGCTTTCAAGCCCTCATCGGCATGGATGATCAATGCTTCGCGGCTGCGCTCGACCGTGCAGCCGAAGCGCTCCATCACCTCCACATGCGGGTCGATCTCTCGCACACCCAGGGTGCAACCCTGCACGTCGTTCTCGATCCGCGCCACGCCGAAGCGCGCCAGCAGCGGCGGCACCAGCATGATCGACGAGCGCATTTCTTCGGGCAGGTGGTGGGTTCTTGGATCGAAGCGCGTGTCGCGGTGGTGCACCTGCAGCACGCGCTGCTCGTAGTCGACCTGCACGCTGCTGCCCAGCATGCCGAAGATGTCCACCAGCTTGCGCACATCGGTGATCTCGGGGATGCCGATCAGCTTCACCGGCTGTTGCGTCAGCAACGTGGCGCACAGGATCGGCAGCACCGCGTTCTTGTTGGCCGAGGGCACGATGCGGCCCGAGAGTGGCGCACCGCCGTGGACGATCAGGTTGGCCATGGTCTGCTGCAGCTCCACTAGACGAAAGCGCAATTGTCGCCGCTGAGGTTGTTGCTTCCCGCCACTGAGCACCACAGTGACCGCGACCGCGCCGGGCCAGCCGGTCCGCACCCCAACCTCGCCGTCGTGCGCCGCCCAAAAGTCGCACAGCGGCTGCAACAAGCGCAGGGATCAAGTCGAATCCGGCTTGGCGCGAGCCCGTTCTTCTTCCAGCAACCGCAGCACCCGCCGCTGCACCTTGCCGGTGGTGGTCATCGGCAGGCTGTCGATGAACTCGATCTCCTTCGGGTACTCGTAGGGTGCCAAGCGCCCGCGCACATGCGCCTGCAGCGCCTGCACCAGCGCGTCATCACCGGCGTGGCCAGGGGCCAGCACCACATAGGCCTTGACCACCGCGCCGCGTTCGGCATCCGGCTTGGGCACCACCGCCGCGTTGGCCACCGCCGGGTGGCGCACCAGACAGTTCTCGATCTCGCTCGGACCGATCCGGTAGCCGGCCGACTTGAAGACATCGTCGCTGCGGCCCTGGTACCAGAGATAGCCGTCGGCATCCATCACTGCGGTGTCGCCGGTGCGGCACCAGCCGCTGCGCTTTGCCCCCGTGAACTTGCCATCGGTGGCGTCGTCACGGCCCCAATAGCCCAGAAACACGACGGGGTCGGGGTCGCCGTGAATGTCGTGCCGGTGCAAGGCCACGTCACCCGGGGTGCCGCGCGGGCATTCCTCGCCCGCATCGTCGATCACCGCCACCCGGTGGCCCGGGTAGCCGCGCCCCATGCTGCCGGGGCGCTGCGGCCAACCATCGTGCCAGCGCCCATCGGCGCCCCGCCATCGGCCGCAGTTGCCGACGATGTAGTTGATCTCGGTCTGGCCGAACATCTCGTTGATGCGAACCCCGAGCGCCGCTTCGGTCCAATGAAAGACCGTGTCGCCGACCGCTTCGCCCGCACTCATGATCGCCTGCAGCTTCAGCCGGTAGCGCTCGCGCGGCGCCGGCACCGCTTTCATCATCGCCTTCAGCGCAGTCGGGAACAAGAAGGTGTGGGTGATGCCGTGGCGCTGCATCAACCCGAAGGCGGCTTCGGGTGTGAAGCGCCCCTGGTACGCGACGATCGTGCGTCCGAAGCTCAGCACGGGCAGCAGGGCGTCCATCAGCCCGCCGGTCCAGGCCCAATCGGCCGGACTCCAGAACACCGGTGGCGCGCCGTCTTCGGTCGCCGGGTAGAAGTTCTGGCTGCAGACGAAGCCGGGCAGATTGCCGATCAATGCCCGTTGCGGAAGCAGCGCGCCCTTCGGCGGGCCGGTGGTGCCGCTGGTGTAGATCAGGATCGCCGGGTCGTCTGCGCCCGTTTCGGCCGGCGTGAACGGTGCGGCAGGCGCTGCGGCCAACGCGGGGGTCCAATCCAGATCGCCCCGCCCCGCGGCATCGCCGACCGCCAGCAGGGTTCGCAGCCGAGGGCACTCGGCGCGTGCACCCCGCAGGTTGGCGATGCTGCTTTCGTCGGCAATGGCCAGCACCGCCTGGCTGTCCCGCAGGCGATAGGCCAGCGCCTCTGGGCCGAACAGCATCGACAGCGGCACCGCCACACAGCCGATCTGCTGCAGCGCGATCTGCGCGACAGCCGTCTCCACGCGCTGCGGCATCACGATCGCCACCCGGTCGCCGCGAATCACGCCCAGGCCCGTCAGCACATGGCTCAGGCGGTCGGCGTCGGTCTGCAGCCGGGCATAGCTCAGGTTGCCGCCGCGCCCGTCCTCGTGCTCCCAGGCGATGGCCACCTGCGCGGCCGTGACAGGGTCGCGGGCCCAGCGGCCACAGCAGGCTTCGGCGATGTTGAAGCGCTTCGGCACGTGCCACCGAAAGTCGCGGTGCAGGTGGTCGTAGACGCCTGTGGTGGAGGGGTTGGATGCAGTCATCGGATCTCGGTCATGGGTGTCGGTCACGGAACCCGATCGTGGATACCGGCTGGCAGCTTATGCGTTGCACACGGCCATCGCAGCCCGGGCATCCCCGAACGCGGCTGCTCAAGCAGAGCTTCAAGTTCAACCGGCGGTTGCCGAAGTTCAACTGCATCCACGCACCTCCTGCAGTCCGCCTCACGGCACGCTTCCAAACCCCATGCCATTCGCCGCCCTGACATCGGTCACCAGCCACATCCGGCTGGGCCAGCCTCTGCCCTTCGGCGTGTGCGACGACGAAGGCCTGCTGCTGCTGGCGCGGGGCCAGCGCATCGACACGCAGTCTCAGCTCGACGCCCTGCTGGCACGCGGCGCGCTCGCCGACCTGACCGGGCTGGAGACGGCTTCGACCCGGCCCGCCGCACAGCCGCCGGCCTTGGCTGCCCCCTCGATCGAACAGGTCGCCACCGCAGACCGCGCTGCCTTGCCCGGGGTGTGGTCGAGATGCCTGACGCAGGTGTCGCAGACCCTGCTGCAGATGCCGTCGCAAGGCTTCGCACAGGCTCTCGATGAGGCGGCCGCACCGGTTGCAGCGCTGGTGGCACGCGACCCTGATCTGGCGGTCTTCCAGGTACTGCGTGAAGGCGGCGACACCGACGTGGCCTACGGCACCCGGCGATCGATGCAAACCGCCATCACCGCCCATCTGGTTGCACAACGCCTGGCTTGGGACACTCTGGATTGCGAACGGGTCTTCAAGGTCGCGCTGACGATGAACGTGTCGATGCTGGCGCTGCAGGGCCAGCTGGCGCGCCAGACCACCGCGCCCACCGCCGAGCAGCGACTGGCGCTGCGAACCCACCCGGTGCGCAGCCTGCAGATGCTCGAAGCCGCCGGCGTGTCCGACCGCGACTGGCTGACCGCGGTGCTGCGCCACCACGAGCAGGAAGACGGCAGCGGCTACCCCGCTGGGTGCAGCGATGTCGGCGACATTGCCTCACTGGCCCGCCGTGCCGACCAGTACACCGCCAAATTGGCTTCACGATCCGGTCGTTCGGCGATGGCTGCCGACCTGGCCGGGCGGCAGATGTTCATGCAGGACCCCGGCCATCCGATGACAGCCGCGCTGGTGCGCGAGTTCGGCATCTATCCGCCGGGCAGCTTCGTGCGCCTGGCGTCGGGCCAGAAAGCGCTGGTGGTGCAACGCGGCGCCACGCTGACTTCGCCCGTGGTGATGTGCCTGACCGACGAGCGCGGGTTGGCGCTGCCGGTGCCGCGCCGCGTCACCACGGGCGAAGGCCCCTCGGCGGTGGCATCGGTAATCGGTCAGGGCAGTGTCAATGCCCGTTTGTCGATGGACCGGCTGGCGGCGCTGGTGGCAAGCTGACGGTGATGGGGCCGAAGCGCTGCAGCGCGTCGCCGGTGATGCGGCAGATGCGCCAGTCGGGCATCACGGTGGCTCCCATGCGCTCGTAGAAATCGATCGCGCTGCGGTTCCAGTCCAGCACGCTCCATTCGAAGCGACCGCAACCCCGCTGCACCGCCAGCGCACCCAGGTGGCTGAGCAAGGCCTTGCCGAGTCCTGCTCCCCGATGCGCCGGCTGCACATAGAGGTCTTCCAGGTACAGCCCCGGAAGACCGAGGAAGGTCGAGAAGTTGTGGAAGAACAGGGCGAAGCCCACCGTGCTTCCATCGACCTCGGCCACCACCACCTCCGCCGCGGGGCGCGCACCGAACAACTGCGGCAGCAGGGAGTCGGCGGTTGCGACCACCTGGTGCTCCAGGTGCTCGAACACCGCGAGTTCGCGGATCAGCCCTGCAATGGCGGGCACGTCGCCGGGTTCGGCTGCGCGAAGGGTGAACGTTGCGGAGGTCATGGGCTTCCTTGTCGGTCAGCGGCGTGTG
>JBBSPW010000138.1:0-9343 GCA_038258365.1 Burkholderiales bacterium | reverse complement strand
GGCTGTTGCGCGACGGCACCTCCGTGTGGTGGGAGGTGCAGTCGCGCAACAAGCGATCGGTCGAACTGGACCTGCGGTCGGAAGACGGCCAGGCGGTGGTGCGCGCGCTGGCACTCGAGGCCGATGTGCTGATCGAGAACTTCAAGCCCGGGACCCTGGAAGGCTGGAATCTCGGGTGGGAGCAATTGCATGCGCTGAACCCGCGGCTCGTGATGCTGCGCATCTCCGGCTATGGCCAGACCGGTCCGTACAGCCACAAACCGGGTTTCGGCGTGCTGGGCGAAGCGATGGGCGGGCTGCGTTATCTGACGGGTGAGCCGGGCCGCGTGCCGGTGCGCACGGGGGTGTCGATCGGCGACACGCTGTCGGCGCTTCACGGGGTGATCGGTGTGTTGATGGCGCTGTACCACCGCGACGCCGGCGGCGCCGGGGCTGCCGCAGGCAGCGGCGAGGGGCAAATGGTCGACGTGGCGCTGTACGAAAGCGTTTTCAATGTGATGGAGAGCCTGCTGCCGGAGTACGACGCTTTCGGTGTGGTGCGCGAACGTTCCGGCAGCGCCCTGCCCGGCATCGCACCGACCAACGCCTACCGCTGCGCCGACGGCGGCTATGCGCTCGTCGCCGGCAATGGCGACAGCATCTTCAAGCGCCTGATGGCCACGATCGGCCGACCCGACCTGCAAGCCGACCCCGGACTGGCGCACAACGACGGCCGCGCCGCGCGCGCCGAAGAGATCGACAGGGCGATCGAGAACTGGACATTGCAGCGCGGGCTCGACGCGGTGCTGCACACGCTGGAGCAAGCCAATGTGCCGGCCGGACGCATCTACTCGGTGGCCGACATTTGCGCCGATCCGCAGTACCTGGCGCGCGACATGCTCGTCGAAACGCGCACCGCCGATGGCCGACCGTTGAAGGTGCCTGGCGTGGTGCCGAAGCTCAGCGCCACGCCGGGGCGTATTCGACACCCGGCGCCGCGGCTGGGCGAGCACAGCACGCAGGTGCAGAACACAACGGGTTGGCCTCCGCGCGCGCCCGAGGGTCGGTCATGAGGTCTGCTCGCCAAGTAGGATACCGGTCCACACAGGGAGACAAGGCATGTTCAGTCACGTGATGCTGGGAACGAACGACATCGAGCGCTCGAAGCGCTTCTACGATGCCGTGCTTGGAACGCTCGGCGTGGGTCAGCCGATGCAGAACACGGCAAGCACCGGTCAAAGCCGGCTCTTCTATCGCCACGATGGCTGCAGCTTCAGTGTCAGCGAACCCATCAACGGCGAGTCCGCAACCTGTGCCAATGGCGGCACCATCGGCTTCAAATGCAGTTCGCCAGAGCAGGTGCAGCAATTCCACGACACTGCCGTGGCCCATGGCGGCACCTCGATCGAAGAAGCGCCGGGGCTGAGGGAAGGAAAGATGGGTGCCCTGCACCTGGCCTATGTTCGCGACCCGGACGGCAACAAGCTGTGCGCGCTGCACCGTCCCACGCAGGCGAAGTGAACCGCTTTCGATCAGGCAGTAGCGATGCACTTGATCTTTGAATCCAGGCGGCTTGTAGTTGCCGCTGTTCTTTGTGCGGCCGCACTGGGCTCGGGACCGGTAAGCGCCGCTGAAGGACCCGACGCGGCGTCTGCCGCCGCAACGGTGCAGTCCTTCCACGACGCGCTCAAGGCCGGCGATGCCGTTGCCGCAATGGCGTGGCTGGCGCCTGGCGCAACCGTTCTGGAGCAGGGGTCGCTGGAATCGCGTTCGGCCTACGGCAGTCACCATCTGGCAGCAGACATCCGGTTCGCACGAGCCGTGTCGACCGAACGAAAAGTCACGCATGCCGAAGTCGCCGGCGATCTGGCCTGGCTCGTCGCATCGAGCGTCACGCAGGGCATGTTCGAGGGCCGCGCTGTCAACCTCAGGGGGGCAGAGATGGTGGTCATGACCCGGAACGGGCCAGGCTGGCTGATTCAGGCCATTCACTGGTCGTCGCGAACCCCGCGCTGACGGTCGGGAGGGACGGCTGCCGAGCGGCCCGACATCCGATCCCCACGCCTGTCTGCCTCGCATGCCTCAGGTGTCGGCATCCGCCGGCCGCGGCGCGGCGGCGGCACGCGGCAGTTTCATGCGCATCGCCGCCCCGGTGGCCAGCAGCGAAAACGCCGCCACCAGCCAGAAGGTGTCGGAGAAGCCCGCCACGGCTGCCTCACCCGCCGCCGCATGGCTGCGCAGCCGCCACTCCAGAAAGATGCCGACCAGGCTGACACCGGTGGCCCCACCCAACTGGCGCAGAAAGTTGATGGTGCTGGCCGCATTGGAGCTGGCCTGCGGGTCCAGCCCCGGCACCGCGCTCAGCATCAACGAAGGCAAAACACAACCGAGGCCGATGCGGCCGATCACCGCCCAGCTCATCAGCAACCACAGCGCCGTGGCGATGCCCACGGTGGCCATCAACGCGAACGACAGCGCCAGCATCGCGAGCCCCCCCACCACCAGAAGGCGCGGCGGATACCGGTCGGCCAGCCGGCCGGCCAGCGGGATCGTCAGTGCCAGCACCAACCCCGCCGGCAGCAGCGCCGCGCCGGCCACCGATGGGGGATGGTGCAGCGCGGTTTGCAGGAACACCGGCACCAGGTAGGTCGAACCGAACAACGCCATGCCGTAGATGAAGGCCACCAGGCTGCCCATCGCGAAGGGGCGCGACTTGAACAGCCGCAGGTGCAACAGCGGCGTCGGGTGGCGCGACTGCTGCCACAGGAACAGCGTGGTCGCGGTCAAACCGACAGCGATCAGCAGCGGCCCGCTGTAGCCGGCCTTGTCTTGCAGGTGGACGAGTCCATTCAACAAACCGACGATGCCGACCGCCGCCAGACCGAGCCCGACCACATCCAGCGGCGCGCCTTTGCGACCTGCCGGCTCGGCACCCCCAGGGGCAGAGACCGGCAGGTAGCGCCGCGCCAGCACGATCGCCGCGATGGCAAAGGGCACGATGAAGAAGAAGATCGAGCGCCAGCCGAAGTGCTCCACCAACACCCCGCCCACGCTCGGTCCGATCGCCGGCGCCAGCACCACCCCGAAGCCGAAGATGCCCATCGCCCGGCCGCGCTGGCCGTCTTCGAAAGCGCGCAGGATGATGATCGCGGGGATGGTTTGCAGCACCCCGGCTGCCAGCCCTTCGGCAACCCGCATCGCCAGCACCAGCTCGTAGTGCTGCGCCAGTCCGCCGACGATGCCGCCGGTCATCAACAGCGTGACCGCGCCGACATACGCATGGCGGTAACCGAGCCGCGCCAGCAGCCACGGAGTGGGAAGCATCGACAGCGTCATCGCCGCCATGAAGCCGGCGGCCACCCACTGTGCGCGCTCCTGGCCGATCTGGAAGTGGCGCATCAGGTCGGGCACGGCGACGTTGACGATCGTCGACGACATCACCGAAGCGATGCTGCCGATCATCACCGTCAGCAGCACCCGCCAGCGGTAGCGATCGCCATGGCGGGCCTGCAGAGCCTGCAGCGAATTCGGGGACGGCTGGCTCATGGGCAGCCAGGGTGCCGTGCGATCGCGAAGGGGGTGGGTTCAGAACGCACGGCAACCATTGTCGGCGGCAGCGCACGCAAGCGCGCCGCCGGCTGGCTGCAAACCATAGACTGGCTGCTTCAACCCGCCGGAGTCCACATGGCAAGTCCATTGCATGGCCGCAAAGTCTCTCTCATCACCGGATCGGCCACCGGGGTGGGTGCGGCGACCGCCCTGGCACTGGCGCACCTCGGCCACGACCTCGTCGTCAATTATTCAAAGAGCGAGCGCGAAGCGCAGGACACCGCTGCAAGCTGCCGCGACGCCGGCGCCGACGTGCTGGTGCTGCGCGGCGATGTCGCGAACGACACCGACTGTCGTGCAATGGCGCACGCGGCTGTCGACCGATGGGGTCGGCTGGACGCGCTCGTCAACAACGCTGGCGTGTCCACCTTCAGCGGCGTTGCCAATTGGGACGCGCTGGATGCAGCCGTCTTCCAGCGCATTCTCGATGTCAATGTGTTGGGCGCTTTTCAGATGGTGCGCGCGTGTGCCCCGCATCTGAAGGCCGCGCATGGCGCCATCGTCAATGTGTCGTCGATAGCCGGTGCGTTGGGCATCGGCTCGTCGGTGGCCTATGTGGCATCGAAGGGTGCCCTGAATGCGATGACCCTGCACCTCGCCCGCGCGATGGCGCCGGAGGTGCGCGTGAACGCGGTTTGCCCAGGGCTCATCACGACGCGCTGGTTTGTCGACGGCGTTGGCCAGGAAGGTTTCGAGCGGCTGAAGCAAAGCTACGAACAGCGCGCACCGCTGGGCCGCGCCTCCACCGCCGAGGATGTGGCCGACGCCGTGGTGTGGCTGATCACCGGCGCCCGCACCATGACCGGCGAATTGCTGCTGCTGGATTCGGGCGTGCACCTGGGGTCGGTGCCGGTGCAAGTCGTGGCAGCGCCCAAGGCTTGAATCCGCCCGGGCTGCTCACCACCGGTTGCGCAACTCCCGCAGCTTGACGAACACGGTTTTCGGACCGGGTGCTTCGGGCAGTTCGGGGAAGGCCACGCGCAACGCGGCGATGACCCCGGCACTGGACAGGCGCAGAAACGTGTTGACCTGCTTCTCCTCGGCAAGGGTGGTGACGTGCACGGTCGCAGGGTTCTGCCCCGCCACGCCCTTCAGCAGTGCCTGCGCAGCTGCGTTGTCAGGCTCGCGCGCCAGCGTGAAGCGCAGGTTGTTCTCGATGTAGTCGTGACCCGGATAGACCTCGGTGTTTTCGGGCAGCTTGGCCAGCTGGTCGACGAATGTGGCGTAGAGGTCTTCGGCGTTGCCGCCGTTGTGGCAGTTGCCGGCACCGGCGTTGAAAAGCGTGTCTCCCGAGAACAGCGCCGGACGTTCGGTGTGCGACCGCAGGCAGATGTGGCACATCGTGTGGCCTGGCGTGTCCAGGCACTCCAGCTCCACCGTTTTGCCGACCTTGACGATGTCGCCCGCCTTCACGCCACGGTCGACCCCGTCGATGCGCGACCCCGCCTTGTGGTGCGCGATCACCTTGGCCCCGGTCGCCGCCACCACGGCCGCATTGCCGCCGGTGTGGTCATGGTGTTCGTGGGTGTTGAGAATCTGCGTGATCTGCCAGCCCTTGTCCTTGGCGGCGGCCAGGCACTTCGCATGGTCCAGCGGGTCGATCGCCAGTGCCTCCCCTGTTTCGGGGCATGCAATCAGGTAGTTGTAGTTGCGGTAGGCGTTGCCGGTCCAGATGCGTTCGACGATCATGGTGTGCCCATTCATTTGGCGGATGCGTGGCGCTGCGGGCAACTCGCCGCTGTTCCACCGACTGCCTTCGATTGTAGGAAGCGGGTTCGGGCGATGCATGCCGAGGCATGCAGACCGAGACAGGCAGGCCGACTGCCGGCTCGGCCTAGGATGCCACCCCGACCCCTGACCCCAAGAACCTGTCGCCTGGAGACCTCAACGATGAAACACCTGCTGATTGCTGCAACGATCTCGCTCGTCGCCGTGCCCGCCGCCCATGCGGTCACCGCCTGGGACGAGTCTGTCTCGGGTGACTTGTCCAACCTCGGCGCAAGCCCGACGACCGTTTCGTTGGTGCCCGGGTCGAACCTGATCACCGGCAGCACCGGCAGAAGCACCGCGGGCATCGTCGACCGCGACTACTTCAGCTTCACCCTGCCCGCCGGTTCGCAACTGGACACGTTGACGCTGCTGCCAGGCACCGCGTTTCTGGGGCCGTCGATGCTTGGCTTCATCGGTGTGCAAGCCGGCAACCAGGTGACGGTCAACCCCGAAGGCGGCGGTCCGGAGCCCTTGCTGGGCTGGCACCTCTACTACGAGAACGACCTGAACCAGGACATCCTGCCGTCCATCGGCGCCGGCCTGGGCGCGATCGGGTTCACCGGCGCGCTGACCGCCGGCACCTACAGCTTCTGGATCCAGGAGACCACGGTCGGACGTGCACCTTACGCCTTCGATTTCAGCGTGTCGGCGGTGCCGGAAGCAGCCAGCGCTCTCCTGATGCTGACGGGGCTGGCGGGCATCGGCGCCGCGAAGCTGCGGCGCCGTCGCTGAGCCGCATCACTTCAACCCATGAATCCCAGATCATTGCGCGCGAACCGACCGATGTTCGGGATGACCTGCGCCAGGTTCGCGGGCGTCACGCCGAACCAGCGCACCAGGGTGGCTGCGTACTCATCGACCGATGTGGTCGGGATGAGCCGGCCCTGACCGGCGTCCTCGGGGCCGCCCAGCGCCACCGTCGGAAATTCGCCATAGACGCGACCGCCTTGAACCGCACCGCCCATGACAAAGTGATGCCCACCCCAGCCGTGATCCGAGCCGCGACCGTTGTGCTGCAAAGCCCGGCCGAATTCAGAGGTCGTGAAGGCAGTGACCTTGTTTGACATGCCGATCGCCGAGATAGCGCTCTGGAAGGCTGCCATCGCATCGGCAAGCTCTTTCAGCAGTCGGGCCTGATCTTCCAGCAGCTTGTCGTGGAAGTCGAAGCCACCCAGCTGCACGAAGAAGAGCTGACGCCCCTGTGACAGCGCCGACTGCGCAGCCACCATGCGGGCGACCATGCGCAACTGCTGCCCGATGTGGGTCGTCGGAAACACGGTCGTCATGGAAGCGGAGGCCAGCGCACTGTTGACCACGGCTTCGGCTGACAGGGCGCGCGCGCCGATCCGGACCAGCTCGTTTTCCAGCAACGTCACGCGTGGATCGCTGACCAGCCGGCGCAGCGCCGTAGCGCCCGCTGCAGATCCGTACAGGTCCGACAGCGCCTGCACCCTGACCGCACCTTGCGTGGTGAGCTGATACTGAATGGTGCCCTCACCCGCTTGCAGCGCGTTGTTGCCCGCCACCGACATCGTCATCGAGACTTGGCTGCCGAGGTTGTGCAAGGGTGTGAGCAGATCACCGGTACGGCCGAACCAGCCCGTGGCTGAAGGCCGATCCGGCAAACCCGTTTGCCAGGCACCGGTCTGGTCGGAGTGGGACGTGAGCTGAAACGGCACCGGTACGGTGGGTGACCCCCCGTTCCATTGCGACTTCGTCAATGGCACCACCAGAGGTCCCACGTTGGCCACCAGGGCCAGTCGCCCTTGGAGGAACAGCGGCCTGATCGCCGCAAGCGACGGGTGAAGTCCGATCGCCGGGCCGCTGTAGCCCTGTGGCGACAGTGTCAACAGCTGCGCGCGCGGCAGCGCCAGCGAAGGTCGCGCGCTTGAGTAAGCGACGTATTCCGAGTTTCCCGTCGGCACCACCGTGTTGGACTGGTCGTTGCCGCCGATCAGGTTGATGCAGACCAAGGCCTTGTAGTCCCCCGCGGACTGGGCTGCTGCGCCGCCGGCAGTCAACAGGGCGCTGCTGAAGGTGGCGCCCGGAGCCACTGACGCGAAAGCCGCAGCGCGCTGCAGGAATTGGCGACGGGACTGGCGAAGGAGGTCTTGTTGCAGCGTCATGACGGCCTTTGAACTGAGCGTGTTCATTTCTGCACGATGAAGTCGGGTGACACCATGACCAGGGCAATGGCGGTGGTAACGCGGCGGCGCGCGTCGCTGGACGGAATGGCATTGACCGCCGTCAGGATGGTGGCGCGGGTGCTGCTGCTCAGTTGACCTGCAACCAGCAATTTGCTGAGCCGCGTCACCAGCTGCTCCGGTTGGCCCGCCAGTGCCAGCTCGGCGTCGTAGTTGCCCCTGATCTGGCTTTCGTTCCAGCCGAACCCCCGGTCGACCACCTGGGTGATGAAATTGACCCAGCCCGTCAAGGTGGTCTCGTGCGTGATCTGGAACTCGGGTGCCACCAAGCCGAGCTGTGCAATGGCGCCGGGTGGGGCGTAATCCGGGCTGAACCAGTTGAACACGCTGGGCGCGCGCAGCGGGTTCTGGCCGATGCTGGACACCGGGTCCTCCAGGTTCCAGATCGAGTAGTAGCCATTGCTGGCCTTGGCATCGAAGGCCCGCATCCATTGACCGAACCGCACCAGCGGTTCACGCAACTTGCCGTAGTTCGGTCGGCTGGAGATGGCCGTGTTGCGCGCCTCGGGGTCGAGCAGAACAGCGGTCAACACCGCTTTCATGTCGCCTCGCACACCCTGGCCGTTGTCTGCGAATGCAGCCGCCACGCGCTGTACGTAGCCGGTGCTCGGGTTGCTGGTGACGAAGCGTTTGATCAGATGTCTGCCGAAGAACGGTCCGACGTTCGGGTGATTGAACAAAGCGTCCAGGGCCGCCTTCATGCTCGCCTGGCCCCCTGTGCCGGCCGGCACCACCGCGCCAAGGAAACGCTTTTCGCTGGTGGAATGAAACTGCGGATAGAGCATCAGGGGACGGTTCCAGTTGTTGCCGCCCGCATTGCCCTCCCAGCCATGCCAGTACCCGTCGGTGGTGGCAGCGCCAGCCCAGCTCCAGCCGGTGAACACTCGGGCCAGGCCCATCACATCCGCCTGTGTAAAAGTGGGAATGTCCTGCCCGTTGTTGTCCTTCTTGCGCGTGCCGTCCGGATTCAGCTGCCACAGGCCGATGGTGAAAAGCTGCATCACCTCTCGCGCATAGTTTTCGTCGGGGATGCGGCCAGTCACCGGGTCCTCTTTCTCGTTTTTGAAGAACGAGAGATACATCGCCATCGTCGGATGGGTGCTGACCTCCTCCAGCAACATGCGGAAGTTGCCAAAGGCGTTGCGCGACAGCATGTCGAGGTAGCTGGCATGCGCGTCTTCCTGAATCTCGACCGCGCTGTTGACCGTGCTGACGACAAACAGCTCGCTCAGCGCCAGCACCGTGCGCTGGCGCAACTGGTCCGGGCCCCGAACCGCCTGCGTCCAGAAGCTCTCCATCGTCGCGTTGATGTACTGCGCGTTGCACACGGTGCAGCCGATCGGCCCTTTGCGAACCACGACATAGTCCCAGTGCGTGTCCATCGGCGGGGTCTGGAACTGCTGCTGCAGCCAGCCGGGCACACCCAGGACCCGGGCTGCGTCGATCTCGGACTGTGTCGCGCCGTAGCTGGCCTGAATCAGCAACCGAGACACGTCGATCAGGCGGTCGACTTTGGATGTGACCCATTTGTCGCCCACCGATCCCGGTGGTGCTCCTTGTGCGCTGGCGGGCGATGCAGCCGCACAGGTCACCACACAAAACACGAAAGCCAGACGGGAAGCAATGGAACGCGACACATTGCGGATCAATTGGGGCATGCCACTGTCCTTTGAGCGGCGGCTCGCCGAGTGGGCGCCGCGCGGGCCGTAGGTTAGAGACCGCCGCCCTCAGCGCTTGTGAGGCTCGGTTGAAAACTGTTCCCAGATGTTGTCACCCGGGTT
>JBBSPW010000137.1:0-9433 GCA_038258365.1 Burkholderiales bacterium | reverse complement strand
ACCTATCCGTACCGCGCCGCCCGCACCGCCGCCCGTACCGCCGCCCGTACCGCCATCGTTTGCGCAATCGGTTTGTTGACCGCCGGCGCGGGCTTCGCAGCGCCGGCCTGGATCACCATCGGCGAGCGCGCGCACGCGCTGTTGCAGCGCACCGCTCCGCAAGCGCGCACGCTGGCCAGCCGCGAAGTGCCGGTGACCGTGCCCGCCAACCCGCGCAGCAGCCAGCTGGTCCAGACCATCGAGACCGTCAACGCGGTCGAGATCGACGACGGGCTGATCGAGCCGCTGTCGCAAGCCATGCACGAGAACCTGCAGCGCTGCGGCGGCTTCGTGCAGCACGCTTCGATGGCCGAGGCGCTGGTGGTGCTGGACCGTTTGCAAGCCACGCCGACGCCCGCGCTGGCCCCGAGCTACGCGATCGACAACGAAGCGCTCGTCAACGCGCTGATGCCGCGGCTGCAGGCCGCCAACATCCTGGCGACGATCGACTACCTGTCGTCGTTCCAGAACCGTCGCTACAACAGCAGCTCAGGCAGGCTGGCCTCGGACGGCCTGTTTGCACGCTGGCAATCGCTGGCCTTGACCACCCGCGTTGCTGCCGTCAACAGCGCCCGGGCTCCGCTGCGGGTGCGCCAGATCACCCACACCTGGGGCCAGAAGTCGGTGGAGTTCGAGTTCATCGGCAGCGGCAACGCCTCGGAGACGATCGTGCTGGGGGCGCACCTGGACAGCACCGCTTCCGGCCCGACCGAAACCGTGCGAGCGCCAGGCGCCGACGACGATGCCAGCGGGGTTGCCGGCCTGACCGAGATCATCCGCGTGCTGGTGGCGCACAACTACCGGCCCGAACGCAACATCCGCTTCATCGCCTATGCCGCCGAAGAGGTGGGCTTGCTGGGATCGAAAGCCGTGGTCAGTGCACTCGGCCAGCGCCCCGACAGCGTGGTCGGCGTGATGCAGCTGGACATGACGGCCTACCAGGGCGACCCGCAGGACCTCTGGCTCTACACCGACTACACCAACGCAGCGCAGAACGCGTTCGTGGCCAGCCTGGCCGCCGCCTACCTGCCGCAGCTGACGGTGGCCTACGACGCCTGTGGTTACGGCTGCAGCGACCATGCGTCCTGGCACAACGCCGGCTACGTCGCTTCGTTTCCCTTCGAGGCATCGAACGCGCACTACAACTTCAAGCTGCACACCGCCAACGACACCATCGCGGGCTTCGGCGGCACCGCCGACCACGCGCTGAAGTTCACCCAGCTGGCGCTGGCCTGGGTGCTGGAGCTGGGAAGTGACGCAGCGCCTGCCCGCCCGAATCCCTTGGAGGACGGCTCAAGCCGTGCACAGCTCGCCACTCAACGTTGAGTCGTTCGTCAGCGTCAGCATGGCATCGACCCGCGCCAGGTCGGCGCCCTGAGCCGTCACCGTCAGCACCGTGTTCGCGGGCACCGCTTCCCATCCCGGCTCGGCATCGCACAGCGGCTCGCTCGCGACCATGGTGCCGCGTTCGCAGCGGCGCAAAAACAGCGACGGCGGTTGCTCGTCGCTGGCGATGCGGAAGGCGATCAATCGTTCGCCGTCGGACAGCACCGCGGTGAATCGCAGCGCGGCTTCGACACGGCGTTCGTGCATCAGGCCGGCGACATCCTGCAACACCGCCAGCATCGCATCGGCCATCTCGACACCGCGGTCGATGCGCGCCAGCGCCAGCAAGAACAGCAGCTCGGAATCGGTGGCGCCGCGGCGCGTGGCGAACAACTCGTCGGGCAGCATGGCCTCCAGCGTGCGGCGCAACTGTGCATAGCCGCCGATCTGGCCGTTGTGCATGAACAGGTGCCGGCCATGGCGAAACGGGTGGCAGTTCTGGCGCGCGATGCCGCCCGTGGTGGCCGCCCGCACATGGGCGAAGAACAAGCGCGATCGCAGGGTCTGCGACAGCGCCAGCAGGTTGTCGTCGGACCAGGCGGGCATCACCTCGCGGTAGACACCGGGCTCGTCGCGGTCGCCATACCAGCCGATGCCGAAGCCGTCGCCGTTGGTCTGCATCTTGGCGCGGTCGGCATGCAGCGACTGGCGCATCAAGGAATGCCGCGGTTTGGCAATCAGCTCTTCGAGGAAGAGCGGCTGTCCCAGGTAGGCGGCGAGGCGGCACATGCTGAGGCGGGATTCTCCTCGCCGTCCGGCGCTTTGGCATGCTCGAGCCGCTCGCGCGCCGCCTCAGTGTGCGGCTTGTGCCACAGTCTCGCGCTGCACTTTCGGAGAGCGCCTTGAAACTGTTGTTCGTGGCCGACCCGCTGGCTGGCTTCAAGCCGAAAAAGGATTCCAGCTTCGCGATGATGCGAGAAGCCGCGCGCCGCGGCCACACCCTGATGGCTTGCGAGCCGCGCGATCTGCGCTGGCAAAGTGGCCAGCCGGTCACCGCGCAGGTGCGGGACTTGAATCTCTCCGGCAGCCTGGACGCAGACTGGTTCGATGCCGCACCCACCAGACCGCAGGCCCTGCACACCGTCGACGCGGTGCTGATGCGCAAGGACCCGCCCTTCGACAGTGAATTCTTCTATGCCACTCACCTGCTGAGCCAGGCCGAACGCGAAGGCGCGCGGGTCTTCAACCGGCCGGCGGCGTTGCGCGAGCATCCGGAAAAACTGGCGGTGCTGGAGTTTGCGCAGTACGCAGCGCCGACCCTCGTGACCCGCCATGCCGACGACGTGCGGTGCTTTCACGCCGAGCATGGCGACATCATCTGCAAGCCGCTGGACGGCATGGGCGGCAGCGGCATCTTCCGGGTCGGCCCGGACGGCATGAACCTGGGCAGCGTGATCGAAACCCTGAACCACCACGGCGCTACCACGGTGATGGTGCAGCGCTACCTGCCCGAGATCACGCAGGGCGACAAGCGCGTGTTGCTGATCGGTGGCGAGCCGGCGCCGTTCGCGCTGGCGCGCATCCCGCAGGGCAGCGAAATCCGCGGCAACATGGCGGTGGGTGGCAAGGGCGTGGCACAGCCGCTGTCGGACAGCGACCGGGCGATCGCCGAAGCGATCGGCCCCGTGCTTGCCGCGCGCGGCTTGCTGCTGGTGGGGCTGGACATCATCGGCAGCAGCGTGACCGAGATCAATGTCACGAGCCCGACCGGGTTCCAGGAGATCACCGACCAGACCGGCTTCGATGTGGCGGCGATGCACCAGGACGCGCTGGAGCGGGCGTTGCAGGCCTGAGCTTCCGAGGCGAGCTGAAGCCGGCTGAGCACGGCAGAACCCGACTGACGCGGGCGGTGGCGACCGCCCCGCGACAATCGGCCGCATGGCTCTACTCACTCTCGCCGACGCACACCTCGCGTTTGGCCATGTCCCGCTGCTGGATGGCGCGTCGCTCGCGATCGAAGCCGGAGAACGCGTCGCGCTGATCGGGCGCAACGGCACCGGCAAGTCCTCGCTGCTGAAAATCCTCTCGGGCATCGACAAGCCCGACGACGGCCTGCTGCATCTGCAAACCGGTCTGCGCCGGGTCTATGTCGCGCAGGAGCCGGTGTTCGAGTCCGGTCTGACGGTGTTCGATGCGGTGGCCGAAGGCGTGGCCGAAGCTCGCGCGCTGCGCGAGCGCTACGAAGCCCACGATGCCGCAGACGACCTGGACGCGCTGCAGACGCGCCTGGAAGCCCTGGGTGGCTGGACCTGGGAGCAGCGTGTCGACCAGGCCTTGCAGCGCTTGCATCTGGACGGCCATGCGGCGGTCGATGCGCTGTCGGGTGGCACCCGCAAACGCGTGGCGCTGGCGCAGGCGCTGGTGGCCGAGCCCGACCTGCTGCTGCTGGACGAGCCCACCAACCACCTGGACATCGGCGCCATCGAATGGCTGCAAGAGCTGCTGTCGAATCGCAGCGGCGCGTTGATGCTGGTGTCGCACGACCGCAGTTTCATCGACGCGGTGGCGACCCGCATCATCGAACTCGACCGCGGCCAGTTGCGCAGTTATCCGGGCAACTTCGAGGCCTTCGAGGCCGCCAAGGTGCGCGAGCTGGAAGCCGAAGGCTTGGCTGCGGCGCGTGCCGACAAGCTGCTGGCGGCGGAGGAGGTGTGGATTCGCAAAGGCGTCGAAGCGCGCCGCACCCGCAGCGTCAGCCGCATCGCGCGCCTGGAGCAGCTGCGCAGCAACCGCGCCGCGCGGCGCGACCAGCTGGGCCGCGTGCGGCTGGACATGGCCACCGGCTTGCCGCCCGGCAAAATCGTCGCCGAACTGGACGATGTGTCAATGCAGTTCAGCGCGCCGAAGGGTGAGCCCGGTGGAGACAAGCGTCTGATCGAACATTTCAGCGCCACCATCCTGCGCGGCGACAAAGTCGGCCTGATCGGCCCCAACGGCTGCGGCAAGACCACGC
The DNA here is from genome assembly GCA_038258365.1 of Burkholderiales bacterium. Classification (GTDB taxonomy): domain Bacteria; phylum Pseudomonadota; class Gammaproteobacteria; order Burkholderiales; family Burkholderiaceae_C; genus Rubrivivax. The sequence goes on along the minus strand of JBBSPW010000137.1, from coordinate 5,055 downwards.
TCCTGAAGCTGATCCTGGGCGAGTTGCAGCCCACCAGCGGCACCGTGCGCCAGGGCACGCGGCTGCAAGTGGCTTATTTCGACCAGATGCGCGCCGGGCTCGACCTGGACGCCACGCTCGCCGACACCATCAGCCCCGGCAGCGAGTGGATCGAGCTGGGGCAGGAGCCGAAGCTGGTGCGCAAGCATGTGATGAGCTACATGGGCGACTTCCTGTTTGCGCCCGAGCGCGCGCGCAGCCCCGTGCGAACGCTCTCTGGCGGCGAGCGCAACCGGCTGCTGCTCGCTCGCCTGTTCGCATTGCCCGCCAACGTGCTGGTGCTGGACGAGCCCACCAACGACCTCGACATCGACACGCTCGAGCTGTTGGAAGAGCTTTTGCAGACCTATGCCGGCACGGTGTTCCTGGTCAGCCACGACCGCCGCTTTCTGGACAACGTGGCCACCAGCACGATCGCCTGGGAAGGCGACCCGGCTTATGGCGGCAGCCCCGGCTTCTGGCGCGAATACGAAGGCGGCTACGAAGACTGGGTGCGGCAGCGCGCGCGGCAGCGGGTGGCAGCGCAGGCATCGGCATCGACGCCAGCGACAGCGGTCTCCAGCGGCCGCGGTGCAGCAACAACGGCTCCGACCCTGGCCGCCAGCCCCCGCAAACTCAGCTTCAAAGAGCAACGCGAACTGGAAGACCTGCCGGCCCGGATCGACGCGCTGGAAGCCGAGCAAAGAGAGCTCCACGACCGCCTGGCCAGCAGCACCCTCTACACCCAGGCACCGCAGCAGGTGCCCCAATTGCAAGCCCGAAGCGAAGCCATCGAAGCCGAGCTGACCAAAGCCCTGGAACGTTGGGAACATCTGGGCAGCCGTTGAAGCTCGGCCGAGCGTGCGCGAGCGATGCGCAGCGCGGACCCCCCAACAGCGCCACGAACCGCGCCAATCGATGCGAAGGTGCGCGAGCGAAGCGCAGCGAACCCAACCAAGCAGCGCCGCGGATCTGGCTCTGCCAGTCCGCAGGCGAGCGCCCCCTTGGGGGGCAGCGACCGTCAGGGAGCGTGGGGGCTAACAAACTCGCCGTCAGGGAGCGTGGGGGTCACATATCCCCAGCGGATCCGACCGACTGATCATCAAAGCGGCTTGCAGGTACAGCGCATTCAAGAGCCGCGCCGCCCGGTCTGGGTCGAAGCCGTCGAAGGTGGCGATGTGGCGCAGCGGTGTGGTCTGGCGTTGCAACCGCTGCACGGCGATGTGCAGCGAGCCCTGCAGCTCCAGCGACCGCAACTCCGCCCCGGGTGCCACGCGGTAGGTGGCGATGCCGTCGATCTCCGGCAGCAGCGCCTTGCGCGAGCCCCGCAGCGCCAGCTCCCACAACAGCGGGCGCAGCGCGGACACCGACTGCGGGGGGCCTTCGGCCAGCGCCGCTGTTGCTTTCGTTCGGCTGCCTGCGTGTCGAAAGAGCGAGGGCAACCCCGCAAACCCATCCGCCGCCAGCGGCTCGGCATCGCGCGCCGGCTGCACGCTCAGCAGCCGCAATTCCTGCAGACGCAGGTTCAGCAACTCGGGCAACGACAGGGGGCTCTGCAGCCGCCAATGCGTCGGCCACACCGTCATGGGCAGCACCCGCGCCTCGATCTGCACATGCAACAACAGCGGCCGTGCATGGCGCAGCGCTGCGGCCATGACCTCCAGCAGCTCGATGCCGGCGCCGTGTTCCGCAGCCGCGCCGAAGCGCTGCAGGTCCTGCAGCAGCGACGGATTCAGCGCCGACAGTCGGGTGCCACCGGAGACAACCTCTGCGTTGTCGTCGTCATCGAGCGCGCCAGCGCGAGAGTCGGCCTCGAAGTCGTCCAGCCGCATCAATTCGGCGGCACTGGCGGGTCGGGTGGCCTCGAACATCGGGGTCGGCACGGGCGGGGTCTCCAGATGGGTGGGTGCAGTTCCGGGCCGCATGAGCGGCGCGCGGACGCGGTCTTCGATGCATGGCCCGCAAGCAGCAGATTGGACTCGCTCGTCGGCTGTCGTGCCGGTCTTTACGCGTATCAGCGCGGAACGGATGTAGGCACTTGTTTCCTGCCCGCACCGCCCAACGGGGCATGCCCCTGCATCCGTTCTCTGCAGCGAACCAGGTCGCGCCAGAAGCGCGGGTCGTGGGAGGTGGCGAAATTGACCCGCATCAGCGTGGTCGGCCGGCGGGTGGCGTGGAACAGCGATCCCGGTGCGGTCAGCCAGCCGATGTCCAGCAGGTGCTGCGCCAAGGTGTCGGTGTCGGCGCCGGTGTCGACCCAGCCGAACAGCCCCGCCGGCGGCGTTGCGAAACGGCAACCGGCGCCCTCGGCCAGCCGAACCACGCGCTGGCGTGTGCTCGCCAGGCGCGCGATCACGCGTTCGGCATGGCGGTGCAGGCGGCCTTGTTCCAGGCAGCCTGCCACCGCGCGTTCCAGTACCGCCGGTGAGGTCAGCGTCGACAGCAGCTTGGTGTCGACCAGCCGTTCGGCCAGATCGGGCGATGCGGCCACGAACCCGACGCGCCATTGCGGCGCCAGGATCTTCGAGAAGCCCGACACCAGCACCGTGCGCCGCAGGCCGTCCAGTTGCGCGAGGCGCGTGCTGTGCGGCGGTGCCAGCCAGGCGTAGGTGTCGTCTTCGACGATCCGCAAGTCGTGGGCTTCGGCCAACTGCAGCACGCGGTGCGCCACCGCCGGGCTCAACAGGCTGCCAGTGGGGTTGTGCAGCACCGAGACGGTCACATACAGCTTCGGCGCATGCTCACGCAGCAGCGCTTCCATCACCGCCAGCTCGGGGCCACCGGCCGAAGCGCGCGGCACCGGCAGCAGCCGCATGCCCAGCTGCGTCAGGCGGGCGAATTCCACCGCCCAGCCGGGCTCGTCGACCAGCACCGTGTCGCCGGCCTGCAGCAGGGTGCGGCACACCAGGTCCAGCCCGTGGGTGGCGCCGACGGTGGTGAGGATCTGCGCCGGTGCGGCAGCGATGTCCAGGTCCGCCAGCCGCCGCGACAACGCGGCGCGCAACACCGGGTCGCCCGCCGGGTCGCCATAGCGCAGCCAGGCCGAGGGGTCGGCGGTGACGCGGCGCAGGGCGCGCTGCAGCAGGGTGGCGTCGAGCCAGTCTTCGGGCAGGGTGCCCATGCCGGGGGCGGGCAGGCCCCCATGGGCTTCGAACATGCTGCGCATCAACGCGGTGGCGTCGACCGGTGCGCTGCGCGGCAGCGGCGCACCGTTCGACGGCGCTTCGGGAACGGCGCGGCCAGCGAGATCGGAATGCTCGCGTTGCGCCTTGCCTTCACGCAAATCCCGAACGAAGAATCCGCGCTGCGGTCGGGCCACCACCCGCCCCTGGGCTTGCAGCAACTCATAGGCGCTGACCACCGTGCTGGTGCTGACACTGTGTCGGCGGGCGCAATCGCGCACCGAAGGCAGCCGCGCGCCGACCGCCAACAAGCCCTGGTCGATGCGCTCGGCCATGCGCGCCGCGAGCTGCTCCGCCAGCGTGCCGCCAGCGGCACGCGGCACCAGTGGATCGGTCAACTGTGAGGTCGGCATCAGCAGTACAGGACAGTGCTTTGTGCGTTCAAGTGTATGGCTACTGTATCGGTGATGCGCCTAGACTTCGGCGATGTCTTCACCCGCCTTGCCGTCACCTGTCTTGCCGTTGCCCGCCTTGCCGTCGCCCTCGCCGCCACCGAACCCGGCGGATATCAGACGGGGGCTGCTGCTGGGTGCGCTGGGGGTGGTGATCTTCGCGATGACCCTGCCGATGACGCGGCTGGCGGTGGGCGATGTCTCCGACCCGCAGCTGCCGCCGGCCTTCGTGACCGCGGGCCGTGCCGCGGTGGCGGGCCTGCTCAGCATCGTCTATCTGCTGGTGGTGCGGGCGCCGTTGCCGCCGCGTCGGCAGGCCGGCGCACTCGCGCTCAGCGCACTCGGCACGGTGCTCGGCTTTCCGATCGGCATTGCACAGGCGCTTCGCGAGGTGCAGGCGGTGCATGCCGCGGTGGTCACCGGGCTGCTGCCGCTGGCCACCGCGGTGTTGGCCGCTCTGGTGCTGCGCCAACGCCCTTCGACCGGTTTCTGGTGCTGTGCGTTGCTGGGCAGCAGCCTGGTGCTGGCCTTTGCCGCCTGGCAGGGCGGCGGCCATCTGAGTGCCGCCGACGGCTGGCTGCTGATGGCGGTGGCAGCGGGCGCGGTCGGTTATGTGGCCGGCGCCCGGGTTTCAGCCGCGATGCCGGCGCCGCAGGTCATCTGCTGGGTGCTGGTGGGCTCGCTGCCGCTGACCCTGCCCGCGATGCTGTGGTGGTGGCCCGATCCGTCGGTGCCTGTCAGGCTGTCTGCCTGGATCGGCTTTGCCTACGCATCGCTGTTCTCGATGTGGCTCGGCTTCTTCGCCTGGTACCGCGGCTTGACTTTGGGCGGCGTGGTGCGGGTCAGTCAGGTGCAGCTGCTGCAGCCCTTTCTGGCGCTGTTGTTCGCCGCACCGCTGCTGGGCGAGCCGCTGGAGCCGAGCACGGTCGGGTTCTCGCTGGCGGTGATCGCGGTGGTGTTCGTCAGTCGGCGAATGCCCGTGCAGCAGCCGTCGCCACGGCCATCGGGTCACCCGCACAACGGCTGGCAGGCCAGCGAGAATCAGCGCCCACCCGCAGCCGGCCGACCGCCACCGGATCCCTTGCAACCCACCGCGCCACACCGATGAACTGGACCCTCGCCCGCCGTGCCGAACGGCTCAACCCGTCGACGATCCGCGAGATCCTGAAGCTCACCGAGCAACCCGGCATCATCTCGCTGGCCGGCGGTCTGCCGTCACCCGACAGCTTTCCGGTGGCGGCGATGGCCGAAGCCAGCGCCCGCGTGCTGCGCGATCATCCCCAGCAGGCCTTGCAGTACGGTGCCAGCGAAGGCTTTGGGCCGTTGCGCGACTGGGTGGCGGCCGAGCTGGCAGGGCACGGCATGGCGGTCGAGGCGTCGCAGGTGCTGATCACCACCGGTTCGCAACAAGGGCTGGACCTGGTGGGCAAGGTGCTGATCGACCCCGGCAGCGCCGTGGCGGT
>JBBSPW010000136.1:0-9560 GCA_038258365.1 Burkholderiales bacterium | reverse complement strand
CGGCGCATTGAGTTCGAGCAGCCGCTTCAGGCGGTTGTTGCGGTTGATGACGCGTCGGTAGAGATCATTCAGATCCGAGGTCGCGAAGCGACCGCCTTCCAGCGGCACCAGCGGACGCAGGTCCGGCGGCAGCACCGGCAACACCTGCAGCACCATCCAATGCGGGCGAATGCCGCTCTTCTTGAAGGCTTCCATCACCTTCAGGCGCTTGCTGTTCTTCTTGATCTTCAGTTCCGACCCGGTCATGTCGTTGCGGATCTTGTCGATCTCGACATCCAGGTCCATCTCTTCGAGCAGCCGCTTGATGCCCTCGGCGCCCATCAACGCGGTGAACTCGTCACCGAACTCGGTGTATTTCGCTTCCCATTCGTCTTCCGACATGATGCTGAACTTCTTCAGCGGGGTCATGCCCGGGTCGACCACCACATAGGCCTCGAAGTACAGCACGCGCTCGATGTCGCGCAGCGTCATGTCCAGCACCAGACCCAGCCGCGATGGCAGGCTCTTCAAGAACCAGATGTGGGCGCAGGGCGCGGCCAGGTCGATGTGACCCATGCGGTCGCGCCGCACCTTGGTTTGGGTGACTTCGACTCCGCACTTCTCGCAGATCACGCCGCGGTGCTTCAAGCGCTTGTACTTGCCGCACAAACACTCGTAGTCCTTGATGGGGCCAAAGATCTTGGCGCAGAACAAGCCGTCGCGTTCCGGCTTGAAGGTGCGGTAGTTGATGGTCTCGGGCTTCTTCACCTCACCGAAGGACCAGCTGCGGATCTTCTCCGGGCTGGCCAGTCCGATCCGGATGGCATCGAAATGCTCGTCCGGGGTGAATTGCTTGAACAGGTCGAGTAATCCCTTCATGTTCGGTGCTCCTTAGTTTTTCTCGAGTTCGATGTCGATGCCCAGAGACCGGATCTCTTTGACAAGCACATTGAACGATTCCGGCATGCCGGCTTCGATGGCGTGTTCGCCCTTGACGATCGACTCGTACACCTTGGTGCGGCCGTTCACGTCGTCGGACTTGACCGTCAGCATCTCCTGCAGGATGTAGCTGGCGCCGTAGGCTTCCAGCGCCCAGACCTCCATCTCGCCGAAGCGCTGTCCGCCGAACTGCGCCTTGCCGCCCAGCGGCTGTTGCGTGACCAGGCTGTACGGGCCGGTCGACCGCGCGTGCATCTTGTCGTCCACCAAGTGGTGCAACTTCAGCACATGCATGTAGCCGATGGTCACCGGGCGCTCGAACGGCTCGCCCGTGCGACCGTCGCTGAGCGTGGCTTGCGTGCGGGTCGCGGTCAGCCCCTTCTTGGCAGCGATGTCGTCCGGGAAGGCCAGCTTCAGCATCGCGCGGATCTCTACTTCGGCTGCGCCGTCGAACACCGGGGTCGCGAAGGGAACGCCATGGCTCAGGTTCTGCGCCATCTCGCGCACTTCGTCGTCGCTCATCTGGTCGATGCGCTCGGTCTTTCCGCCCGACTTGTTGTAGAGCTCGTCGAAGAACTTGCGCAGTTCGGCTGTCTTCGCTTCGGCCTGCAGCATGTCACCGATGCGCAGGCCAATGCCTTTGCCCGCCCACCCGAGGTGAACCTCTAGAACCTGCCCCACGTTCATCCGTGAAGGTACGCCCAGTGGGTTCAGCACGATGTCGCACGGTGTGCCGTCGGCCATGTAAGGCATGTCCTCGACCGCGACGATCTTCGACACCACGCCCTTGTTGCCGTGCCGGCCGGCCATCTTGTCGCCCGGCTGCAAGCGGCGCTTGACAGCCAGGTACACCTTGACCATCTTCAGCACACCCGCCGGCAGCTCGTCGCCCTGCGTCAGCTTCTTGCGTTTTTCTTCGAACGCGATGTCGAAGGAGTGTCGCGTCTGGTCGTTGGCGTTCTTGATGCTTTCCAACTGGTTGGCGACATCGTCGTCCGATGGACGGATGTCGAACCAGTGGTACCTCTCGACGCTCTCCAGGTAGTCCTTGGAGATGGCCGTGCCCTTGGCGATCTTCTGCGGGCCGCCGTTGGCGGTCTTGCCGACCAGCAGCTTCTCGATCCGGGCGAAGGCGTCGGCTTCGACGATGCGCAACTGGTCATTCAGGTCGAGCCTGAAGCGCTTCAACTCGTCGTCGATGATCTGCTGCGCCCGCTTGTCACGCGGGATGCCCTCACGGGTGAAGACCTGCACATCGATGACCGTGCCGTTGGTGCCCTGATTGACACGCAACGAAGTGTCTTTCACATCGGACGCCTTCTCGCCGAAGATCGCGCGCAGCAGTTTTTCCTCCGGAGTGAGCGTGGTCTCGCCTTTGGGGGTGACCTTGCCTACCAACACATCGCCGGGGTTGACCTCGGCGCCCACATAGACGATGCCGCTTTCGTCCAGGCGGCCCAGTTGCTGCTCGGACAGGTTCGGAATGTCGCGGGTGATTTCCTCGCTGCCCAGCTTGGTGTCGCGCGCCATCACCACCAGTTCCTCGATGTGGATCGAGGTGTAGCGGTCTTCGGCAACGATGCGTTCGCTGATCAGGATCGAGTCTTCGAAGTTGTAGCCGTTCCAGGGCATGAACGCGACCAGCATGTTCTGGCCGAGGGCCAGTTCACCCAGGTCGGTCGACGCGCCGTCGGCGATCACGTCGCCAGAAGCCACTTGGTCACCCCGCTTGACGATCGGGCGCTGGTGGATGTTGGTGTTCTGGTTGCTGCGCTGGTACTTGATCAGGTTGTAGATGTCGACGCCGACTTCACCGGCCACCGTTTCCGCATCGTTCACGCGGATCACGATGCGGTTGGTGTCGACATAGTCGACGATGCCGCCACGGCGAGAGGTGACCACCGTGCCGCTGTCGATCGCGGCGACGCGCTCGACCCCGGTACCGACGAGCGCCTTCTCCGGCCGCAGCGTCGGCACCGCCTGGCGCTGCATGTTGGCGCCCATCAGCGCGCGGTTGGCGTCGTCGTGCTCCAGGAACGGCACCAGCGATGCCGCGACCGACACGATCTGCGCAGGGGCAACGTCCATGTACTGCACGCGCTCAGGGCTCAGCAGCACCGATTCGCCGTTCTCGCGTGCCGAGACCAGTTCGTCGACCAGCTTGCCCTTCTCGTCCAGCGAGGCATTGGCCTGCGCAATCACATACTTGCCTTCTTCGATCGCCGACAGGTAGTCGATCTGCATCGTCACCTTGCCGTCTTCGACGCGGCGGTACGGGGTCTCCAGGAAACCGTACTCGTTGAGTTGCGCAAACAGCGCCAGCGAGTTGATCAGGCCGATGTTCGGACCTTCGGGGGTTTCGATCGGGCACACGCGACCGTAGTGCGTCGGGTGCACATCGCGCACCTCGAAGCCGGCGCGTTCGCGCGTCAATCCGCCCGGGCCCAGGGCCGAGACGCGCCGCTTGTGCGTGATCTCGCTCAGCGGGTTGGTCTGGTCCATGAACTGCGACAACTGCGACGCACCGAAGAACTCCTTCAGCGCCGCTGAGATCGGCTTGGAGTTGATCAGGTCGTGTGGCATCAAGGCCTCGGTTTCGGCCTGGCCCAAACGCTCTTTCACGGCCTTCTCGATCCGCGCCAGACCGCTGCGGTACTGGTTCTCGGCCAGCTCACCGACGCAGCGCACGCGCCGGTTGCCCAGGTGGTCGATGTCGTCGACTTCGCCGTTGCCGTTGCGCAGGTCGACCAGGATCTTGACCACATCGAGGATGTCGTCGTTGCTCAAGGTCATCGAACCTTCGGGTGCGTCGCGGCCCACGCGGGCGTTGAACTTCATCCGGCCGACGCGGCTCAGGTCGTAGGTGTCGGCGCTGTAGAAAAGGCGATGGAACAAAGCCTCGACTGCGTCTTCGGTCGGCGGCTCACCCGGCCGCATCATGCGGTAGATGGCGACGCGCGCAGCCAGCTGATCGGCCGTCTCGTCCATCGCCAGGGTCTGGCTGATGTACGCGCCCTGGTTCAGCTCATTGGTGAACAAGCACTGGAAGTCGGAGATGCCGGCGGTGCGCATCTTCTTCAGCAGCGCTTCGGTGATTTCCTCGTTGGCCTTGGCAACGATCTCGCCGGTGTCGGCATCGACCATGTTGCGCGAGATCACGCGACCGACCAGGAAGTCTTCCGGAACGCTGACGAAGCCGGTGCCGGCTTGCTCCAGCGTTCGCACATGGCGGGCGGTGATCCGCTTGTCCTTTTCGACGACGACATTGCCGTCCTTGTCGGTCAAGTCGAAGCGGGCGACTTCACCCTTCAGCCGCTCGGGCACGAACTGCATCTGCGCGCCCGTGTCCATCAGGCGGAAGGTGTCGTTGTGGAAGAAGTGGGCGAGGATCGTTTCGTTGTTGAGGCCGATGGCCTTCAACAAGATCGTCACCGGCATCTTGCGTCGGCGGTCGACGCGGAAGAACAGGATGTCTTTCGGGTCGAACTCGAAGTCGAGCCACGAGCCGCGATACGGAATGATGCGGGCGCTGAACAGCAACTTGCCGCTGCTGTGCGTCTTGCCCTTGTCGTGCTCGAAGAACACGCCCGGCGAGCGGTGCAGCTGCGACACGATCACGCGTTCGGTGCCGTTGACGATGAACGAGCCGTAATCGGTCATGAGCGGCACTTCGCCCATGTAGACCTCTTGCTCCTTGATCTCTTTGACCTGCTTGGCCGGGTGCGATTCCCGGTCGTAGATGATCATCTGCAGCTTGGCGCGCACGGCGGCTGCATAGGTCAGACCACGCTGTTGGCATTCGCGCACGTCGAAGGGTGGCTTGGCGATGTTGTATTCGGTGAACTTCATCTCCACGAAGCCGTTGTGCGACGTGATCGGGAAGGCCGAAACAAAGGCAGCTTGCAAGCCTTCAGGCTTGCGCTTGGAGGGTGGCACATCCTTTTGCAAAAACGCGACATACGAATCGCTTTGCATCGTCAGCAGGTACGGCACCTTCAAGACGCTTTCGCGCTTGCCGAAGCTCTTGCGAATGCGTTTGCGTTCGGTGTAGGTGTAGGGGGTAGCTTGCGCCATTGAACACTCCGTCTGGCCTGCGCGCTTCGGGCCGAAAGCGCGCTTGCTGGAACACGACTGTCTGCTCGGGTGCCTTGCTGGAAGCCGCGTGATGGCACGCGGTCATGGCCCCCGGGGGGAGCAAGTCGATGGGGTGGACGGCCCACATCGACTCCAGCAAATCACCCGAGGCTTGGTGGCAGGCCACTACCTGCCGCTGGCGGACAACCCCGGCATTGCACCAGGGCCCGACCAAACCTGAACTCTGCAGTCGGATCAGAGAACACTGCGAAAGGCGCCAGATGCGGCCTTTCGCGCTGTTCTCAATCGGTAAACAGCGCAATCGTTCGGAGCCGCGGGTTGCGCCGCGGCTCCGAACGGGGTCTTACTTGATTTCTGCCTTGGCACCGGCATCCGTCAACTTCTTGAGTGCGGCATCGGCGTCGGCCTTCGGAATCGCTTCCTTTACGGCCTTCGGTGCGCCGTCGACCATGTCCTTGGCTTCTTTCAGGCCCAGGCCGGTCAGCTCGCGAACCGCCTTGATGACCTGCACCTTGTTGGCACCGGCTTCCAGCAGCATCACGTTGAATTCGGTCTTCTCTTCGACGACCGCAGCGGCCGCGCCGCCACCGCCGGCAGCCGGAGCAGCCATCGAGGCAGCCGAAACACCGAACTTCTCTTCAATGGCCTTGACCAGGTCATTGAGTTCCATCACGGACATGCTGTCCATCGAGGACAGGAAAGCGTCTTTATCGAATGACATTTGGGAATCCTCTGCTTGCGAATAAGTTCAATGGAAATGAAAGGCTTGGTTCAGGCGGCCGCCGGGGTATCCGGCTTGGTTCCGGCTTCGACTTCGGTTTCGGTGGTCGCGGGCGTGGCTTCAACAGCGGATGCGGCTTCAGCGGCTGCAGGTGCGGCTTCGACAGCAGCGGGTGCCGCCTCTGCCACACCAGGTGCTGGTGCTTCGACCTCCGCAGTTGGCGCTGCTTGGGCATCGGCGGCCGGGGCCGCTTCGGCTTCTGCTTCGGCAGGCGTGCCGCCCTGCTTTTCCACCACCGCTGCAAGCACGGCAGCAAAACGCTGGATCGGCGATTTCAGCAAACCGGCGATCTGCGAGATCAGCACTTCGCGGCTCGGGATGCTCGCCAGGGCTTTGACCCCTTCGGCGCTCAACACCTTGCCAGCGTAGGCGCCACCCATGATCACGAGCTTGTCGTTGGTCTTGGCAAAGTCGGCAACGACCTTTGCCGCGGCCACCGCGTCTTCTGAAAAACCGTAGATCAGCGGCCCGACCATGGCACCCTGGGCCACCTCGAACGGGGTTCCGACGACGGCGCGGCGGGCCAGGGAGTTCTTCAGCACATGAAGATAAACACCCTTGGACCGTGCGTCGACACGCAACTTGTTCAGGTTTTCCACGGTGAGGCCACGGTACTCGGCCATTGCCAGGGTTTGCGCACGCGCGGCTTGCGCCGACACATCCGACACCACAGCGGCCTTCTCGTTGCGATTGAGACTCAAGGTCTGCTCCTCACACTAAAACGTGTCTGGCGGGTGGTTTGCACTTGCAGGCCGCCCGCTTCGACACACCACGAATTCAGCAGCCTTTCCTTCCATGAACACCACCCGTCTTTCGACTGGGGACATTCGCTTCGGGTGGGACCGCCATCTGCGCTGACCGTTCGCACTGCCCGGGTCTGCCGGGTCTTGCGTACCGATTAAGAAGCCCTGAATGAGCAGGCCTCGCCAGCGGTCTTGGATGGCCTGTTGCAACGCGCTTGCCGATGCACCAGCCCACCACTCACAAACCAGTGCATCGCTTGCGCCCCGCACGGGTTCTTGAACTTGAAACTACGCAGACTGGGCCGCGATCGACTGGGTATCGACCCGCACACCCACACCCATCGTCGACGACAGCGCAACCTTCTTCAGGTAGATGCCTTTGCTGCTGGCAGGCTTGGCCTTGTTCAAAGCATCGATCAACGCCCGCAGGTTTTCGACCAGCTTGTCAGACTCGAAAGACCGGCGTCCGATCGTGCCGTGGATGATCCCGGCCTTGTCGACGCGGAACTGCACCTGACCGGCCTTGGCGTTCTTGACCGCGGTCGCCACATCGGGCGTCACCGTGCCGACCTTCGGGTTCGGCATCAAACCACGCGGACCCAGAATCTGGCCGAGGGTACCGACGATCCGCATCGTGTCGGGCGAGGCAATCAACACATCGAAATCCATCTTGCCTGCCTTGATGTCTGCGGCCAGGTCGTCCATGCCGACCAGATCCGCACCAGCGGCCTTGGCTTCTTCAGCTTTTGCGCCTTGGGCGAACACCGCTACGCGCTTGGTCTTGCCGGTGCCGGCGGGCATCACCACTGCGCCGCGCACCACCTGGTCGGACTTCTTGGCGTCGATGCCAAGCTGCACCGATACGTCGATCGACTCGTCGAACTTGGCGGTGGCGCATTCCTTGACGATGGCCAGCGCACTGTCCAGCGCGTACAGCTTGGTGCTGTCGACCTTGCCTTCGAAAACCTTGACTCGCTTGCTGAGCTTTGCCATGTCAGACCCCTTCCACCGTCAGGCCCATCGACCGGGCAGAGCCAGCGATGATTTTCACCGCGCCGTCCAGGTCGGCGGCATTCAGGTCTTTCATCTTGGTCTTGGCGATTTCTTCGAGCTGTGCGCGCGTGACATTGCCCACCTTGCTGGTCAACGCCGTGGGGGAGCCCTTGTCGATCTTGGCGGCCTTCTTCAGCAACACAGTCGCGGGGGGCGACTTGAGGATGAAAGTGAAGCTCTTGTCGGCGAAGGCGGTGATCACCACCGGCAGCTTCAGTCCCGGCTCATAACTCTGCGTCTGGGCGTTGAACGCCTTGCAGAACTCCATGATGTTCAGGCCGCGCTGGCCAAGCGCCGGCCCGATGGGCGGCGATGGGTTGGCCTTGCCGGCCGGTACTTGCAGCTTGATGAAGCCGACGATCTTCTTTGCCATGAATGGCTCCTCGAGTTCATGCGACCGCTGACGCGGTCTCCTCGTCTATCGACCCTGGATCGAACAGCGCGCCGGGGTCGGGGCAACACGCTGCGAATGCTTCTGCGAACGACAGTCAGACCGTGCTTGTCAGACTTTTTCCACCTGCGCAAAGTCCAACTCGACTCCAGTCGCCCGACCGAAGATCGTGACCGAAACCTTGACCTTGCTCTTCTCGTAGTTCACTTCCTCGACCGCACCGTTGAAGTCGGTGAACGGACCCTCCTTGACGCGCACGAATTCGCCCACCACCCACTCGACCTTGGGCTTCGGCTTGTCCACACCGGACTGCATCTGGTAGACGATCTTGGCGACCTCGGCTTCGCTGATGGGCGCCGGGCGGTTGCGGGCGCCGCCGATGAAGCCAGTGACCTTGCTGGTGTGTTTGACCAGGTGCCAGGTGTCGTCGGCCATGTCCATCTCCACCAGCACATAACCAGGGTAGATGCGCCGTTCGGTCACGGATTTCTTGCCGTTCTTCAACTCGACCACTTCTTCGGTCGGCACCAGGATGCGGCCGAACTTGCTCTCCATGCCGGCGCGCTCGATGCGTTCTTTCAGATTGCGCTCAACCGCTTTCTCCATCCCCGAATAGGCGTGAACGATGTACCAACGCTTGGTGGTGGCGGGCACGGGCGTGCCAGCCGGCAGCGCGGCGCCTTCGATCGTGTCCACCGGAGAAGCGTCGGCTTCGGCCAAGGTGTCTTCCTTTGGTTGTTGTGGCTCGCTCATCGTCGTGTGTTCCTCGTGTGTCCGCTCATGTGTCGACTCCTGCTTCCGGCTATCGCCGCCAGCCCAGGATCAGGTCGTAGAAGACCCATTCCAGCGTCTTGTCGGTCAACCACATGTAGAGCGCCATCACGAACACGAAGGCGAAGACATAGCCGGTCATCTGCAACGCTTCCTTGCGAGTCGGCCAGACCACCTTCTTGACTTCGCGAGCCGAGTCTTTGCCAAAGGCGACCAGTTGCTTGCCCGGCTCTGAAGCCAAGAACAGTGCCACAGCGGCAACCAGCAAACCCAACAAAGCGCCCACGCGTACCCACAGGTCTTGCTGAGCCAACATGTAGAAGGCCACGATCGAGCCCACGGCCAGCAACACGACGCCGGCCAGCTTGGCCTTGTCAGCGCCGGTCGAGACGGTTTCGATCTGAGGGTGTTGGGTCGCCATGGTCTTGTTGTGCGTTGCGCCGCTCTAGAGCGGCAAAACCCGCAGTGCGCGTGAACGCCTGCGAGCCGTCTGCTGAATCCTGATGTTGTTGCCCGGCGCCAGGGCAGTGATCACTGTCAAGCCGCCCGTTGCCGATGCAATCGGGTGGCAGGGGCAGAGGGAATCGAACCCCCAACCTTCGGTTTTGGAGACCGACGCTCTGCCAATTGAGCTATGCCCCTCTAGCAATCTGTGCAAGCCGCCCGGCTTACTCAATGATCTTCGCGACGACGCCGGCGCCGACGGTGCGGCCGCCTTCACGGATGGCGAAGCGCAGGCCTTCTTCCATCGCCATCGGGTTGATCAGTTTCACGGTGATGCTGACGTTGTCGCCCGGCATCACCATCT
>JBBSPW010000135.1:0-9620 GCA_038258365.1 Burkholderiales bacterium | reverse complement strand
GACCCGGGTCGAGTACCCGCAACCCGGTGGCGGTGTGATCCCGGTCATGTTCAGCGCCATCTGGGATCCGGACGGCAACTACATCGAGCTCAACAAACTGCTCGGTGCTGCGGCCGGCACCGGGCCTGCGGTTGCGGCATCGGCGGCAGGCCAATGAGCCGACCCACGACTGAACTGTCAGTGACCGACCCGTCAGCGATCAACCCGTCAACAACCAACCAGGAGTCCTTCCGATGAGCACCTTTCGCGAACAGTTCGCGTTGCTGGCCCGCCATGAAGGCGTGTGGGACGGCACCTACCGCCATTACGACGCCGCCGGCAACAAGACCGACGAGCACAGCTCGCGCCTGTTCTGCCGCTTTCCGGACAGCGGCACCGCGCAATACGACCAGACCAACCACTACCGCTGGGCCGATGGCCGCACCGAAATTCGCGGCTTCCCTGCGGTGGGTGCAGGCGACCGCATCGTCTTCCAGAGCGACCTGATCGACGGCTGGGCAGGCGCGGTGCAGCTCGACCAGAACCAGCGCACGATGATGCTGCACTGGGAACGCAAGGGTGAGCCCGGCGTGTACCTGTACGAGATGATCCAGATCTCGGATTGCGGCCGCTGGCGCTCACGCGTGTGGCACTGGTTCAAGGACGGCCGGCTGTTCCAGCGCACGCTGATCGACGAGGAGCGCGTGACCAAGGACTGGCAAGCCGTGAAGTCGCCGAGCTTCGCTGGCGAGTCGCCCGCCGGCTGAGGCGCCAGCCGCTGCGCCTTGTGTCGACATCGGTGGTGCGCATCGGCAAGGAGCACCGGCAGGCGGTTGTCAGAAGCGCGGCGCGCGGCGCTCCAGGAACGCGGCAGCGCCTTCGGCGAAATCGGCCTTGTCGAAGGCCGCATCGAAGCGCTGCTGCAGGCTCTGCGGGGTGTCACCCGGTTCACCCGCCAGATGCGCCAGGGTCGCCTTGATTCCGGCCATCGACACCCGCGACTGCGCGGCCAAGTGCTGTGCCCAGCCTTGCGCCAAATCGGCCAGTGCGTCCGCGGGCACACAGGCGTCCAGCACCCCCCAATCCAGCGCGGTGGGCGCGTCCAGCATCTCGGTGCGCAACAGCAGGCGTCGCGCACGGGCGTGGCCCACCAGGGTCGCGAGGCGGCGCGTGTCGGCAAGCCCATAGAGCAAGCCGAGCCTTGAGGGCGTGATGCCGAAGCGCGCACGGTCGCTGCCCAGGCGAAAGTCGCAGGCTGCCGCCAAGCCGAAGCCGCCGCCGAAGCAGGGGCCGTCGATCACCGCCACGGTGGGCATCGGCAGCGCAGCCAATGCCGCCTGCGCCTGGCTCACGACCGCGTTGCTGGCGGCCATCGCAGCCGGGTCGGCTTCGGCCAGCAATTGCTGCAGTTCGCCGATGTCGGCACCGGCGCAGAAGGCACCGGGCTGGCCTTGCAGCAGCAGCACGCGAGGGGTGTCGGAGCCGGCCGCCGGTGCCTCGGCGCGGTGGCGCAGCTGCTCGCAATGCTGCAGCAGCGATTGCCACATCGCTTGATCGAATGCGTTCTTCTTCAGCGGTCGGTTGACGACCATGCGGGCCACCGGCCCGTCTTGCATCCACTCGATCATCCTTGCTCCGTGATTGCGGCACCCGAACCGCAGCGCGCTGCCTGTGCCAAGTCGGCGCCATGCCGGAAGCCGAAGCGTAGACTGCCGCAGTTGTCCGTACAAGTCGAATCCCGCATGAATCCCGCGCCTTCCAACCCCGATCAAGGCCGCTTCGCTGTTCGCAATCGCACGGCGCTGCCTGCCGGCCCGTTGCGGATGGCCACGCTGATCGTCGCCGACTCGCAACCAATGATCAGCGCTTATGGTGCGCTCGGTTTGCAGGTGCTGCAGCAGGGCCGTATCGATGACGCGTACGCCGCAACGCTTAACCAGCCTTCGCTGGCCGGCAAGGCAGTTGTGCTGCTGGGCTCGACCGACCCGGGGTCGCTGCAACTGCGGCTGATCGTCGACCGCGCCGCCGCCCCGCGCCCCAGCCGCTTCAGCGCCGGCTGGATGGCGCTGGAGATCCTGGTGCGCGATGTCGATGCACTGGCGGCGCCCGTGGCCGCAGCCGGCTTCGAGATCGTCGGCCCGCCGGCCGATCTGGATGTGAGCCCGAACATCCGCGCGATGCAGGCAATCGGCCCGGCCGGCGAGATGCTCTACCTGACGCAGGTGCGGGCGCCGGTGCCGCCCTTCGACATTCCGCTGTCGTCGTCGCTGGCATCTGGAGGCAGCCCGGGCTCCGACATCGGCCCGCTGTTCATCGCTGTGATGCGCACCCCGTCGCGCACTGCAACGCTGGCTGCCTGTGCGGTGCTGCAGCCGTTGCAGACCTTGCAGTTCGACACCCGAATCACCGTGCTGAACCGCGCGCTGGGACGCGATGCGCAGCAGCGCTGGCCGGTGGCCACGGTGCAGCTGGGCGGCCAGAGCCTGTTCGAAATCGACGAGGTGGCCGATGACCCAGGCGGGCTGCCGTTGATCGCCGGTGCGCTGCCGCAAGGGCTGGCTTGGATCGGCATCGAAAGCGACTTCGACCACGATGGTGACAGCGATGGCGATGCCGCAGGTTCGCTGATCGAGCTGTCGCGCGGTGCCTGGATCGAGCGATTGCCGCGCAGCTGAGCCGGTCGCAGCGAACCCAGCGCTGGCGTGGCAATCTCTCAGAATCCGAATTCGGGCTGCGAGTCCTTCACGGTCATTCCGGCCTGGAACCACGACAGGTTCATGCCCACCATCTCGGCACCGACACTGGTCCACGCATAGCTGAGCGTCTTGCCGCTGGCACGGTCGACCAGACCCAGCTTCAGCACCGGGCGACGGGTGTTCTGGTAGGTCAGTGTGGCCAGCTCCACCAGCCACGGTGTCTCGGAGCCGTCCTTGCGCTTGAGCACGATGCGCTGGCCTTCGGCGTGCAGCCGCACCTTGGCCATGAAACTGGTGTCGGTGTCGCCGGCCGGTGCGTCAGGCCCGGCATTGCGAAACCAGATCCAGCCGTCGAAGTAGCGCGCCTTGCGGCTGCGCATCGCGGTGTCGGTGGCGTTGCCCTGCACCAGCCGGCCATCGGCGCTGCGCCATTGCGCCAGTGTCGACCACTGGTTTTCAGACAGGTGCCACACGTCCGACTGTTGCAGCATCCGCCCGGGCCGCAGCCTGGAATCCGTGCAGTCACCCGGCACGGTGCTGCCGCTGTAGGTCTGCGAAGCGGCATCGAAGCTCAGCTTCAACGCACAGCCGTCGGCGCCGGGGTTCGCAGCCTGCAGGTCGGCCACAGCCAGCGTTGTCCACACCGCAGGATCACGGGGCCCGCCGATGAAACGCGCCGCATCGCCGGGCAGCCGCCATTGCTCCACACGCACCGTGCCGGGCGTGTCGCCCGCGCGCAGATGCAGCAGCCGCTGCTGCAGCACCTGCTGCAGGTCGTCGCCCTTGGATTGCTGGACATACAACAGACGGCCGTCGACGCCCGGCACCTGAACCGGCTTGAGGATGGTGTGCACATGCGCGACGGCGTCCTGCTTCTGCAACACCTTCGGGTCGGCCGCGTCGATGCGCTGCTGCCAGACCTGCTCGTTGTCGTTCCACTCGCCGCTGAGCCAGCTGGCGGCTCGTGCCACGTCATCGCCGATGTCTGCAGCCTGAATGTCTGCAGCCCGAACGTCTGCAGCCCGGGCATCCGTGGGAACGCCGATCGCGGCAACCAGCATCAAGCCGAGTGCCGCCGCCCTCCACGCGCGACGCTGCTGCACCGCCGCGCTCATCGCGCTCAGAAGTCCAGACTGGCGGTCACGCCCACTTGCCTCAAACGCGGCAGGAAGTCGACCGCAGAGCGCCTGAAGTTGCCCGGATCGACATAGCGGAAGCCGTTCAACGAGGTGTCGTCGTTGGTGGCGTTCTTGACCCACAGCTTGACCTGCCACGCCTGGGCGCGCAGGCCGGCGCTGAGATTGACATGGGTGTAGGGGTCGGCCCAGATCAGGTTCTGGATCGCGGCATAGCGGCGCGACTGGTAGATCACATCGACGCGGCCGAAGCCGAACAGCCCGCTGGCCCCCAACGGTGCATCGACCGCAGCCGACACCGCTGCCGAATGCTTGGGTGTGCGTGGCAAGGTGAAGCCCGCCACCGACTGGTCGCCACCGAACACGGTGCCATTGGTGATCTCGGTGCCCTTCAGCGCCTTGGCATCGGTGTAGGCGTAGTTGGCCGACAGGCTCAGCCACGAGGTGGCACGGGCACTGATGTCCAGCTCCACACCCTGGGTGCGCGCCTTGCCGACGTTGTTGACAATGGTGGTGGTGGTTTCGGTGCCAGTGAAGGGGCTGGTGACCGTGGACAGGTTGGACAACTGCAACCCGTCGATGTCGTTCCTGAAGAGCGCAGCGCTCATGCCGACTGCGCCGCCGCCGAGCGTGGCCTTGAAGCCGAGTTCATACGCGCGGATGTCTTCACCGTCGTAGGCAAAAACCGAGTCGGGCAAACCGGGGGTGGTGTTGAAGCCGCCGCTCTTGCTGCCGCTGGCCACCTGGCCGTAGATCAGCATGTCGCGGCTGGGCTTGTAGTCCAGCGTCAGGCGTGGCGAGAAGTCCCTGAAGGTCTTCTTGCCTTCGACCGTGCACACCTGGCCGGCCACGCAGGTACCGACCGTGGTGGTGGCAGTGCCCAGCGGCGTGCCCACCACCTCGACCGTTTCCTTGTTGAGGCGCCCTTCGAGCGAGACCCGAAACGGAAACGAGAACGCGTACTGCAGGCGCGCAAACGGCGACAAGTTGGTGGTCTTGCTGCCCGAGGTGGGGCGCAGCGCGGTCGGCACCACAGTGGCGCCGCTGCGCGCGATCACGCCGTCTGCGGTCAGCCCGTCGCCTTCTTCGTCATAGTAGAAAGCGCCCACGAGCCACGAGAAAGCCTTCTCTGATGGCGAGGACAGCCGGATCTCTTGCGACAGGTAGCTGAGCTTGTCGCGGTTGTAGCTGAGCCACGAGGTGCCGAAGATCGAGAACCGGGTGCCGTTGTACGACTGGTCGGCGCCGACATTGGTTTGCTGGCGCGTGTAGCCGGTTTGCGAGGTCAGGGTGTAGCCGTCGCCGAACTGGTAGTTCAGCGTCAGGCCGGTGCGATTGGTGGTGCGGTTGGTGCCTTCGATCTTGCCGTAGTTGATGCCGGTGGTGGGGTCGGTGTAGTTGGCCAGGTCGTTCTGGTTGCGGGTGACCTTGGTGCCGCTGAACACCGCCGGTCCGCAAGGCCAACCGTTCAGGCGGGTCGTGGCGGTGGCCGGTACCGCAGCGCTGGGGATGCCCTGGGCGTTGTTGCCGACGATGTTGATGGTGCGGCCGTTGCAGCTGGCACCGTTGGGCACGTTGTTGCCACCGTTCTGGCTCGTGACCACGCCGCCGGCTTGCGTGGGCACGGGCCGCACCGTGGCATTGAAAAAGCCGTCGGTGTCTTCGGCATGGTCCAGCGACAGCAAGGCGTCGAAGTTGGCCGAGGGGGTGAACGAGAACACCACGCCCGCGGCCTCGGTTCGCTCGTCGCCGATCTTCTTGCCGGTCTGGGTGTTGGTGTATTGACCGCCGAACTCATAGCTGCGGGCGCGGAAGCGCATCGACAGCTTGTCCCGCACCAGCGGCACCGTGACCGCGCCGAACGCCGTTACCTCGTCGGCTTGCGCGGCTGTCAACGACACTTTTCCTTTCAGCTCATTGCCGGGCTTGACGGTGATGTAATTGATCGCGCCGGCATAGGTCGATCGACCATAGAGCGCCGACTGCGGGCCCTTGATGACCTCGACCCGTTGGGCGTCGTCCAGCGCCAGGCTGAGCGCGCCGTCGCGAACGAAGATGCCGTCGATGAACACCGACACCGGCTGCGGCGCCTCGGGCCGCAAGGCCGAGATGCCGCGGATCACCGGGCGTTCTGCCACCCGGCCGAAATCGGGCGAATAGCTCAGGCCCGGCGTGTACTGCGCCAGGTCGCTGATGTTGGTGATGTTGCGCTGCGCCAGGTCGTCACCGGTGAGCGCCCGAATCGACAGCGGCACATCGATCACGCGTTCGGTGATGCGGCGCGAGGTGACCTCGATGACCTGCGCTCCACCGCCTTCGGTGCTTTGCTGGGCAAAGGTCTGGCTGGCAGCGAGCGCCAGCAGGGTGAGGGCAAAAGCAGGGTGTTGGCGCATGGAACCTCCGTCGTCAGGATTCAGGTTGTCCGGACAAATATCGCAGACGCCACCAAAGTTGTCCAGACGACTTTTCCCGAAATCGTGCCATCTGCAACGCCGGCTTTCGCAGCCCGCCCGACAGCAGCGGCTCAGACTGTCGGCTGCTGCGCCGCGAAGGCGTCGACGATCTGCCCGGGCATCGCATTCCACACCCCGGGCTGTGCCAGCACGTAAGCGAGCGCGGCTTCCAGATGGCGCATGCGGTGCGGCTGGCCCATCACCCACGGGTGCAGCGACAGCGTCAGCAGCCGCCCGCCCTGACTGTGGCTCTCGGCAAGCAGCAGGTCGCAGGCATCGGTGACCTGTTGAGCCCACGACGCCTCGGCATGCTGGTTGTCCAGCACCACGAAGCGGTCCTCCAGCTCGGTGCACAGCGGCAGCGACCACAGGCCGCCTTCGGTGGTGTTGAAGCGGTAGGGCAGCTCGTCGTTGACCCAGTCGCTGAAGTAGTCGATGCCCTGCTGCTTCAGCAACTCCGGCGTGTGCTCGGTCTGCAGCCTGCCGGGGCCGAGCCAGCCGCGCACCGGTGTGCGCACCGCTACGCGAAGGGTGTCCAGCGACCTGGCGATCAACGCGGCCTCGTCGTCGCGGGCCAGCCCGCCGGCATGCGGCGTGTCCATGTTCCAGGAATGCGCCAGCACCTCGGCGTCTCGCTCGGCGATGTGCTGCAGCAACTCGGGATGGCGCTGCACGACTTCGGCATTGACCGCATAGCTGGCCTTGACGCCCAGGCGGTCGAACGCCTTGAAGAATCGATGGATGCCGACCCTGCTGCCGTAGTCGCGCAAGGTGTAGTGGCGCAGGTCCGGGTACGGCATCGTCATCGAGCCGGGCAGCTTGACCGGCACGCCACGCGGGTTCAGCGGAAAGTGCTGCAGGCTCACATTGACCCACACCGCCAGTGTCTTGCCGCCCGGCCACACCACCGGCGGTCGGTCGGTCAGCATCGACCACGCATAGCGGTCGTGGTCCATGCCGCGGCGGCGCATCGGATAGTGCTGGTGTTCGGCACCGAGGCTCATGTCGGCGCTCCGAGAGCCGCTGCAGGAAATCTTGCCGAATGCGCCGCGATCGCATCCTGCGCGGCGTCGTAGCCATTGGCCAGATAGTGCTCGGCAATCTCGCGCCCGGTGGTCACCCAGACATCGCTGTGGCCGGTCACGTATTCCAGCGCCTCCTCGAAGGCCTTCAGCCGGTGCGGGCAGCTGACCTGGTAGTTGTGGGTGGGAATGCACAGCACCGTGCCCGACTCGGCACCTTCGGCATAGAGCCTGTCGAAGGCGTCCTTGATCATCTGGCCATAGCGGCGCGGCTCGATCTTGTTGACGACATAGACGATGGTGTCGTTGAGCTCCAGCGAATACGGCACGGAAACGAAACGCTGCCCGCCGCGCACGTTCACCGGCGTGGGCTGGTCGTCGTGAAACAGGTCGCAGGTGTAGAGCCCGCCGGCTTCGGCGAACAGGTCGACCGTCACTTCGCTGTGCGACAGCGCCGGCGCCAGATAGCCGGCGGGGCGGCGCCCGCAGGCGCGCTCGATCGTGTCCATCGCGTCCAGGATCATCGAGCGCTCCTGCGCTTCGTCCATGCCGTAGGTGTAGCGGGTGTTGTAGATGCCGTGGCTGAAGAACTCCCAGTCGCGCTCGCGACACATGGCGATGATCTCGGGGTGGTGGTCTGCGATCGCCGCCGAGAGCGAGATCGACCCGCGCACGCCGTACTTGTCCAGCAGGCGCATCTGCCGCATGTGGCCGACGCGGTTGCCCCAGTCGCGGATCGAGTAGCCCGGCACCGCCGGATACGGATGCGGCCAGGCCGCGCGCTGCGGGTTCTTCGGCGGGTTCAGCTCGTAGAACTCGATGTTGGGCGCCACCCAGAAGGCGAGCCGGGCGCCGCCGGGCCAGGTGATCTTCGGGCGTGGGTGGTAGGGGTAGGGGTCGTACAGACCCGGTTCGGCTTTCATGGCTCGCGTTCCCCGCGGTTGTTCACGCGTTGCCCTTCAGCGCTGGGCTGCGCCGGCCGGCTCGGCGATGCGCCCGTCGAGCCAGGCCAGCGTGTGCGCCACATCCACCACATCGGCGTACTTCAGCATCAGGTCGGTGAGGTTGGCGTAGTGGTAGCTCTCGTGCTTGTCGGCCACGCACTCCTCGGGCACGATGGTGCGGTAGCCGCGCGACAACGCATCCACCGCAGCCGCGCGCACGCAGCCCGAGGTGCTGCCGCCGGTGATCACCACCGTGTCGACCTGGTGCCACACCAAGAGGCTCTGCAACGGGGTTTCGAAGAACGGCGACGGCATGCGCTTGCAATAGACCAGATCGGTGGCGCGCTGCACATCGCAACGCTCGTCGAGCTGGGTGCGGCGGCTGTCGTGCTTGATGTTCTGCAGCGAATCGGGGGTGTCGGTGCGGGTGCCCCAGACCCCCGCGTCCTCGGCCGAATCGGCATAGGCCACATGGGTCCACACCACCGGCCAGTTCAGGCTGCGAAACCGCCGGGTCAGCGCATTCACATGCTCGATCTGGCGCGGGTCGGTCTCGTACGCGGTCTTGAACTCGGCTACCTTGGTGTAGGCACACTGGAAGTCGATGTTCACCAGCACTGCTTTCCGGCCGTAGCCGAAGCGGGCTCGGCTGGGGTTGGCTTTGACATCGGCCCAGATCTGGCGCGCGGTCTTGTCGGAAAGCTCCATCGGGTCGGCTCCTGTGCGGGTGTTGAAGCGGGTGTTGAAGCGGGTGCCAAAGCGGGTGTTCAGCCGCGGGGCGGGAACCACCAGGGTGACGCGGCGCCGTCGCTGATGAGCAGCGCCTGCACCCGGTAGAAGCGCTGCAGGCTGGGCGCGCCCATGCGTGAGCCACCCAGGCCGGAGGCCTTGAACGATTGCTTGGGCGCGTCGTAGACCATTGCCGTCAGCGCGGCATCGTTGATCGAGACGGCACCCGCCTGAAGCCGTTCGGCGATGCGGCGCGCGCGGTCGATGTCTTGCGAGAACACGCAGCCCGAAAGGCCGAAGTCGCTGTCGTTGGCCAGCGCCACGGCTTCGTCGTCGCTGTCGAAGGGCATCACCGGCAGCACCGCGGCGAAGGTTTCTTCGGTGACGACCGACATCCGGTGCGTGGCGCCCACGAGCACCGTCGGCTGACACCAGGCACCGCCGCCGTGCTCGATGACTGCGCCACCCGTGACAGCACGCGCACCTTGCGCCAATGCTTCGGCCAAGTGGCGCTCGACGATCGGCACTTGCAGCGCGGCGATGATCGGACCGATCTCGCCGGTCTGGCCCGCCTTGATTGCGCCTTGCGCAGCGTTGTCGGCGCCTGCTGCAGCCGCCGGCAGCGCATGCCGCAGCGCACCCACTTCCGCCACCAGCAATT
>JBBSPW010000134.1:0-9675 GCA_038258365.1 Burkholderiales bacterium | reverse complement strand
GCAGTGCTGGCGCGCGTCGTTCCACTTCAGATCGGGGTCGGGGAAGCTCACACCCAGCACCTTGGCCTGCTCGACCGCCGCATCGATGAACTTCTGCCGCAACTCGTCGTTGGAGACACGCTTGATGCCCCAGCGCATGCTCTTTTCGCTGTTGGGCGACTCATCGTCGGGCGGGCCGAACATCATGATCGACGGCCACCACCAACGGTTGACCGCGTCCTGCACCATCGCGCGCTGCGCATCGGTGCCGTTCTTCATCATCGTGAGCAGGCTGTCGAAACCCTGCCGCTGATGAAAGCTCTCTTCGCGGCAGATGCGCACCATCGCGCGCGCATACGGCGCATAGCTGCAACGGCAGATCGGCACCTGGTTCATGATCGCCGCGCCGTCCACCAGCCAGCCGATCGTGCCCACATCGGCCCAGGAGAGCGTCGGGTAGTTGAAGATGCTGCTGTACTTGGCGCGGCCGGTGTGCAGCGCATCCAGCATCTGGTCGCGCGAGGTGCCGAGTGTCTCGGCCGCCGCATACAGATACAAGCCGTGCCCGGCTTCGTCCTGCACCTTGGCCAGCAGGATCGTCTTGCGCTTCAACGTCGGTGCACGGCTGATCCAGTTGCCCTCAGGCAGCATGCCGACGATCTCGCTGTGGGCATGCTGGCTGATCTGCCGCACGAGTGTCCTGCGGTAGTCGTCCGGCATCCAGTCCTTGGCTTCGATGAAGTCGCCGGCGTCGATGCGTGCATCGAAGCGCTGTTGCAACTGCGGGTCTTCGGTGGCGCGCAATCGCTTGGCGGCTGGCTTGGCGTCGACGTCGCCGTCGCGGTCGCTGTCAACGAGCGGCGTGTCCATGGCTTGGGTGTACATGGTGTGTGTCTCCTTCTAAGGGTTCAACGGCGGCGCTGGTCGATCACTCGGCGCGCCTTGCCGACCAGGGTGCGTTCGATGGAATCGGGGGGCAGCACATTGACGACAGCGCTCACCCCCACCATCGACTTGATGCGATGGGTCAACCACGTGCCGATCTGGTCGCGCGCTGCAGCCTCATCGACGCTGCCGGCCGCCTGCAATTCGCACCGCACCTCCAGCGCATCGAGCGCGCCTTCGCGCGTCACGACCAACTGGTACTGCCCCGACAGCTGCTCATGCTGCAGCACCAGCTCTTCGATCTGCGTCGGAAACACATTGACCCCGCGGATGATCAGCATGTCGTCGCTGCGGCCGACGATCTTGCCCATGCGGCGGAACGAGCGCGAGGTGGGCGGCAGCAAGCGCGTCAGGTCGCGGGTGCGGTAGCGAATGATCGGCAGCGCTTCCTTGGTCAACGATGTGAAGACCAGCTCGCCCTCTTCACCATCGGGCAGCACCGCGCCGGTGTCGGGGTCGACGATTTCGGGGTAGAAGTGGTCTTCCCACACGACCGGGCCGTCCTTCGATTCGATGCACTCGCTGGCCACGCCCGGGCCCATCACTTCCGACAAGCCGTAGATGTCGACGGCGTCGAGCCCGGCGCTTCGTTCCAGTTCAGTCCGCATCGCCTCGGTCCAGGGCTCGGCGCCGAAGATGCCGACCTTGAGCGACGAAGCCGCGGCGTCCAGACCCTGGCGGCGGAATTCTTCGACGATCACCTGCATGTAGCTGGGGGTGACCATGATGATGTCGGGCTTCAGGTCGTTGATCAGTTGCACCTGCTTTTCGGTTTGGCCGCCCGACATCGGGATCACTGTGCAGCCGGCGCGCTCGGCACCGTAGTGCGCACCCAGACCGCCGGTGAAGAGGCCGTAGCCGTACGCCACATGAACGATGTCGCCGGACCGCCCGCCCGCTGCGCGGATCGAGCGCGCCACCAGGTCGGCCCAATGCTCGATGTCCTGCTTCGTGTAGGCCACCACGGTGGGCTTGCCGGTGGTGCCCGACGACGCATGGATGCGCAGCACCTGCTCGCGAGGCACCGCCAACATGCCGTAGGGATAGTTGTCGCGCAGGTCGCTCTTGACCGTGAACGGGAAGCGCGACAGGTCAGCCAGCGAGCGCAGGTCGTCGGGCCGCAAGCCGGCGTTGTCGAAGGCCTGCCGGTAGTGCGGCACGTGGTCGTAAGCCCGCTTCAGCGTGGCTTGCAGCCGCTGCAGCTGCAGCGCGGTGATCTCGTCGCGGCTGGCGCTCTCGATCGGCTCGAGATCGCCGGGTGCGGGTTGCTTGACGGGCATCGTGTGGGTCTGGTGGGGCTTCGGCGCGGGCTCAGTCGGCCACCGAGGGCCGGCCGACGATGGCATGCGAGCGACCGCGGAATGCGGCGATGTGCAGGCCTTCGCTGTTGCGCACATCGACGTCGTAGACACCGGTTCGCCTGCCGCGCGAAACCACCGCCGCGTTGGCGGTGAGCACATCGCCCAGCCGCGCAGGCGCCAGCAACTCGATCGCGAAGCCGGACGCCACCGTCAACTCGTTGCCGGCATTGCAGGCATAGGCGAAAGCGGTGTCTGCCAAAGTGGCGATCAGGCCACCATGGCAGGTGGCGTGGCCGTTGAGCATGTGCTGCAGCACCGTCATCGTCACCCTGGCGCTGTCGGGGCCGACTGCCGTCACCTGCATGCCCAGATGCTGCGCGGTGAAGTCGCGGGCAAAGAGCCGATCGCGCACCGATTCAGCGATCGCTTGCGCGGCCTTGGAAGCGGGGTCGGCGTCGGCATCGGCAGCCATGATCATCGGTCCTTGAAGACCGGTTTGCGTTTGGCACTGAACGCTGCCACGCCTTCTCGAAAATCGTGCGACCGGCCCAGCTGACCCTGCAGGCGGGCTTCTTCCGACAGCGCGTCGTCCATCGACAACTGCTGCGAGGCATCGATCGCCAGCCGCGTTTCGACCAGCGCACGCGTCGGCAGGTCAGCCAGTCGCTGTGCGACCGCCAGGGCTTCGTCGGCCAGCGCCGCATCGTCGACGCAACGCCAGATCAGGCCCAGACGCTCGGCATCGGCGCCCGGCAGCTTGTCGCCCAGCATTGCCAGGCCGATCGCCTGCGCCCTGCCCACCAGCCGCGGCAACAACCAGGTGCCGCCTGCATCGGGCACCAGACCGATCTTCGCGAACGCCTGGATGAAGCTGGCCGAGCGCGCGGCCAGCACGATGTCGCAGTGGAGCGCGATGTTGGCACCGGCGCCGGCGGCCACGCCGTTGACGGCGCACACCACCGGCACCGGCAGGCTGCGCAAGCGCTGCACCAGCGGCTTGTAGAAGCGCAGCACGACAGCGCCGACATCGGCAGCCTGCCCGTCAGTGGCGGTCATCGCAGGGTCCGCCAGATCCTGCCCGGCGCAGAAGCCCCGGCCGTTGCCGGTCAGCAGCAGGCAGCGGGTATGCGGGTCGTCGGCAGCATCGTTCAACGCGGCCATCAACTCGCCATGCATCGCGGTCGTCAAGGCATTCAGCGCCGCCGGCCGGTTCAATCTCAAGATGCGGACGGTGCCGGTTTGCTCGATCAGGACGGTGGCTTCGCTCACGGTGCCTTTCGCAGGAGTGGTGACAGGCGCGGACGGAACAGTGGGTGAGCAAACCCGACCGCTTGGTCGGAAATGATAGCGGAGCGATCGCGGTGCGGCAAAGGGGCGGCTGCGGCCGCCCACTGGCACGGGCGCAGGCACAGTCCGTGCCAGACTGCGGCGGATGAATCCAACCACCGCCATTCGCGGCTGCGACGCTCTGGTGAAGGCCTTGCTGGCCGCCGGGGTGCCGCGCCTCTTCACGCTGTCCGGCAACCATGTGATGCCGGTCTTCGATGCCGCGTTCGGCGCTGGCCTGCCGCTTGTTCACACGCGTCACGAGGCCGCCGCGGTGCACATGGCCGATGCGCAATCGCGCATCACCGGCACGGTCGGCGTGGCGCTGGTGACCGGGGGACCCGGCCATGCCAACGCGGTGGGTGCGCTCTACACCGCCCAAATGGCCGAAGCCCCGGTGCTGCTGCTGTCGGGCCATGCACCGCTCGGCCAGCTCGGCAGCGGTGCGTTTCAGGAGATGGATCAGGTGCGGATGGCCGGGCCGGTGTGCAAGGCGGCATGGGTTTGCGCCAGTGCCAACAGCGTTGCAGCCGATGTGGCCCGTGCCATCCGCATCGCGCGTTCAGGGCGGCCCGGTCCCGTGCACTTGAGCCTTCCGACCGATGTGCTGGAAGTGATGACCGACGCGCCGCAGCCTGACCCCGCCGAGTTCGAGCCCGAGCCGATGCCGCTCGGGGATGCCGATGCCAGCTTGCTGCTCCAACAGCTGCTGCGCGCGCAGCGCCCGCTGGTGCTGGTCGGCCCGGCTGGCATGACCCGCAACGGCCGGGCGCTGCAGGCAACGCTGCAAAGCGCCAGCGGGGTGCCGGTGTTCGGCATGGAAAGCCCGCGTGGCATCGGTGACGCCAGCCTGGGTGCGTTTGCGGCACTGCTGGCGGCGTCCGACTGCGTGTTGCTGCTGGGCAAGCGGCTGGACTTCACGCTGAAGTTCGGCCAGGCACCGGCGTTCCCAGCAGCGGCAACGGTGCTGCAGGTGGATGCGGAAGACGCCGAGATCGAGCGCTCGCGGCGGGCAATCGGCCACCGGCTGACCGCTACAGCCACCGCCGATGTGGGCTCCGCACTGCAGGCGCTGACCCAACTCGCCACCGCCGAAGGCCAACACGGTTCTGCCGCCTGGTTGGCCGAAACCGAGTCCGCACGCGCCTACCGCCCTGCCGCCTGGGACAACGCCCGGAGCACGCTGCCCCATCTCCTGCACCCGGTGCAGATGCTGCGTCCGCTGCAGGCCGTGCTGGACAGCCATCCCGACTCGGTGCTGGTCTGCGATGGTGGCGAGATCGGCCAGTGGGCTACGGCTTGTTTGCAGGCGCCGCACCGACTGATCAACGGCGTCGCGGGCTCGATCGGCTCCGGCCTGCCGTATGCCATCGGCGCCGCCTGCACGGTTCCCGGCGCGCCGGTGGTGGCGGTGATGGGTGACGGCACGGTGGGCTTTCACATCGCCGAGTTCGACACCGCGGTGCGACATCATTTGCCGGTGTTGGCGGTGGTGGGCAACGACGCGCGCTGGAATGCCGAACACCAGATTCAGCTGCGCGACTACGGTGCGGCGCGCGCGATCGGCTGCGAATTGCTGCCGACCCGCTACGACGAAGTGGCCGCGGCTTTCGGTGCCCATGGCGCAGGGGTCGATGCGGCCGACGCGATGACCGCAGCGGTGCAGCAAGCGGTCGCCAGCGGCTTGCCGGCTTGCCTGAACGTCATGATCCAGGGGCTGCCTGCGCCCGTGGTGCGGCTGTGAGGGGCGGCTCGTTGCCGCCCTCCTTGCCCGCACGGTGTTTGAGCGGCCTTCTCACGTTCAGCGCAGGAGGCCTGCCCAGACCTCCAGTCGCAGGCCCGAATTGACCGAAACGCTGTTGCTGGGCGCGGGCGCGTTGCTGGCCGCCATGGTCTCGGGTGCCACCGGCTTCGGCTTCGCGCTGGTGGCCACCGCCCTGTGGGCGCACTTGCTGGACCCGCGGCAGGTCACGGTGCTGGTTCTCAGCTACACGCTGCTCTTGAACATCGGCTACCTGCCGGTGTTCTGGCGCCGCATCCCGTGGCGGCGCCTGGCGCCGTTTGCGGCCGGCGGATTCGTCGGTGTCCCGCTGGGAGCCTGGGCGCTGGATCTGCTGCCGCCATCGCAGTTGCGGCCGGCGATCGGCGCGCTGCTGCTGACGTATGCGGTTTTCATGCTGACCCGCCGCCAGATGCCGAGCCTGAACCTGTCGAACCAGGCCGGTCGGCTGAGCGATCTGGCGGTGGGCGCGGTCGGCGGTTTTCTCGGCGGGCTGGCGGGCTTGTCCGGCTTCGTGCCGACGATGTGGGTCGCGCTGCGAGGCGGCGACAAGATCGCCAACCGCGCGCTGGTGCAGGCCTACATCCTGCTGATCGGTGTGCTCGGCCTGCTGTGGGTGGGCAGGCTGGTGGGCATCGATGCGCTGGCGCAGCAGCGGCTGTGGTTCGGCTTGCCCTTCGTCGTGGTGGGCGGCGCACTGGGCCTGTTCGTGTTCTCGAAGCTCGACACCGCGCGTTTCAACCGCCTGGTGCTGTGGCTGCTGGCGCTGTGCGGCGCGCTGTTGCTGGCAAGGAGCTGACTGACCCCGCAGGCAGTGCGACGGGCAGCCGCTCTGGCAACACTCAGGGCTTCAAGTCGATTTCCATGTGGATGAAGTCGCCGCGGTAGGTCACCTCGGCCAGGTAGATCACACGCTGCCCGGGGCCGGTGAAAACCCGCCGCACCTCCGCCACGGGCGCGTTGACGGGGATGCCCAGATGTCGGGCCACTTCCAGATCAGCCGTGCCGATGGTCAGCACCTGGCGTGCGCTCACGATCTCGACCGATGGCATCGACATCAGCAGCGGGATCACCGTTTGCTTGCGGAACCGCGCGGGACGTTTCGCAAAAATCGCGGCGTCGAGGTGGATGTTGATGATGCAGTAAGGCCGGCCCTGGCGCGCATGCACCCGGCGCATGAAAGCGTAGGCCGGCGCAGCGATGCCATCGGCTGGGTGCAGCACCGGGGTGCGGGTCGATTCGTCGATGTTGAGAATCGTCGGGTGGGTGTCGCGGTAGACATCCGACAGGCTTTGCAACGTGGTCTCGACCCGCAGCCAGCGATCGTCAGACGGTGCGCCGGTGACGAAGGTGCCGCGCCCGCGCTGAGGCAACACCAGTCCGTCGCGTGCCAGTCGGTCGACCGCCTGGCGCACCGTGACCCGCGCTACGCTGAATTCGTCGACCAACTGCTCCAGCGACGGCAGCTTATCGCCTTGCTTCCAGATGCCCTTGGCGATGCGCTGCCTGAACAGGTCGGCCAGCTGCACATACAGCGGCGCCTGCGCGTTGCTGCGGTTCACGCGGGCACCGCGGCTGCCATCGGGCGCCGCGCTTCGGCGGCAGGGACCGCTTCGACGCGTGCATCCTCGATCACCATCGCCGCGCCCTTCTCGCCGATCATCATCACCGCCGCATTGGTGTTGGTCGACACCACGCGCGGCATCACCGATGCATCGGCCACGCGCAAGCCAGTGACCCCGCGCACCCGCAGCCGTTCGTCGACCACGGAGCGCGCATCGCCACCCATGCGGCAGGTGCTGGTGGGATGGAACACGGTGCCGCCCTTGGCACGCGCGAAGGCTTCCAGTTCGGCAGCGGTCTTGACGCTGTTTCCCGGCAGGTATTCGTCATCGGTGATGAGGTCGCGAAAGGCGGGTTGCTGCACGATGTCGCGCAGGATCTGCAAGCCCGCCACCAGCGTCTTCGCGTCTAGCGGCTCGCTCAGATAGCCGGCGCGGATGCGGGGCAGGGCGGTGGGGTCGGCACTGCCGATCCGCACCGAGCCGGTCGATTCCGGCCGGCACTGCGCAGCCGATGCCGAGAAGCCCGAGAAGCGGTGCAGCGGGTCGCCGGGTTTGTCTACCGACAGTGGCATCACATTAAAAAGCACATCGGCACGCCCTCCGCGCGCATGCTCGGTGGCGACCAAACCGCCCACCTGCCCGGCACCCACGGTCAGCGGCCCGCGCTGGCCGAACAACCATTGCGCACCCATCTGCGCCAGCCGCAACGGGTTGCGCACATCGTCGTTCAGCGACTTGCGGAGCTTGAGCTTGACGATCACCCGTGCCTGGTAGTGGTCCTGCAGATTCAGGCCGACCTCGGGCGCATCGGCCAGCACCGCAATGCCATGCTGCTTCAGCAGCGCCGCCGGGCCGATGCCCGACAGCTGCAGCAACTGCGGTGACTGCAATGCACCGGCTGCCAGGATCACCTCGGCATCGGCATGGCCGGTGTGCAGTTGCCCATTGCGCAGCCATTCGACACCGGCCGCGCGGCCGTGCTCGATCAGCACCCTCGTGACCCGGGCGTTGCTTTCGATCTGCAGGTTGGGGCGCGGCTGTGCCGGGGTCAGAAAGGCGGTGGCGGCGTCGCAGCGCCAGTGGCCGCGCAGGGTCAGCTGGTAGCGGCCCAGGCCGTCGCATTGCGCGCCGTTGAAGTCGTCGGTGAGCGGATAGCCGGCTTCGGCGCCGGCAGCCAGCCAGGCATCGCAATAGGGGTGGTCGTTGCGCAGGTTGCTGACACCCAGCTCACCCCCGGCACCGTGAAACTCACTCTCGCCGCCTTCGTAGGCTTCTGAGCGCTTGAAGTGCGGCAGCAGGTCGCGATAGCGCCAACCGGTCGCGCCATGCAGTTCGGCCCAGTCGTCGAAATCGGCTGGCTGGCCGCGGATGTACAGCAAGCCATTGATGAGGCTGGACCCGCCGAGCGCCTTGCCACGTGGCCACGACACCTGCCGGTTCCCGGTGCCGGGCTCGGGCTCCAGCGGAAACTGCCAGGTGAAGCGCGGGTCGTAGATCGAGCGGAAGTAGCCCACCGGCAGCCGCAGCCAGAAGTTGCGTGCGGCGGCGCCGGCTTCGATCAGCAGCACCCGGCAGGCAGGGTCGGCACTCAGCCGGTTGGCCAGCACGCAGCCGGACGAGCCACCGCCAACGATGACGATGTCGTGGCCATTGCTGCTGTCGCGCTTGCCGGTGCCGATCGTGCTCAAGCCTTGACGACCTTCAGGTACAGCTGCGGATCAAAGTAGGTCGATGCCGGCACCGGGTTAGCGATGTTGCCCGCGGTGGCGAAGAAGTCGGTGACCTGCTGCAACCACTTGGTGGCGGTGCCGTCCGAATACAGCTTGCGCCAATCGGCCGAGCTGTAGTACTTGCTGAACTTCATCGATTCCTTCAGGTCGGGCAGGGGCACCTGCTTGTACTGGGTCTTCTGCAGGATCTCGGCCGCGCCGTCGAAGTCTGCCAGCATCGCGTCGTTGGCTTCGGCCCAGGCTGCAATCAGCTTGTCGAGCACCGGCTTGTTGGCGTCGAAGTAGTCGTTGCGAGCCGCCCAGCCGCCCATGATTGCGGCCTCTGGGAAGAAGGCCGATGCATCGACGATCTTGCGAGCGCCCGGTACCTTCTGCTTGACGGTCACATCGAAGGGCACCCACAGCGCGACGGCAGGCACCGCGCCAGAGATGAACGAGGTCACGGCCTCGGCCATGCGCTGGTTGACGATCTGCACGTCCTTGCCCGGGTCGAGCTTGGCCGACCGCAACGCGCGGTCCAGGAACACATGCGCGGTGGTGCCGGTGGTGGTGGAGATCTTCTTGCCCTTCAAGTCGGCCAGCGACTTGATCGAGTCGTCGCGCACCCACAGTTGTGCGGTGGCGTACTCGATGTTGTTCAAAAGGAAAACCTTGCCTTGCCCACGGGCCGGAAAGTTCGACACCACCGCGCCGGTGGACAGCACATCCAGGCTGCCGCCGATCATCGCCTGGAAGATCTCCAATCCGGTGGTGAACTGGATGAATTCCAGGTCGAGCCCGTGCTTGGCCCAGGTGCCGTTCTCATGGCCGAGCCAGATCTGTCCATCGACTGCGGGTGTGTGCAGGTAGCCCACGCGCACCTTGCTGCGCGCTTGCGCGAACGCATGCGGCGCGAAGCCGCCGATGGCAGCGGTGGCGGCTGCGGCCACCCCGGCCTGAATCAGAACTCTTCTGCGATTGCTGGGTTGGTTCATGCTTGTCTCCTGGTTGAGTCGGTGGTCGTTGCTGCGGTTGGTCATTCAGTGATTCATTCATTCATTCGGTTATTC
>JBBSPW010000133.1:0-9899 GCA_038258365.1 Burkholderiales bacterium | reverse complement strand
GCCGAAGGTCCAGACAGGGGGCAAATCTGTACGCTGCAGAAAGTGTCGGCCGTGGCACCCACGCGCACCGGCGCGAAAAGAGGCTTACGTCAGGATCGAGTTTGTAGCCTGCCTTCCCGCTGGCCTAGCTTCTTAAGTCGCATACGTCCGTCGGAAGAAGTTTAGAAAAACTATGGAGCCGACGCCCCGCTGCCGGTCTTCTTGCTGCCCTTCTCCTCGGGATGGACGAACCCGATAGGCCGCTTGGGCGGATCGGGCGGCATCATGAGCCGGTTGACCGCCTCGATAAGCTGCTTGAGTTGAGCGCGGGTATTGCGGTCGAAGGTGTCGTGCGTGAGCGCCGGCCCTTCGGCCTTTTGTTCCAACCCAGTCAGCCGCTTGGCCAAGTCGGCACGCGCGGCGGCCAGTTCGCGCATGCGCACGAAGGCGCGCACGACGAAGATGCCCATCTCCACGGCCCAGGGCGAAGCCAGCACATGGGCCACCTAAATCGCACCGTGCTGGGTGAAGACGTAGGTCAACACCTTGGAGAACTTCACCTCGGCCTTCTCAGCCGGAGCCAACTTGAACCCGACGTCGCCGGCGAAGCGTCGCTAACCACCTGCGCCTCCGCATCCAAACAGGCCCGGCTCGTTTGCCACGACTCCTCTCCTTCCGGGACCAGCAAACGCGACCCGGTCCGCGC
Organism: Burkholderiales bacterium; assembly: GCA_038258365.1. Classification (GTDB taxonomy): domain Bacteria; phylum Pseudomonadota; class Gammaproteobacteria; order Burkholderiales; family Burkholderiaceae_C; genus Rubrivivax. The sequence continues at coordinate 9,214 of JBBSPW010000133.1, read as the reverse complement.
CGCACTGCTCTCCGCGAGAATTCGCTGTAGCTGCGAGCCAGTCTCCCCGTCGCCGCAGTTCGCATCAAAGCCCCCGATCCCCGCCCATGGTTGTTCCCCGCCACTACACGCTCATCGTTCCCCGCGCAGACCGCACGGGCCCCACCAATGTCGCCGTTGACCTTGGCAACGCCGCCGCAAAAGCAGGGTGGAAGGTCGACCTGCTCTTTCTGTCGGGCCAGGTTCTTCGCGACGACTTGGAAGCTTTCGCCGACGTCCGCCAACTGAAACTCGCCGATCTGACCGCGCTCACCGGCGTTGTCCACACCCACGGCCTGCGCCCCGATCTGGTCGGCTGGCTGCTGACCTGGAACCGCAAATGCACCGTCGTCACCACGCTGCACGGCCACTTCCCCCAGCACCTGACTTACGACCACGCGCACTGGCAGGTCGCCATCGTCTGGGCCATCTGGCGGTGGTCCTTGCGCCGATTCGCGGCGCGGGTGTGCATCTCGCATGCCATGCGGCGTCACTACCAACGACAGTTGCCAGGACTGACTTTCGATGTTGCATACAACTCGAGGAGTCAACCGGCTGAAGTGGCGCCGCTACCCGAGCCCTTGCAGCACTGGTTGCAGGGCCAGCGGGCCGCACAGCGATTGGTTCTGGCCTACGTCGGCGCGCTCAGTGCGCGCAAGAACGTCGGCTTCCTGCTGCAAGCCGTTGCAGACACCAGCCATCTTTGCCTCGTCCTCTGCGGCCGCGGCCCGCTCGAAGGCCAGATCGCTGCAATGTCCAAGCAACCCGAGCTGAACGACCGTGTGCTGATGCTGGGGCAGGTGTCGAATGCCAGTGCCGTGATCGCCCAATCCGACATGCTGGTGCTCGCTTCCTACGCCGAAGGCTTCCCGCTGGTGGTGCTCGAAGCCGCCAGTGTCGACCGCCGTTCACTACTGTCCAACATTGCGGTGCATCGGGAACTTGCTGTGCTGGGTCTGGGCGCCACCTTCGCTCGCGGCAGCACCCGCGATTTCGCACGCGCTGCAACCCAACTGGCCACTCGCCCGCACGACGGAACCACAAGCGCACTGTGGAAAGATCGGTTTTCTCCCCAGGCAGGTTTCAGCCGCTACGAGGAGATCTTCGGCCAGCACCCTGCTGCCTCAACCCATCACCATGACTGACCACGACGCCTATTTCGCCTACCTCAGAGACAGAAGGCTCACGGGCAAGCTGTACCGCCAACTGCTGCTCTACCCCCGCATCACCCGCATGCTGAAGGGCAACTGCCTGGATGTGGGCTGCGGGGTCGGCGACCTGCTCGCGCACCGGCCCCGGTCGGTCGGCGTCGACATCAACCAGAGGAATGTCGAGTACTGCAGGTCTCGCGGTCTTGAAGCCCATGTCATGCAGGAAGGCACGCTGCCGATGGCTTCTGCAACCTTCGATTCCGTGCTGCTGGACAACGTGATCGAGCATGTGCCAGACCCTGCCCCGCTGATGCTGGAGATCAAGCGCGTGCTGATGCATGACGGTCTGTTTGTCGTCGGCATTCCTGGCTTGCGCGGATGGCATGGCGATCCGGACCACAAGGTCTATTACGACGAGCCGATCCTGCGCACCTTTGTAGAAAGCTTCGGCTTTCGCTTGCAGCGCGTCATCCACACGCCGTTGTGGCGCTGGAGATGGCTGGACCACACGCTGCGGCAGTACAGCATCTACCTGCAGTTCACGCAGGCCCCCTGAGGTTCAAGCCGCAGTAGGTTCAGCGCAGCGCCCGCGCCCGCGCCCACCCCGGCAAAGCCGACAACCCGCACGCCATCAGCACGCTGGGCATCGGCTCAGGAACCGGTGCGGCGAACTCAGCCGCGATGGCTGTCCGACCCGCGCTGGGCGGCTGAAGCCGGCCGCATCGAAATTGCTGCACTGCAGTAGGCTCGCTGAATGCAGCAACCTCACCCCAACCTTCACACCCCCATCCGGATCGGCGCCATCGACCTCGCCAGCCGGATCGTCATGGCCCCGCTGACCCGCAACCGCGCCAGCCCCGGCCAGGTGCCCAACGCGCTGATGGCCGAGTACTACGCACAGCGCGCCGACCCGGCCACTGGCGCAGCGTTGATCGTCACCGAAGCCACGCAGATCAGCCCGATGGGGCAGGGGTATCTCGACACCCCGGGCATCTACAGCCCGGAACAGGTGGCCGGCTGGCGTCGCGTCACCGATGCGGTGCATGCGCGCGGCGGCAAGATCGTCGTGCAGCTGTGGCATGTCGGCCGCATCTCGCATGTGTCGCTGCTGCCCGGCGGGCAGGCACCGCTGTCCAGCACCTCGCGTGCCGCCAAGGGAAAGACGTTCATCCAGGGCGGCTTTGCCGATGTGTCGCAGCCGCGCGCGTTGCTGGAAGCCGAAATCCCCGGTGTGATTGCGCAGTACCACCATGCCGCGCAGATGGCGCTCGAAGCCGGCTTCGACGGGGTCGAGGTGCATGCCGCCAACGGCTACCTGATCGAGCAGTTCCTGCGCGACAGCATCAACGATCGAACCGATGCCTATGGCGGCAGCATCGCCAACCGCTGCCGCTTTCTGTCGGAGGTGATGCACACCGTCACGGACGCCATCGGCGGCGATCGCACGGGCTTGCGGTTGTCGCCGGTGACGCCTGCCAACGACGCCGGTCCCGACAGCGATCCGCAAGCGCTGTATGAGCACGCGCTGTCGCAGCTGGCGCCGCTGAGCCTGGCCTATGTGCATGTGGTCGAAGGCGCCACCGGTGGCCCGCGCGACATCGCGCCTTTCGACTACGCCGCGTTGCGCAGTAAGCATCCGGGTGCCTGGATGGTCAACAACGGCTACGACCGACCGATGGCGCAGGAGGTGCTGGCCAGCGGCGCGGCCGAGCTGGTCGCGTTCGGCAAGCCGTTCATCGCCAACCCCGATCTGGGTTTGCGGCTGCGTGAGGGCGCTCCGCTGAACGAGCCCGACAAGACCACGTTCTACGGGGGCGGTGCCGAGGGCTACACCGACTACCCGACGCTTCGGCAGCAGCGTGAAACCATGGTCCAGCCCGAGGCGCAGCCCTTCAGCTGACCCACCTCCTTCCAGCCCGTTTGATCGCGTCTGACCGCATCTGACCAAAGTTGACCGCCTCGGGCCGCTTCGATCTGTTCGACCCCACCGCCGCATGCGCCTGAACCCGCCGATCCGCATCGCCGCCACCGTGGTGGTGGCACTGCTGGCGGCACTCGCTTGCCAGGCGCTGCACACCCCGCTGCCCTGGATGATCGGCCCGTTGCTGATCACCGCAGCGCTCGGCGTCGCGGGGGTGCCGCTGTTGGGCTCCAACCGGCTTCGCAATGTCGGCCAATGGATGATCGGCGTCGCACTCGGTCTGTATTTCACGCCCGATGTGGTGTCGCTGCTGGCGAGCCTGGCGCCGGCGGTGCTGGCCGGCGTGGTGTGGGCGCTGGCGATGGGCTACGCCTTCTACCGCGTGCTGTTGAAAGCCAATGGCGGTGACCACGCCACCGCGTTTTTTGCGGGCGCCATCGGTGGTGCATCGGAGATGTCGGTGCTGGCCGAGCGCAACGGCGGCCGGGTCGACCGGGTGGCGGCTGCCCATTCGCTGCGGGTGCTGATCGTGGTGGTGCTGATCCCCCTCGGCTACCAGGCTGCCGGTCTGCATGGCGCCGATGCGTCGCAGCTGGCGGTGCATGCGGTGCAGCCGCTCGGCCTGCTGGCTCTGCTGGCCGCCAGTGCGGTGGGCATCGCGGGGATGCGCTGGCTGAAGGCGCCGAACCCGTTCGTGCTGGGTGCGCTGATGGTGACCATTGCGCTGACCGCAAGCGGCGTCGAACTGTCGGCCCTGCCCAGGGAAGCGTCCAACGCCGGGCAGCTCTTCATCGGCGTGGCGCTGGGCACCCGTTTCACCCCGGCCTTCGCCCGCGCGGCGCCGCGTTGGCTGGGCACCGTGGCGGTGGGCACGCTCGTGATGATCGGTGCATCGGGTGCCTTCGCCTGGCTGCTGGCGCAAGGCGCCGGGCTGCATCCGGCGTCGGTGGCGCTCGGCACCGCGCCAGGCGGCATCGCCGAGATGTGCATCACTGCCAAGGTGCTGCAATTGGGGGTGCCGGTGGTGACGGTCTTTCATGTGGTGCGCTATGTGGCGGTGCTGACGCTGACCGCGCCGCTGTACCGCTGGCTGCGCGCGCGGCGGCTGGCTGCCGGCGTTCGGTAGCGAACAGCCGATGTCTGCGGGCTGGCGGCTATGCTCCCGCCGCCGTGCTGGACCTGCAGCACCCGCAACCGCAACCCATGCTCCAGACCGAAGCTGCTGCCATCCTGAGCACCGCCCCGCTGCTCGAAGCCGTCGACCTGGGCGGTGATCGCGGGGGACGGCGCTTGTTTCGCCATCTGAACCTGCGGCTGCAGCCCGGCCAGGTGGTGTGGCTGCGGGGTCGCAACGGTCGCGGCAAGACCAGTCTGTTGCGCTTGTTGGCGGGGTTGGCCAGCCCTGTGGCGGGCACGGTGCAGGTCGACGGGGTCGCGCTGCGCCAAAGCGGCCATGGTTGGCGCCAACGGCTGCACCACATCGGCCATCCGAATGCGTTGAAGGAAGACCTGTCGGTGGCCGAATCGCTGCGCTTCTTCGCTGCCTTGCATGGCCGCAGCGTCAGCGGTGCCGAAGGCCGCGCGGCCCTCGATCGGCTGGGCATCGAGCCCTTGGCCGCGGCGTCGGTGCGCACCTTGAGCCAAGGCCAGCGGCGGCGCGTGGCGCTGTCGCGGCTGGCGCTGTCTCTGACCGAGCCGCAGCCCTCGGTGTGGCTGCTGGACGAGCCTTTCGATGCGCTCGACGACGACGGCATCTGCGCATTGAACCGCCTGCTCACCGACCATGCGAAGCGGGGCGGCAGCGCGCTTTTGACCAGCCACCAGACCTTGAGTTTGTCGGACCCCGCGCCGACGGTGTTCGACATGGACGGTGCGACGGGCGAGCCGCCGCTGCCGACGTCGCAACCGTTGTCGCACTCCCCGCCCTCGCTCCCATGGCCGTCATGATGCGGGCCCTGTTCATGGCGATCCTGCGGCGCGAGTTGCGCCTGGCCGCACGCCGCCCGGTCGATGCCTGGCTGCCGGTGGCGTTCTTCGTTGTCGCCGCCAGCCTGTTTCCGCTCGGCGTCGGTCCGGAGCCGACCACGCTGCGGGTGATGGCACCCGGTGTGGTCTGGGTCGGTGCGCTGCTGGCCAGCATGCTGTCGGTGCAGCACCTGTATGCGGCCGACCATGCCGACGGCTCGCTCGACCAACTGCTGCTGGCGCCGCAGCCGGCGATCGTGATCGTGGCTGCCAAAGGCGCGGCCCACTGGTTGATTCACGGCTTGCCGTTGATCGTGGCCGCTCCGCTGGTGGGTTTGATGTTCGGCTTGCCGTGGCTGTCGCTGGGGGTGCTGGTGGCGAGCCTGTTGCTGGGCACGCCGATCCTGAGTTTGCTGGGGGGCCTTGGGGCTGCGCTCACACTCGGATTGCGAAGTGGCGGCATGCTGCTGATCTTGATCGTGTTGCCGCTGGCGATGCCGGCGTTGATCTTCGGCGCTGGTTCGGTGGCAACGACAGAGATCGGTCTGTCGCCATCGGGCCACCTGTCGCTGCTGGGAGCGCTGTTGATCGCCACCCTGATCGGCGTGCCGCCGGCCACCGCGGCGGCGTTGCGCATCTCCACCGAATGAAGCCGTGTCAGCATGCAAGCCGCAACCCGACCGTTCTGTCGATGCGAACTTGTCTCACCACCGCGCTGACCCTGTTGGCGACCCCTGCGATGGCCATCGACCTTGCCCCCCTGTGGGACTTCAGCCAGCCCGCCGTCAGCGAGCAGCGCTTTCGCGCCGCCCTGGATGGGGCCAGCGACGACGACCGCTTGATCCTGCTGACCCAGATCGCCCGCACGCACGGCCTGCGGAAGGATTTCGACGCTGCGCGCGCGGTGCTGCTGCAGGTCGAGCCGTCGCTGCCCGCCGCGGGTGCCGAAGCCCGCACGCGCTACTTTCTGGAACTGGGCCGAACCTGGGCTTCGGGCACCCATTCACCCGAAGCCCTGACCGAGGATGCGAAAGAGCGTGCCCGCAAGGCTTTCCAGGCGGCGCTCGACGTGGCCACCAGGGCAGGATTCGACGGCCTGGCCATCGATGTAATCCACATGTTTGCTTTCGTCGACACCGCGCCAGAGCAGCAGCTGCACTGGGGCCAGCAAGCGCTGGCGGTGGTGGGTTCGTCGAGCCAGCCTGCGGCCAAGCGGTGGGAGGCTTCGGTGCGCAACAACATCGGCTGTGCGCTGCACCAACTCGGCCGCTACGACCAGGCGCTGGCGCAGTTCCAGGCCGCTGTGACCTTGCGCCCGCAACGTGGAACGGACAAAGCCGACGCCGGGGCCACCCGCACCGCCTGGTGGATGGTGGCCTGGACCCTGCGCGCATTGAAGCGCCCCGACGAGGCCCTGGCCATCCAGCTGCGGCTGGAACGCGAAGCCGATGCCGCGGGAGACCCGGACCCGTTCGTCTATGAAGAGCTGGCACTGCTGTTCAGGGCAAGCGGCGACGGAGACCGGGCTGCGGCCTACGAAGCGAAGCACAAGGCACTGTCCCCGTGAGGCTCACCACCTTCGCTTCCCCGTCGCGTTTCTATGCCCTGACCGGCACCCTGCTGCCCTGGCTGTGGCTCCTGACGCTCGGCCTGACGGCGGCCGGGCTGTGGATCGGCTTCTTCGTCGCTCCCACCGACGCCACCCAGGGCGATGCCTACCGCATCATCTACATCCATGTGCCGGCGGCCTGGATGTCGATGGTGCTGTACCTGGCGATGGCCTTCTGGGCGGCGATCGGCTGGGCTTTCAATGCCCGCATGGCGTCGATGCTGGCGCGCGCCATCGCTCCCACCGGCGCGCTCTTCACCGTGATCGCGTTGTGGAGCGGCGCGTTGTGGGGCAAGCCCACCTGGGGCACCTGGTGGGTCTGGGACGCGCGCCTCACCTCCGAGCTGATCCTGCTGTTTCTCTATCTGGGCTATCTGGCACTCGTCAACGCCATCGACGATCCGCGGCGGTCGGACCAGGCCGGGGCGCTGCTGGCGGTGGTGGGGGTGGTCAACATCCCCATCATCTATTTCTCGGTGCGCTGGTGGAACACCCTGCACCAGGGCGCCACCATCAGCGCCACCGCCGCGCCGAAGATGGTCAGCATCATGCTGACAGCGATGCTTCTGATGACGCTGGCCTGCTGGGCTTACGCGTTTGCGGTGGTGTTCATGCGCGCCCGCGCGATCGTGCTGGAACGCGAACGCGGCACTGGCTGGGTGGCCCAGCAACGGGCCGGTCGCACGGGCAGGCACACGATCGGCACCAACGTGGGAACCCGCAGGGGGTTTGAATGATCTGGCACAGTGCGGCGGACTTCTTCGCCATGGGCGGCTATGGTCTCTATGTCTGGGGTTCGTATGGCGTGGCCCTGCTGCTGATGCTGGCCGAGCCGCTGCTGGCACGGCGGCGCCGCCATCAGGCTCTGGCTGATGCCCGTGACGCCGAAGCGGTGCTTCCCGAGGACTAGCATCCCCATTCGCCAGATCGCGAGATCCCCACACCGATGACCCCATGCCCATGAAACCGCGACACAAGCGCCTGGCCCTGGTTGGCGGACTGCTGCTGTCGGTCGGCGCGATCGCAGCGCTGGTCGTCAACGCTTTCCAGAGCAACCTGGTGTTCTTCTATTCACCGACCCAGGTGATCGCGCGTGAAGTCCCGGCCGACCGCAGCTTCCGCCTCGGCGGGCTGGTCGAGACCGGCAGCGTCAAGCGCGAAGGCGTGGCGGTGGACTTCGTCGTCACCGACACCGCGCGCAGCGTGCCGGTGCGTTACAGCGGCATCCTTCCGGACCTGTTCAAGGAAGGCAAGGGCGTGGTGGCGCAGGGCAAGCTGGAAGGCGGTGTGTTCGTTGCTCGCGAAGTACTGGCCAAGCACGACGAGAACTACATGCCGCCCGAAGCGGCCGAGGCACTGAAGCGCGCATCGCAGCATCGGCCGTTGAAGTCGGACAGCGTGGTCATGAATGAAGGGTCCGACCCACGCGCTGACCCCGGCGCCGCCTCGCCGACGGGCTACGGCGCCGGCGCCCGGCCGCAGCCATGATCCCCGAGCTGGGTCATTTCGCGCTGTGGGCTGCGTTCGCGGTTTCCATCGTGCTCGGCACGGTGCCGCTGGTGGGTGCGCAGACCGGTCGCATCGGCTGGATGGCCATGGCGCGGCCGGCAGCCTATGCAGTGGGCCTTTGCGTGGCGGCAGCGTTCATCAGTCTGACCAGCAGCTTCGTGTTGAACGATTTTTCGGTCCTGTATGTGGCCGAGCATTCCAACAGCAGCCTGCCCGTGGCCTACCGCATCGCCGGGGTCTGGGGCGGGCATGAAGGCTCGCTGCTGCTGTGGGCGCTGATGCTGGTGGTGTGGGCAGCCGCGGTCGCACGCTTCAGTCGCGCGCTGCCGCTGCCGGTGGTCGCGCGCATCCTGGCGGTCATGGGGCTGATCGCGGTCGGCTTTCTGGCCTTCACGTTGATCACCTCGAATCCCTTCGAGCGCTTGTTTCCGGCCGCTGCCGATGGCCGTGACCTGAACCCGCTGCTGCAGGACCCGGGCATGGTGATCCACCCGCCGATGCTCTACATGGGCTATGTCGGTTTCTCGGTGGCTTTCGCTTTCGCGGTAGCAGCGTTGATCGGCGGCAACCTCGATTCGCAATGGGCGCGCTGGACGCGGCCGTGGACGGTGGCAGCCTGGATGTTTCTGACCGTCGGCATCGCGCTCGGCTCGTGGTGGGCCTACTACGAACTGGGCTGGGGCGGCTGGTGGTTCTGGGACCCGGTCGAGAACGCGTCCTTCATGCCCTGGCTGGTCGGCACGGCCCTGATCCATTCGCTGGCCGTGACGGAAAAGCGCGGCGCCTTCAAGTCGTGGACCGTGCTGCTGGCGATCATGGCCTTTTCGCTGTCGCTGCTGGGGACCTTCCTGGTGCGCTCTGGCGTGCTCTCGTCGGTCCATGCCTTCGCATCGGATCCGCGGCGCGGGCTCTTCATCCTGGGCTTCCTGACGGTCACGGTCGGCGCCTCGCTGACGCTCTACGCCTGGAGAGCCCCGAAGGTCGGGCTCGGCGCGCGCTTCGAGCCGGTTTCGCGTGAAAGCTTCCTGCTCGCCAACAACG